>CAMQEO010000058.1 GCA_946999785.1 uncultured Atopobium sp.
AAAAACATCTTCCATACGCGGGCCATACGAGCGCATAATCTGCTGAAAATTGCGTAAACGCTGTTGCATATCATTGAGAACTTCGGGGTTACACTCAACACCATCAAGATGATGACGAATTTCGTCTGCAATATCTTCCATTTCTGCAACGCAGGCGGCAAGCCTATCTGCAAGTGGCGCAAGCGTTTCGTCGTAAGCACATGCGCTCGCAAGAGCTTCTTGAGCCGTTGAGGCACTGTCGCGCGCTTTGTCTTCATCGATAAGCTCGCTTCGAGCCGTGTAGAGCGCTTCCATAAGATCTTGAGCGTGTTCTGCGCGTGCACAATCTTGTTGGAGCTGCTCATATTCACCACGCTGCGGATTAAGCTCAGCTACGCGCGCTAGCATAAATTGCAGCGCATCAAGTTTTTCTTGCATCTCGCTGGTTTGTGACGTTAACTCGTCTAATTGGTTTGCAAGCTTACTGTATTGAGCATATGCCTCGCGATAGTGCTGTTGTACAGGCAAAATGTTAGAACTTGCCCATTCGTTGAGAATTTGGGCTTGATAGTGAGGCTGTAAAAGCTTTTGATGTTCGTGTTGATTGCATATATCAATTGATGGCGCAGCACTCTTGGCTAATCCTGCAAGAGAAACCATATGGTCATTCAGGGTAATTCGACTTCTGCCCGATGTATCAAGCGCACGAACAATAACTATGTCATTATCGGTATTGTTGTCAAAAATCAAACGCGCTTCCACACGTAAATCGGTGCTTCCTTCGCGAATAGAAGCAAAATTTGCACGCTCTCCTGTTATAAGCTTAACTGCGGACAAAAGTGCCGTTTTACCTGCTCCTGTTTCTCCAGTAAGCACAGTAAGACCACAAGCTGGACGAAGACGCACATCTTTAATTAATGCAAGATTTTGAATATGGAGTTCATCAATCATGGGATGCCTGTCCGTAAAAAACACGAGAAACCGATTGATAAAAACTTGAAGGCGATGCTTCGAGCAATAAAATATCACCTTGACCACGCGTTATTTTTGCAGAAAGTGGAGTCATCTGCGCCCCTAAGGGCTGGCCGTCTGCAAAAAAGAGACGCTCCACATTGCGCTCGGTTGAAATGGAAATTTCTACAACATCAGAAGACGCGGTAAGAAATGCACGAGCTAGAATAGTATGGGGCGCAACGGGGACACACAGCATGCCTGTAAAGGTAGGCGTAACAATAGGGCCTCCAGCGGCGAGTGCATAGCCAGTAGATCCTGTTGCAGTTGCCACCACAAAGCCATCTCCACGAAGCGTGTCAATATGATGACCTGATACGTCAACATTAAAAACGATCATGTCACCTTTACTACCATGACTCAGCGAAAAATCGTTAAGCGCAAAATTATGCAGCTCAATTTCTTGTCCATGCTCATCCAAAAATAGCGAGGTAATTTGCAGCGTTGCGCGTCGCGAAACATGAAGCTCGCCTGCAAGCGCACGCTGAACCATGGTTTGCAACTCATCTGGACCTGCACTGGTTAAAAATCCTAAATGTCCATATGAAAGACCCAAAATAGGAATCTCACGATAACCCGTAATTTGTGCCGCGCGTAAAAGCGTGCCATCGCCGCCTAACGATATAACTAAATCGGTATCATCGACATTAAGAGGAATAACATTGGTTTTCTTCTTATCGGGCGCCCACACAACTTCAATAGATTGTTTTTCAAGAAATTCTGTAAGACGAGAAGCATCTAAAACAGCTTCTTGGCGTGAATAATTAGGGACAATTGCCACCTTAACCATCGCGCGCCCTCCTCCCTGATAACGTGATTTATACCGTATAGCCTGTTGCTATTTTACTCTAACCATGTCGATAATGGATATAGACGCGCAGAAACTTCTGCAGAATCAACAACAGATGAAACATCTAAAGAAGAGGATGCGTCAATTAATGACACACCAGAAGAAGGTGAAGATTGACGTGCGTCTTTACCAGCGGCAAGTAAAAATTCGCGGTTACCTTTATGGCCATAAATAGGACTTGGGCATAAAGCTAAAGGAACAAGACCCACCGATGTGCATGCATGCAAAGCACGCTCAATGGCTTTTATGTGCAGGCGCTTAGAGCGAACAATGCCACCTGATCCAACTTCTGCTTTATCAACTTCAAATTGCGGCTTAACAAGCGTAACAAAAAGCGAGCGCGGCTTCATAAGCGTATTCACAGCAGCGATAATCGTTTGAATGGAAGTAAACGAAACATCACTTACTACTACATCAAAGAGATGATCAGGTGTTTGAAGCGAAGGAGCACAAATATTGGTTTTTTCAATGAGTTCAACCTTGGGGTTATTGCGCAATTCCCAGCTAAATTGAGCATAGCCTACATCAACCGCAGTAACGCAAGCAGCGCCATTTTGTAACAAGCAGTCGGTAAATCCCCCCGTTGAAGCACCTACATCCAAACATTTTTTGCCTCGAACATCTATACCAAACGCTTCCAAAGCACGAACAAGCTTAAAACCGCCTCGGCTTACGAATGGAATATGACTTTTAACGTGGAGATATATGCCAGCTGGCACCTGTTTTCCTGGATGAGTAAGGCGTTCGTGTTCTGATGAAACTTCCCCTGCTAAAACAGCAGCATATGCTTCCTTTTGCGTTGCAAAAAATCCCTGCTGAACAAGCTCTGCGTCAAGACGTTGCTTCATACACTGCTCTTTTTGAAACTAATGCGCAGACGTAGCGGCCGCTTGGTTGCCATCATGTTGAGAAGGTTCATCTTCAGATGAGTTGGGCTGCTCTTGTGAGGAATCGCTGGCGTTGGTAGAAGATTCCATCTTATTAGGTTTAGATGTATCGTTATTGGAAGAAGCAGCTACAGGAGTATCATCCGAAGAAGTATCAGTCTCAGAAGTATCGTTTTCAACATCGGCTGAAGGGGTATTTTTATGGGATACCGTATCAGCATCCGTAGCTACAAGCTCACTATCATCCAAATCTACCGCATCAACCATATCTACCGCACGCGAACCAAGCTTAATTGCCTCATCAAACAAATCAAGCGAATTTTCCAAAGAAACTTCCTTGTCTTTAACCGAGGTAATGATCTGTTCAAGACGTGCTTTTATATCGGTAAAGCTTGTGTAATCTTGTGATGAAAGCTGTGCCATATACATACCTTAGAGTTTTAAAACGTTATCTTTGTGCGATAAGAACTCATCAACAGCGCTGCGTACACATGCGCGAACATCAGAATCACTTGTTATATCAGTGTCAGCAAGCTGTGTTTTGTGAGACGCGTTTGCATTATGTGCACAAGCAGCATCACTATCAGCATCTTCTGCTGGTACATCTTCTGTAGTGGGCGTGGATACAGGATCATCAATAGTGTTCTGAGCAGCGCTTGAATCTCTATCAGAGGACATGGACACAGACTCATCAGATGTAGAAACATCTTCTAATACATCGCGCCCGTTTTCCATCATGCGCGCAACTTGTCCTAAAACACCATTGACAAAATGCGAAGATTCATCGGTGCCATAAGCTTTTGCTAAATTAACCGACTCGTTAATAGTTACTGCAATATCCACGTCGTCTACTTTTATCATTTCGTAGAGTGCAAGACGCAAAATGTTGCGATCAACACTTAGCAGGCGATTAAGATTCCAGTTGGTAATTACGCGAGAAATAAGCGCATCAAGCTTGTCACGCAGCTCATCAGCGCCAAGAGCTAAGCGTTTCCCAAAGTCATCAAGGGGACCTTCGGACAATAAATAGTTTGTAGCAAGAACATCACAAACTTGCATGTTCCTTGATTCAGCCTGAAACATCAATTGAAGCGCTTGGCTGCGCGCAAGAGTTCTTCCTGCAAATTGTACCTTTTTTGGCACGTTATTCACTACTCCTTGGGAAATACTAAACTGTCAATATATACGTCGATAGCACCAATTTCGCAAGAAAGCTGTTCTTGCAAAGCTGTTGCAACAGATGAACGAATTTCTTGTGCAAGACCCACAAAAGGATATCCATAAAAAACGGCAATATGGACATCTACAAAAAGTTTATCGTCTTCGACACGAGCCTCAACAGCTTTATCCTCTGGCAAAGACTTGGTCGTAAACACCGAAATAAGGTTAGACGTAATATCGTTGCCGCCTACCTGCGCAACGCCTTCGATATGGCTTACTGCTTTTACAACTATTGCACGGAGAACATTTTGTGAAATACCCAAGCCGGAAATAAAAAGCTCATGTGTACTCATAGGATATCCCTTCAATACGTTTTGATTGATATTCCTGATAGGTGCGCCAACGGATCTTTGTGCAATATCTGTTACACGCAATGATAGGTACTACCAACATAGCATGTACCAAGCACAAGCGCGGCTGCCTCTACAGAAATCAAACCACTACTATCAAGTATAGTAGAGAATAGCTCTAAACAAAAGCGCGACAAAAAATTCCGTGAAATGATACAACATTCCACGGAATTAAAAGTTTTAAACGTAAACAACCTATACGCGAGCTACAAATTTACCAACACGTGTGTCAACGCGAACTTTTTCGCCCTGATTAAGGTACATAGGAACAGCAATAACCGCGCCAGTTTCGATAGTTGCAGGCTTGGTTCCTCCTTGTACGGTATCACCTTTGAAGCCAGGGTCGGTTTCGGTAATTTCTACCTCAATGAACATAGGAGGATTAACACCTAAAAGCTCGGTATCAGCATACAAGAGCTGGCAGTTATCGTTTTCTTTTAACCATTTTTTATTATCGCCAATGAAATCTGCCGAAACAGGAATTTGTTCGTATGTTTCGTTGTCCATAAAATAGAACGAATCGCCATCGTTATAAAGATATTGCATTTCACGCGTGATAAGCTGAACGCTCTCAAACTTAGAACCTGCATTACATGTTTGATCGATAACGCGACCGCTTTTAAGGTCTTTGATCTTATAGCGAACAAAAGCACCGCCCTTACCAGGCTTTACATGCTGAAACTCAACAATGGTGTAGTATTTGTTATTAATCTTAAGACCCATTCCGTTACGGAAGTCTGCAGTTGAAATTGCTGCCACGATGCACTCACTTTCTGTTAAAACTTGCACCAAGAAGCAAGTAGAATAGATTTTGTATAACTAAATTAGGTTACCATGTAATTCTACATTTTGCACGAGACTACATTGAGAAAAACACATCGTATTCAAATCATGGACGCGCCTCATAGCTATACTCTGCAAAGACACATAAAACGGACGTTTATATAAAAAAGCGCACCATATAGTGCAGCATGTAGTGCATCATATGGTGTGCATAGCACGTACTTCCCTGCCCAAACACAATTATTTTTTGAACGGTGAAGTTAGCATCTTACAAATTCTTGTAATTCCTAGTTTAACTACATCCAAAAAAGAGAGCGAGCGATACATGCGATCTGGTGAAATGTAGGTACGTATAGCACGCAAGGTCTTTTTATTGTCCTTGGTAGAAAAAGAAAACTTTCCCGTCTTTTTAGTTTGGATCATAAAGCGAGGAATAATTTTGCCCTTAAACAGCACCGAAGCGGCTACCGAATCGATTTCTTCCCAAGGTATTTGAATAAAGTCAGCAGGATTTTTTTCGTTATAAAACTCAAAGGCTTTATCACCAATCATAACGTGGCCGTAGGTGGTAAGTCCTAAAAACGATGCCGCCTTGATAGTAAGATCAACTTTTGTATTTTGAGAAGAAACCATTTTTCCTCTTTCATTTTGTAGTAAAAGCGCGCACACGTAGCATACTACATGCGCGCGCTATTTCAAACACTCAGTTATTGCTAAAACGCATTACATAACGTGAGCTAAACGAGCCACAATACCAACCAAGAACAGTGCAAGGATGATAACAATAGGAGAAACTTTCTTCTTCAACAACCAGCAGCATAAAAGCGTAAGGCATACAGCTGCAAGACCAGGAATAAGCTGGTCGAGGTTTTGTTGAAGGGTTGTAACCTTAACTTGGTCAAGGCCGTTTACACCTAAAGCGTTGTATTGAGTAATAGCGCTCTTGATACCGTCTGCAGTTGGCTCGATCTTGGACCAGTCGATGAATGCACCAGGAGCCTGGGTGATCTTAGAGACAACCGGGGTAAAGCTGATGGAAACCCAACGCTGAACTAGAGAACCGATGATGAACATACCAAGGATTGAAGCGCCTTCGGTAATCTTGCTCAAAAGACCGCCAGACACGTCCTTAACAATTGAGGTACCAAGTTTATAACCAAACTCTTGCGTGTACCACATAAATGCCATACGGATAACGTTCCAAGCAATGAAGAAGAGCAAAGGTCCAACAATGCTTCCACCCAATGCCAAAGAAGCACCCAAAGCACCCAAAATTGGACGAAGGGTAAACCAGAATACTGGGTCGCCAACACCAGCGAGAGGACCCATCATACCAACCTTCACACCTTGGATAGCTGCGTCATCAACGGGGTTTCCGTTTGCGCGCTCTTCCTCAAGTGCAAGAGTAACACCCATTACAGGAGACGATACATAAGGGTGCGTGTTGTAGAACTCCATGTGGCGCTTTAAAGCAGCAATCTGGTCCTGCTTTGCAGGATAGAGCTTTTTGATAGCGGGGATGATGGAGTAGCACCAACCACCGTTTTGCATACGCTCATAGTTCCATGAACCTTGAAGGAACTGATGGCGCCATGCAACAGCCATACGATCTGACTGAGAAAGTTTAATTTGATCTGCCATTATGTTTTCGCTCCTTTCGTTATTCATAGTCGTTGATAATGTCGCCTAGAGGATCTTGCGATCCACCATTACCCGAACCGTGAGAAGCAACTTCTTTGAGGCCGAGGTAGATGATAGCAAGAGAAACACCGATGGCACCGAGTGCGATAAGGGTGAGGCCTTTGAGTGCGGCAATAACAAAACCAAGAATGAAGAAGGGCCAAACTTCTTTAGAGGACATCATGTTGATAACCATTGCGTAACCAACGGCAGCTACCATACCACCGCCGACCGCCATACCACCTGCAAGCCATGCAGGCATTTGGTCGAGTACTGCCTTAACAGCTTCAGAAGGAACAAAGCACAAAGCAGCTGCAGGAATAGCAATACGAAGACCTTGCATAGCAATTGCAATGATCTGCCATGCTTCCATAGCTGCAATGTTGCCCTTCTCGGCGGCTGTGTCCATCGCGTGAACGATAGGAATAGCAATGGTACGAGCAATCATGGTAAGGAACAAACCAGCTACTGACAGAGGAATTGCCAATGCAATGGAAGTGTTGATAGCGGTTTGAGTGTCTTGAGCACCACCATTGAGGGCCAAGACCATAATGATGGAAGAAGCAACAGAAGCAAGAGCTGCGTCAGGAGCAACTGCAGCACCGATGTTTGCCCAACCAAGAGCGATCATCTGTAATGAACCGCCCAAAACAATACCTTCGGTGGGATGACCAGTTACGATACCAATTAAGGTGCAGGCAACAAGTGGTTGATGGAATTGGAACTCGTCCAAAATACCTTCCATACCTGCAAAAAAGGCAACGATCACTACCAAAATCAAACTAATGATAGGCATGAAATCCTCCTTTATGCCAACTCAGACTTTGCTTTTTGGAGCAAAGCGTTAAAGTTTTCAGGTGCGTCAGCAGGAACTTTACGAACATCAAACTCAACGCCCAAAGAAACGAGTTTCTCGAGGGCCTCGACGTCGTCTTTACCCATTGCAATTGCATTGTTAACAACAACTTTTCCTACTGAGTGAGCAATAGATCCCAAGTTAG
>CAMQEO010000059.1 GCA_946999785.1 uncultured Atopobium sp.
TAAAAAAGATAAGCAGTATTTCGTGCTTATAAACGATGAGTATATTATTAGCAGGATTATGGGAATGGCGTTTAACAGTAAAAAGTTCCGTATTGGAGATAAGGAATTTATGAAAGTTGGTTGGTTTGCTTCGTAATAAGTAGTAAATGGGTTGGTCTGGTTTTAATAATTTTTCTCATACTATTTGTTGAGATAAAAAACATGACTAATGGAGAGCAGGGTCAAGCCCTAAAAGTGGTGTAAATTTATTTCCCTCATTTAGCTGTTGCTTTTTTATGCTACCAACAGCGTTTTATGTTTTAATCATAAACCTCAAAGGCGAATCTTTAATTCATTTCGTTTATAGTAGAAACAACTATAAAAAACAATAAATTTATCGACCATAATCGAAATAGTACGCAAAGCTGTAATCGTTCTTTAATGAAATTCAATTCGTTTCTCACTGGAAACGTGTTATAAGTTGTGTGCTGCGGTGTCTGCGGGCCTTGCAGCTGGTCAGGCGCGACAGGCGCTTCTTGCAACACTTCTTGGCAACAGTTTCGGGGGGGGGGTGCAAGGCGTATAGCGCTGCGGACAACAGTTTCGGGCGAGATGTTACAAAACTTTTTGCTCCATATTACAAAAATACCCCGTTTGACACGAGTTTGTATGCTCGCTTCGCTCATTTCGGAAAGTGCTGTTCTGCATTTACCCAGGTAAGAGCGTTGGGGCTGTTTTGCACGGTTCTCAAAATTGCTCCAAAGGACAAATTTTGGACTCAAAACTCGTGTCAAACGGGGTATTTTTGCAATTTTGCTCAACCGGTTTTGTAAAAGCAGGTGGGCGGACAGACGAAATACGGGTACGCGGGCGCGGTAAGTTTGGCGCCACGTTGGCTGCCACTAGCTTGTGCCTGCTTACCGCACCAATGCCACGCCGATATCGCACCGATGCCGCACCGTTACTGCATCTCTTTTTTCCCAAAACGCATGATGGCCACCCACAACGTCACTGTAGAAATTGCAAGCGCACACAGTACAAACGGAAAAAGCGGCACACCATCGCCTGCCCCCATGGCGTTCGCAGCATGTAACGCCCGAGTCACCACATAGCCACTATAGCAGTAAGGATAAACCACCCAAAGAGGCGTATTAGCTGCTAAAACACCAGGAATAACAAGAAGTATATTGAGTCCAATGGACGCAAGAGGCTTCTCAACAAGCACGGTAATTGCCCACATACCAGCACAACTCGGCACCATAGTCACGAACAACACGCAACACCACTGTACAAGGTACTGAACAGGAATCGTTTCGCTCATCCCTGTGCTACCAGCAGCAATAAGCCCCGCGACAACAAACACAACAAAAAATACAACAACTTCCATAAGCAGGTAGAACAACAATACGCAAAATTTTGCAGCAGAAAGCGCGTGGCGGTTGATGGGCAGCGCCAGCATTTTCAGCATCCCATTATGCGCTGTTTCCCGTCCTGCGATCATCACACAGACAATGATCATGCTCAGCGGCAGCAAGTAATATGCATAGACCAGCGCACTTTGAATAAACATAGCCGCCCATGCATGTGTATACTCCGGTGTTAAATACCTCTGCAGGCTTGCGACACCAGATGCAACTACCAGAAGCGGGGCTATAAAAATCAAAGGCATAATTTTGCTGCGCTTAACCTTTATAAACTCAATGGTCAGTAACTCACAAAAGCTCATGCTCACCCTCCTTATTCATAGTGCAGGTACTTAGCTGTCCACAGTCCAGCGAACAAAAACAATAGTGTTTCTGCGAAAGCCACCGCCGCAACCACGCCGTTGGGCTCGGCGCTCATAGCAACCGCAGGTTGTAACATGATCACAAAAGGCGATGCCAGGAAGAAAGCGTTGTTTGCGGGAGCTAGCGCCATTCCGCTCAAAAAGCCTGCTACGCCGATTCCTAGCGGTATCCAAATGTTTTCACATCGCGACGATACAAAAAGCATGCAGGACAACACGGGCATCGACGTAAGAAATGAATAGACGCTAAACATCACAAGCACCGACATATCAAAGGTATTTGCAGGTAAATCACTTACACCAATACGCATAAGCGACAAATTTTGCAGACACACCGCAATCGCAAAGAGTACTGTGAGCAGCAAAAACTTGCAGAAGTACAAGGCGCTCGTGCTTACAGGCAGCATGTACATTTTTTTCACCGCACGGCCTTTAAATTCCACGTGATATATTCCGCACGCCGCGACAATAATGCCGAACATGTTAGCACCATAATCATGCCGTATAGCTGCGTAAGAAGAATATCCATGGGGGCAAGAGGCAGCCGTAAGAGCGTATCTTTTCGGACGGCAAAATTTGCAAACGCGTAGGCAGCGCCCAAAATACCCACCGCGATCATAAGCGGGATGTAACCCGTTCGTTTGCATTTCTGCAGTTCTATTGCAAGGGTTTTCATGGAATCAACTCCAAACGTTTTCATAGTTTTGCCTTTTGTTTCCTGAGCGCGTTGTCGTTCTCAATCATGGATAGAAACATGTCTTCCAAATTATCCGCCGCAAAACCAGACTGCAACGCATACTGGCGAAGTGCGTCCAAACTCCCCTCAAAGAGCAGCCGTCCGTGGTTGAGTATGCCGATGTCATCGGCCATAAGTTCGATTTCAGAAAGCATGTGCGATGAGATAAGAACCGTACAATCGAAAAGGTTCGGCAGTGACTTAATCAGGTTTCGGATTTCGTGTATGCCGGAAGGGTCAAGCCCGTTTGTTGGCTCATCCAGCATCAATATGGGCGGCCTACCAAGCAGTGCGCCAGCAAGCCCCAGGCGCTGCTTCATGCCAAGTGAATAGTCCTTTGCAAGACGATCCCCAAATTCTGAAAGACTCACCAGCTCTAACGCATCGTCAACAGCGCTTTTAGGCAATTCCAAAATACGGCGTATAATATCGAGATTTTCCCTACCCGTCAGGTTTGCATAGAAGGACGGCGACTCGATAAACGAGCCTATTTCTTTTAGGATCGATAGGCGCTCGTGCGGGAAATGCTTCCCGTCGATGGTAAACGTGCCTTTCGTGGGCGCAGTCAGACCCAAGAGCATTTTCATCGTGGTGGACTTCCCTGCCCCATTTGGACCAAGAAAACCGTATACGCTTCCCTTTCTGATGTGAAGTGAAACGTTGTTGACCGCGACAAAAGATTTATACGTTTTGGTCAGTGCTTCTGTTATGATGATGTGCTTCATAGCAATTTCTCCTTCATGAACATTTCTCCTTTCTTTGGTTTATGATATTGCACCAAGCTTGCAGCAACATTCCTGCTGCCTTACATCTACCTTACGTTTTGCTCATCATGCAAAAAATGAATAGCTACGTGGGATAATAGGAACCAAGGAGGTTTGAACATGAGTCAAGATACGCATTTGTTGAATAAGCGAGTGTTGCTTGTTGATGATGAGCAAGAACTTTTAGATATGGTGGTTTCGATTCTCACTGAATATGGGTTTCGTCATATCACGTGCGCAAAAAGCGTGAAAAGCGCCCTAGAAGCCGCTCAAAAATCCTCCCCTGAGCTGGCAATCCTCGACGTGATGCTTCCTGATGGGAGCGGGTTTGATGTCATGCAGCAATTGCGGCTATTGACTGATTGTCCCGTGTTGTTTCTGACAGCACGCGGCGAGGACGAGGACAAGTTTCGAGGCTTCAACCTGGGCGCAGACGATTATATGGTGAAGCCGTTTCTCCCAAAAGAGCTGGTATTTCGCATCTTGGCTATTCTACGAAGAAGCTACAAAGGCGAAAGCCCTGTTGTGACACTAAAAAACAGTTGGATTGATTTTTCGGCAGCAGAAATAATCAAAAACAACGCCCACATCCCGCTAACCGCAAAGGAGCACGAGCTGCTTTCGGTCCTGTATCGAAACGCAGGGCGCATCGTAACGATCGACACGTTGTGCGAGGCGATATGGGGCAACAATCCATTTGGATACGAAAATTCATTAATGACGCACATACGGCGCATTCGAGAAAAAATAGAGGAAAATCCATCGCAGCCCGCTTCGTTGGTAACAGTCAAGGGATTGGGTTACAAACTGATTGTGGAGAAGCACTAGCATGAACAGCATTCCCAAGCTCATACGGCGTTTTATAGGTGTTTTTGCGTTCAGTTCTGTACTGATTCTCGCTATGAACATCATTGTATTTGGTATCCTCATGTCGGGATATACGCTCAACAACAACGCGTCCCCCTACGATATGGCACAAGAAGCTGGCAAAGAGCTGTATGAGTCTCCTGATGGAGTGTATGCGCTGCCAGATCGCGTGTCCGAAAAGCTTGCGCACGCTGGCGCCTGGGCGATATTGATTGATAACACCAGTTTACACGTGGTGTGGAGAACGCAAAACACCCCGAGCACTATTCCAAGTGAATATACGGCGTCACAAATAGCGAATCTCAGCGTGGGGTATCTTAAAGATTATCCCACCTACACAGGCACACATGAGCGTGGAGTTGTTGTCCTCGGCTTCCCTCAAAACAGTTTTTGGAAACACACCCGTGCAAGCTGGAATTACAGTTTGATTTCGCATGCGCCACAGATTACTCTTAGCATATTGGGCATCAATGTTTTAGTTATCCTCGGTATCTATCTCGTGGCAAATATAAAGCTTTTCAAATCGATTAAGCCAATTACCCAGGGAATACAACGACTATCCAACGGAAAAGCGTCCATATTCCAGAAACAGGAGCGCTTTCGGAAATATCTACATGCATCAACTCTGCTTCAAATATGCTGCAGGAGCAAAAAAATCAGCTGAGAAAAAAGGACATGGCGCGCGCAAACTGGATAGCGGGAGTTTCCCACGATATTCGAACACCCCTATCCATGGTTATGGGGTATGCAGATCAGCTGGCACATTCTTCTCATCTGTTGCCGGATGAGCGCAAAAAAGCAACAATGATTACACGCCAAGGTGAACGCATGAAAAATCTGATCAATGACCTGAATCTTGCTTCAAAGCTCGAATACACGATGCAGCCAATTATGAAAAAAGAGGAAAATATTGTTGGTATTGTGCGCCAGGTTGTTGTGGATTTTCTCAACATGAATATGCAGGACGAGTATGCAATTGTATGGGAAACGAGCGAAAAGCTGACAACCTGCATCGGCAGTGTCGACCAGGGTTTACTCAAGCGAGCAGTTGCAAATCTTATTCAAAATAGCATGTGCCACAATGAAGATGGTTGCACAATTTATGTATCCGTGTCGTTTGCCGCGAGCGCTGGGAACGTGCTGACCTCCGCGGGCGGGGGCACTGCGGCGATTTCAGCAGGCACAAGCGCGGGATCTACATCTGAAAGCGTTGGCAATACGTTGATCTCGGCGGGCAACGGCGGCGCATCGACCCTCAGCAATACCCGTAATTGCGTTATCTGCGTTGAAGACGACGGCATAGGCACCTCCGCTGAGACGCTCGAGGCCCTCAGACATGCGCCGCACTATATGATCTGTGATACCAGCGCCACTGAACAACGCCACGGGCTAGGACTTTTGATTGTGCAGCAAATCATAGACGCTCACAACGGAACCGTTGAGATCGGCACGAGCGCCCGCGGTGGGTTTATGACCAAACTCTACATTCCGGTGAGCCAAGCTAAGCGCGCTAGTTTTGAACCAGGGAACACAACATACGTGAATGATTAGCGGCATAGCTTACAGATCTAGCTTGCCCGCTGCGTAAGATGCGCTTGTAGTCCTTACGGAACTTGGATGTCATTTGGGTTTGAAGCATATAACCAAAAGGTGAATTTTTAATTTGTTTCGTTTATAATAGAAACAACTGTAAGAAACAATACGTTTATCGACTATAATCGAAAGTATATACAAACCTGTAATCGAGAGGTGCGATGATATGCCGTACGTACTGCGTAAAAAATACCTTAATAAAATCAAACCCTTTATTGACAAACCTATTGTGAAGGTGATTACAGGTATGCGACGAGTGGGAAAGTCCACTTTGTTAAAAATGATTCAATCTGAATTGCTTGCAGACGTTCCTCAAAGTCGTATTATTTATATCAATTTAGAATCAGCTCAATACTTATCTGTGAAAAATGATTTTGATTTGCATAAATTAATTACCGAACGTAGTCAACAAATCGAAGGTAAAGTATATTTTTTCTTTGATGAAATTCAATTAGTTTCTCACTGGGAACGTGTTATAAATGCGCTTAGAGTTGATTATGATTGCGATATTTATTTGACTGGTTCTAACTCAAAATTATTGTCCGGCGAACTTGCCACCTTGCTTTCAGGGCGTTACGTAAGTTTTGAGGTGCTTCCTTTTACTTTTAGCGAATTCGTAAATTTGTATCAAAGTTTGAATTTAAGCATACAGGACTTATTTCAGCTCTATATCAAGATTGGTGGTATGCCCCCTCTTCATTATTTTAATGGCGAAGAAGAGTCAAGTTTTAGATATTTAAACGATATTTATAACACTGTTGTTGTTAAGGATATACTAGAATACAATTCGATTCGAGATGTTGACGTGTTTAATCGCATTTTGCTTTTTTGTTTAGACAATATTGGACAAAGTTTTTCAGCTAACAGTTTACGTAAATATTTTGTGAGCGAAAATCGTAAAGTTTCAGTCGACACCATTTTAAACTACTTGAATTTTTGCCAAGCGGCGTATCTTCTAAAAAAAGTTCCACGCTATGATAGTGCTGGAAAAAAGTTATTGACGGTTGAGGAAAAATATTATGTAACAGATCATGGTTTTAGGCAAGCAGTAGGTTTCTCAAATGTTGCATCAATTGAACGTATTCTAGAAAATATTGTTTATATTGAACTTTTGTCTCGTGGTTTTCAGGTTCAAGTTGGTCGTATTAATAATCAAGAAATCGATTTCATTGCTACTAGACAAGGTGAAACCGAGTATTATCAAGTTTCTTATTTGATGGCTAGCGAAGAGACTCGTAGCCGGGAATTTGGTGTTTACCGATTGGTTAAGGATAATTATCCTAAATATGTTTTGTCGATGGACGCACTGAATTTTTCGCAAGAAGGGATTATACACAAATATTTACCAAATTTTCTACTGGAAGAGAATGAGTAAGATGCTAATTGAATTGGCAAATGATGAGCATTTTCATGTTGGTAAAGACATGTATGGTAATGATTGGCATACTAGGATTAACGTAGATGGTACTCAGGATTGGGTTAGGCATCAGAACCAGGTAATAAATGAGGGAGGAAAAATAGTATTCCCAGACAATGGAGTGATAGGACAGGATTAAATAATGATCCATGGGAGGAATAGTTGTGAACAAGTTTGAATTGTTTTCTATGGTTTATTACGCGTTAAATCATTATTGGAAAGAAAATAAAAGTGAAGAATTAACTTCATTTTTAAGTGATATGAATCCTTTTTTATTTGATGATATTGGCTCTGCTGTTCCTTCTGT
>CAMQEO010000060.1 GCA_946999785.1 uncultured Atopobium sp.
CAAGAGCTCGAAAATGAAATAACAACTCCAACTGAGTTTAAGCAAAAGACTACAACATATGCAGCTGATACCACAACTGACGTGTTACTTGATGCTCCCGATGTTGACGCAAACGATATTGTAAAAATCATTAAACACGGAGATCACTGGCACGTATTTACAAAGGACGGCCGCGAAATTATCACCTACAAAGATCCTACACTTGCCCATACCACCCAAGATTTGCGTGACGTTCACTCAGTTGTGTCTAACAGTGAGCTTACTGATATGGGAGTTCAAGTTGTGAGAATTTTACAGCACGGAAACCATTGGCATGTGTATACCAGTGACGGTCGTGAGTTCATAACGTATTCCGACCCCAGCTCTTACTATCCAAATATTACGATAGGTACCTATACAGGTTCTCATAACCATGAATCATATACGCATCCTGCATTTGGCGGCGGTCAAGATTACAACGTTTCGCCTTCTTATGGATCTTCGTCAGATTCATCAAGTTCTTCGCCTGTTCCTAATATTCCAGATCTTGTAGAGGTGCATAGCGGTCTTGATGAAATCAGGGGTAAAAATATTGTAAAGATTTTAAAGCACGGAGATCACTGGCATGTATATGATAGTGACGATCATGAATATGTGGTATATACCGATCCTAGTTCCATGTTCACGGGTGCATTTGTAGGGGACTACGATAAAAATGTTGACAACGTTGTAGTTGAAGAAGGTGATTTATTTGACTATAACGATGTTGCCAGTGCAAACAAAGTTTCTCTTGCTGATTTGGACATGGTTTTTGCCGATCTTAAATATATGAAAGCCTACGATGCAAAAACTAATCGTTTTTATGCATGGCATATGACAGATAATCCACATATTCACTCACACGCACTTGAAGATATCATTAAAAGCGTTAAGGCAGACGCTGCGTACTTTGCTACAAAGAAAATTACTGCACGCGATGTGGTTGCTACGCTTAAATGGCTTATTGATCATCCACAAAGTCAACCCCAAGACGACACTAATAAGAAGTTTCAAAAAGAGTATGAAGGACATTCTGCGGAAGATTGGCTTGTGGATAATAACGTCAAAAAGCCATCTCGTATTGTTAAAGACGAAACGTATGGAGAGTATGGCAGTGTTTTTTATTGGGTATTCTATGCCGATGGCACTGCTGCTAAAAGGGTGTCAGATATTTCAGCTTATGAAAAGTTTCATTTGACGCCTGAGGATTACACTAAGATTGGAAACTTAAAGGCAACTCTTGAAAGTGTAAAGGCAGAGCTGTGTAAAAAATTTGGTGTATCAACCGATGATTTTGATGAAGCATGGCTTCACTTGGAAGTTAATTCCTCAATTCATGCTGCGGTCTTTAATGATGATGGTACTGTTACGATTTATGGTACAACTTATTCGTTCTTAAAAGATAAGGTTAAGTCACGCAAGAGTGCAGCTGCTCCAGTGCAACATTCTACAGATTCTAGCACCACGTCACCTGCACAAGCGCAAAGCACTGTGAAATCTAGCACTGCGTCGCCTATCTCGGAGGCACCATCTCAACAGGCACCTGCCGAATTGGGCAAAGCATCAAACTCAAACGTGCCTGCATCTGTATCAGCAGACAAAGCAGCGCATTCCGATCATGATGTAAGCGATCCTGCGCACTAAACATGTCTGCATCTGTGTTGCAGTAATGCTGCTTTTATATTAAAAGCTTGAGTCTGTAAGTCTTAAGAATTGCCGCCTTTGGCGGCTTTTCTTTTTTAGATGAATATGCTTGTGAGTATGTTACCATTAGGCAGAAGATTAAATTTACCTCTGAGTGGCTCTTGGTAAAATATTTTTATTGTTGTGATCGCATTTGGATAAAGAGGGTAGTTTTGCAAGATACAACGCATGAACAAATTCGCAAAGAAACATGGTCTGATCCTTGGGGCAGGGATTGGTTTATTATTGAGCAGCTTGTGTCGCGCGATTTTAAGCTTAAGTTTCGTCGAAGCGCTTTAGGTGTGTTGTGGAGCGTTTTGAATCCCTTGCTCATGATGGTTGTTATGGCAATTGTTTTTACGGCTATGCTGCGGTTTTCTTCATCCTCAATTCCAAGTTTTCCTTTGTATATTATTTTAGGTAACATTACCTTTACTCTGATGGCAGATTCTACCACCTACGGCATGCATTCTATTATTGATAATGCGTCTTTAATTAAAAAAGTTCGTATTAATCGTTTTGTTTTTCCTATAGAAAAAGTTTTATTTGCGCTTGTTAATTTTTCGTTTTCACTTATTGCCGTTGCGTTTGTTATGATTTTTGTTGGTATTGCGCCTACGGGTTTTGCGCTGTTGCTTCCGCTTTTTATTGTGTATGTTGGCACGTTTTGTGTTGGTCTTTCGTTTTTGCTTTCGGCAGCAGTTGTATTTTTTAGAGATATTATGCATCTGTGGACTATTGTCCTTACGGTGTGGACCTACGCTACGCCACTTTTTTATTCTGAAGAAATCTTACCCTTGTGGTTTAGAAATCTTGAAACCTTTAATCCCATGTATCACTACGTTAATTTTATCCGCGAAATTTTACTCTACGGTCGTATGCCTTCTTTGGAGCTAAATTTTGCCTGTATTGTATGCTCGTTGATTTCTCTTGCACTTGGATGGCTTGTTTTTTCATCGCATGAAAAGCGTTTTATTCTGTTCATTTAGTTTTGATTATTGAGTTGTCTCAAATACGATGTTTTCTTTTAGGTTCTAGGAAAATATCGTACAATAGTAAAGTCAGTGTCTCGTACACTTGGAGTTTTTATGCACACTACTACACAAACTGATATTCACCAATCCGCATTACGTGAGTCTTCCAATTCTGACTCATCTAAAGCAGCTGCCCGTAAGCAATCCTTGTGGCAGGCGCAACTTTTGTGCCATATAGTTTCGCCTGATGGAATAGATAAAGTGCGTGTCACAACGTCTATTCCCATGGAAGGTCAAGCCACTTCACCTGAGATGTATGGACGCTTTAATTTTGAACCAGATAACCTTGTTCATCCGTTGTCTTTTAGCTATCAATATCACTGGTTTTTAGAAGATGAGGGTTTATGTGGTTCAAATGGCGAGCTCACACAGGCTCCCTTTTGGGATTTTGAACTTCCTTGCGATGGTCGCTATCTCATAACTGTTGATGTTTTTGACCAAAATAACGAACAACAAACAATGAGCGCCTGGTTTGTATACGGTTCTCATCATAAGCGTTCAAGACCCGTTTTGGTTAAACCTTCGCTTGCCAATTTAACGCCCGATACGCCAACTGTTATTGACGTGCACGACATTTCGATGATTTTTAATATTGCGTCCGAGCAGTTTAATTCTTTAAAAGAGTATTTTATTGCTCTTGCGCGTCGTGAACTACGTTTTAAGGAATTTAGAGCGCTTGATCACATCAATTTTCAGATAAAGAAGGGCGAAGCATTTGGCTTGGTGGGTACTAACGGTTCAGGAAAATCTACCATGCTTAAAATTATTGCAGGTGTTTTGGGTGCAAGTCAAGGAACATGTAGCGTAACGGGTACGATTGCGCCGCTTATCGAACTTGGAGCAGGCTTTGATCAAGAGCTTACTGCTAAGGAAAACATTTATCTGAATGGCGCTTTGCTTGGTTATAAAAAGTCGTTCATTGATGAGCACTTTGATGAGATCGTTGAGTTTGCTGAGCTTAAAGACTTTCTTGAGTTACCACTTAAAAATTATTCGTCTGGTATGGTTGCACGTATTGCGTTTGCCATTGCAACTATTACCGAGCCAGATATTTTAATTGTTGATGAAACATTATCGGTGGGGGACTTTTTGTTCCAGCAAAAATGTGAGCAACGAATTGCCGAATTGGTTGAATCAGATAACGTTACTGTTTTGTTAGTAAGTCACTCCATTGAACTTATTGAGCGTGTATGTAATCGTGCGTGTTGGATCGAGCACGGTGTGCAACGTGCGTTAGGTCCCGCAGCAGAAGTTTGTGCGGCATACAAAAAGTTGGAGCGATAACTATGGATATCCAAACTGCTACTCTTAACGAAAAACTTGCCTGCGATAAACGCACTTCATGCGACGTCTCTGTTATCGTTCCGTGCTATAATACCCAGCGCTATCTCAAGCAGGCTTTATCATCACTGCTTAATAACAATGTTTGTGATCTTGAAATTTTACTCATCAATGATGGTTCAACTGACGCTTCGCTTGCGATTATGAAAGAGTTTGCTGCAAAAGATGCGCGTATTCGCATTATCGATAAGCAAAACCAAGGATATGGTGCAACTGTTAATAGGGGTATATCTGAGGCAAGAGGTGTCTATGTTGCAATTTTTGAACCCGATGATTGGGTAGAAGCGCATATGTATGACGATCTCTTTGCGCTGGCTACACGTTATCAGTTTCCTGATATTGTGAAATCGTCTTTTTGGTGTGTGTTTAATCCAGATACTGCTTCTGAGCATACTGAACATTGCAGTTATTATAAAAAGCTTTGTATAGGCTCTGAGCCCTTTGTGCTTAAAGATTGTCCTCGTTTGCTTGAACATCATCCTTCAATTTGGTCTGCACTTTATAAAAAATCATTTTTGGATGAGAGACACATACGATTCCAAGAAGTTCCAGGTGCTGGCTGGGTCGATACGCCTTTTAACTTTAAAGTGCTTAATCTTGCGTCTTCAATTGTATATACCGATAATGCATACTATCATTATCGCTATCTTGCTCCAGGATCTTCTTCCGCACTTAAGTCGTTGGATTTACCTTTTAGGCGCTGGCAAGACATGCATGATATTGCCCAAGAGCTCAATATCTGCGATGCAGGCATCCTTAAAGGGCTTTATACGGTTGGCTTTGCCTATGTTGAGGATGCTATTGCCAATGGCGCGCTCCAGGTATATCACGATAAAGCACTACATTACATTGGTAAACTTTATCAACAGCTTGATCCTAAACTTGTTAAGGATATGCCGTATCTATCTCGTGCGGCGCGTAATCGCTATGCTTCTTTTATGAATAACTCTCGTGTTGCATTTAACCAAAAGCAACACATCTGTGCCCTTATGGGCGATACCTACAGGTTATGTAGGCACTATGGCCTCAATTATGCGTTATCGCGTGTGGCAGCCTTTATTAAACATCGTGTACGATCTCGCCATTAAAGAAGGACATGTATGCCGTTTATATCCGTTCTTATACCCGTTTATAATGTTAGTGAATACCTTCGTGCTTGCTTAGATTCACTTTTGTCACAAGATTTTAAAGATTTTGAAGCGCTTTTGTTAGACGATGGCTCTACCGATGGCTCACAAGATATTGTTGATGAATATGCTCGCAAGGATGCGCGGTTTAAGGCATTCCATAAAGAAAATTCGGGCTACGGTGCAACGCTTAATTATGGCATTGAGCGTGCGCGCGGTGATTATCTTGCCATATTAGAATCCGATGACTGTATGTGCGAGGGTGCACTCACGCATATGAGCGAGCTTGCTCGTACCTATCATCCTGATACGCTTCACTGTGGCTTTAAGATGTGGTGGAGCAACTCAGGCATCACACAACACGTTAATCAGTTTCCCGTGCAAATGCATAATCGTGTTATAAATCCCTCACATGACCTGCGTTTTTTTATCACTATGCCAAGCCTTTGGTCGGGACTCTACGCGCGAGTAGAGCTTATTGAAGCACATCACATACGATTTTCTTCTACGCCAGGAGCTTCTTTTCAAGATACGTCGTTTAGTTTTGAGGTGTTTGCACGTGCTCAAAGCTGCGTTGTGGATGATTTTCCGATTATTATGTACCGACAGGATCGCGAAGCATCATCTATACATTCCCTTACTAAAAAAGATTTGTTATTAGCCGAGTTTGATCGCATTGATGCCTTGGCACAAACACTTGCCCCACAAAATCCATTTTTGCAAACAGCTTCTCTTACAGCTTGTGTAAATGGTTGCTTATGGTATTTAGACAGGCTTGATGATAAACATGCTTTGGAATTTGTTGGTGCACTTAAAACATATTTTTGTGCGCGTGCAAAAAAAGATCCCGCATTTGCTGAGCGCTTAGATCGCTGGCGTGCGCTTAACGTCAAAAAGCTTATATCCAATCCACAAACATATTTGTATCTTAGAAAAAAGCGTCATGATTCAATACTTTCTAAACTTGTATTTGCGCTTCGCTTAGCTGGCTTATATGGCATATTTGTTGCTTGGGAAGAAAGACGTGCACGCTCATGAATACGCCAACGCAGCGCCCTCGTACGCTTCAAAATTCATCCTTAGCGCCTTTGGTTTCTGTTATTATGCCTGTTTATAACGCAGCAGAAACACTCATCCAAACGCTTTCTTCGCTGCGCGTGCAAACTCATGCAAACTTTGAGTGCATATGTGTCAACGATGGATCACGTGATAACTCATTAGAGATTATCCAAGATCTTGCTGCGCGTGACGCGCGCTTCAAGGTTATCGATCAGCCTAATTTAGGTCCATCCGCCGCGCGAAATCGTGGGATTTATGCAGCAACTGGCGACATTGTGATGTTCATTGATGCTGACGATACTTATAAGCCTCATACCATTGAGCGTATTGTAGATATTTTTGTTGACAAGCATCCTGAGGTTATTACCTTTGGTTTTGATGTTGAGCCCGATACGTGTACGCCTATAAGCATGCGCGAATTACAGACGCCTCGTGCGGGTGAGTTTAGCGGTTATTCAAACACTTGTATTTTTCATAGTAATTCTCGGCCTTTTGGCGTACGTGTGGCACTTGCTGCTTCGTTTATTCAACGCGAAAACGTGCATTTTGATGAAGGTGTTGGCTTGGGTGAAGATCAGGTATTTTTTATGTATATCTATCCGCGCTCACAAAAAACTATTCTGATTGAAGATCACTTATATGTATACACCATGCGCCCGTCTTCGTTTGCGCATGCTTTACATAAAACACAAGCTCATACTCAAAAAATTGAAGCACATATGCTTGTGATAAAGTCAATCATTCA
>CAMQEO010000061.1 GCA_946999785.1 uncultured Atopobium sp.
GAACGGATTTGCAAAATGCAAGCCATCCGTTTTTACCGTTCCTTTATAGTTTCCAAAAAGAATGCATATACGTGCTTGTCCAGGTTGGAGTGCAAAAAGTCCCATGTTTACTATAAATGTAACAACTAAGAGCACAAGTGCAATACATAAGGATGTGAATGAAGGGATTTGTTGGAGCTTATCTGCCTGTATGGCCTCCAATATAAACTGTATAAGGACATAAACTGCAAGTGCATAACCTGCAATTACAAAAGGTACAACTATCCATCCGTTGAGCGTTTTTATCTCTTTTTCTTGCGTCATATCAGATCCTTTCTCGCAAAGTTATCAATGACGTTGTTATATCGTTTATAGCGCTGTCTAACCGATATGAATATGATATCACATCTATATCAAAAAAAAGAACTTTTTGCATATGTGCGCAAAAAGTTCGTAAAACGAGGTTTTGCTTAACAGCACGCGTTAAAAGATGACGCGTATATATCTTGCCTAAAAAAGCGTGTCTAGAACCTCAAGAACGCCATCATCGTTATTTGAAGGTGCTTGTTTTTGAGCATAATCAACTATTCCGTCCATAGCGTTTGCCATCGCATATCCGCAGCCTACATACGAAAGCATTTGTATATCGTTTGCAGCATCACCAAATGCAATACATTCCTCAGGTGTAATATTCCAGCGTTTTACCAGTAAATCTATTCCAAACGCTTTATTGATGCCTGTCAAAATAAGATCAATAGACCCGTGACCACTTGTGGTAGGAATAATGTGCGAGGGGAGTTGCGCGCGCAACATCTGATAATACGAGTCGGT
Organism: uncultured Atopobium sp.; assembly: GCA_946999785.1. Taxonomy (GTDB): domain Bacteria; phylum Actinomycetota; class Coriobacteriia; order Coriobacteriales; family Atopobiaceae; genus Fannyhessea. Next base: position 811 of record CAMQEO010000061.1, read on the forward strand.
ATCGTCGGGTTGCATAACTTCGCACGCTTTAAGAATGTTATCGTTGATCTCTAAAAGATTATCAACAATTTCTAGAGATGGAAAATAATATTTTACCAACCCTATAAATTCTGGCGTTGCATGGCGTTTTTCTATGTACGACGCGTGTTCTCCACAAAAAATAGTGTACAAATTGGGGTCGGGCATAACGGTATTGTAAATGGCACGTAGATCTTTTTCGTCCAAATGAGCGGTATAAATAAGCTCGCCCGAATCAACAACATATCCACCATTCTCGGCTACATATGAAAGCGTATCTGCATAGCCAGGGAAAGACTGTTTAAGCTGAATATACTGGTTACCACTTGCCAAAACAAAACGTGCATCTTGTTGTGTCATGCGATGAAGAATGCGCTTAAAACGAGGCTCATCAAACTCTTTGTTATCTCGTAAAAATGTGCCGTCCATATCACTTGCTACAAGCTTAATGGTAGAACTCATGGGTAATCCTTTCTTAAGCGCCTGTAATGCTCAAAAGCGTGCCTTGTTGTTTTACCAAACCTTTGAGTGGTAGATAGTTCAAAATTCAAGACAGCTCAACTAGACGCGTTTTATTAACGCGCTTGATTAACAAACCTGCGCAAAAAGCGCTTGCTGATTACATACCGCGAACAAGGTGTTGTGCGTAACATGTCTTAGTTAGGAGCGCATAAGGCGAAGCATGGCATCAATGTCTTTTCGACCAAACGCAACATCATCACGATCATTTATCACAATGCACGGTACGCTCATAACGTTATATTGTGCTTTAAGTTCAGGGTAGTGAGCAATGTCGTATACGTCAACCGAAACAGAAGAATTACATGCAGCAATATGCTGGGCAGCAACTACGGTATCTGGACACATGGTGCAGCTAAGACTTGCAAGAATTTTTACCTTGGTGGCACCTAGTGCAGCAATAGCGTGTTTTTGCTCGTCAGTAAGTTTTTGTCCAGGACCTGCAACGTTATACAAACCAAGCATAAATGAGGTAAACTCGTGACCTCCAGGAACGCCGTGAAACGCCAGCCCGCTATCTTGGCCTTGGTCATTGCATACGTGTACGCAGGGAAGATATGCTTCTTTGTTTGCTTGCTCTTGAGGAAGGATCTCCACTTGTATTTTGGACGAAATCTTATGCAATTCTGTGCAATATGCGCGCAGTTCTTGAGAGAGGCTTGTTTCATCAAGCGCAAGACGCAGAATTACCGAGCGCTCCATGCGCGCACACAAGCCTTTGAGTTGCTCAACCATATCAGCGTCAAAGAGAGCGTTTGCTTTTGCTGTAGATGTATCGGTAGCGTCAGTGTCATGTTGTTGTTGTATATCATTTACACGCGTTGATGGACGACGAGGGATAAGCCCTGTTTTCTTTTGCTGGTGTACAATGGTGCGCTCCATTTCGGTAGCTGCAATAGCAGCTTCACCTGTTGCGGTTACCACTTGGCGCAAATCTTTAACGCATACATCACCTGCAGCATAGATACCTTCAGCACTTGTTTGTTTTTGTGCATTGGTGATGATGTTTCCTCGTGCGTCTAAGCTCACAATATCGCGTACAAGTTGTGTTTCGGGAGCATACCCTGCAAGAACAAAGACACCAAAGGTATCGTTTGTCGCAGCTTCATAGGTATGAAGCTCACCAGTTTTATTATTTTTAGTTACCAATTTAGAAGGCATGGTATCACCGGTGAGTTCGGCCACTTCGGTATTGGTATGGATGGTAATTTTTTCGTTTGCGCGCGCCGCATCGGTAGAGGCTGCAGCGCAGGTAAAATCGTCCTCGCGAATAAGAATATGTACGTGCTTTGCGTATTTGGTAAGAAATACGCTTTCTTCGGCAGCGGCAAAGCCTCCACCTACCACAAAGACGTCTTTGCCCGTAAAGAATTCACCATCGCAGGTTGCGCAATATGCAACGCCGTGACCTTGGAACTTCTCTTCACCAGGGAATCCAATTTTTCGAGGTGCAGAACCGATTGCCAAAAGAATGCTCAAGGTTGAGAAATCGCCTTTGGTGGTATGTACAATTTTTATGTCGCCGTCTGATTCAATGCGAGTTACTTCTGCAAGCATAAGCTCGGCGCCAAAAGATTCTGCTTGACGACGCATAGTATCGGTGAGTGCCTTTCCGCTTATGCGCTCAACGCCAGGATAATTAACAACTTCGTTGGTAATGGTAATTTGCCCACCAAATTGCTTTTTCTCAACAATTAAGACGCGATACCGAGCGCGCGCGAGGTAAATACCTGCAGTTAATCCAGCAGGTCCTCCACCTACAATAATTGCGTCGTAGAGCGTGTCAAGCTGTGGCGTATGAGGTTGTGTCGTATTGTTTGGTAGAGCGTCATTTGGAGTATGTTTATTTTGATTCATGACAATCCTTTCAGTGCAAAATATGGTCGTTATGCGTGTAACGAGGTAATACTTAAGCAAGCGTGGTTAAAAATCGTGCAGTTTGAAATCAAGTGGTTAATATCAAGTGGTTTGCAATTCGGCGATTTGAAAGCGAGCTATCCTTACAACTACGATAAAAGCCCGCGCAACTGCAACGGGCTTTTACTGAGTATGCGAGCGAATATAAGCTCTCTACACGCGATTAAAGTTGCCCAACTAAGTCAAGGCTTGGCTTAAGCGTATCTTCGCCGGGTTGCCATTTTGCAGGACATACTTGGTCACCATGAGCGCGTACAAATTGCGCAGCCTCCAACAAACGGAGTAATTCTTTTGCCTCGCGTCCAATGCTTCCCGAAGTCACTTCGTATACCTGAATTTTACCGTCAGGATCTACAATAAATGCTCCACGCTCTGCTAAACCGCTTTCTTCAATTAACACGTCAAAGTCGCGTGCAAGAACGCAGGCAGGGTCTGCAAGCATAGGATATTGCACTTTGCTTACACGATCTGAGTGATCGTGCCATGCTTTGTGAACAAAGTGAGAGTCACATGAAACGGAATAAATTTCGCAGTGAGCTTTTTTGAAATTATCATATTCTTCAGCAAGCTCTTCAAGCTCGGTAGGGCATACAAATGAAAAGTCTGCAGGATAGAAGAAGAACAATGACCATTTTTCATTGCCGTCTTTGTCTTTGCCGATAACATCATTTTTGGTAACTACCGAAAATGTATCGTTCTGATAAGCCTGTACTGAAAAATCGCCAATTTCTTTTCCGATAAGAGACATGTGTTCCTCCTAAAAACATGACTTACGTTACCTTTCCTTAGGTACATGTTTTCTATTTCCCTATTTGATTGTTCTATACACTTCTTCTATACGCATACATTAAAAATTCGTAAATGTGGGAGCCTGCGTCATAACAAACACGTGTTCTTGTGTGATACGCGCAATTTAGGCATGCTCTGAACTTGTATTTTGTTCGTCTTCCAAAAGGTCATCAATGGTACCTGCGCAATAGCGCGTGCACACAAGATCTGCTCTGTCGAGCGTTTGTGCTATATCGATATCTGCACTCATACCAAAGTCGCAATCACCGTCGCTATCCAAAAACATTTGGCGCACGCGCCACGTGCCCAATTTTTCGTCCGTGGTGTCAAAGGTGCAAAAGGTGTTTGATCGAGCGTCTGCAGTAAGCTCTATTTGGTTGTGAGCCTCATAAAACTCGTCCAATACACGCGTCCATTGGCGCGCATGCCAGCCCCATGCACCGTCGAGTTCGCCTAAAGCCGAAGCATCATGTTGAGCGGCTTTAACAACGCGTTGGAACAAAGCATTGTGAATAAAGATCATAAGTCCGCGTCTATCGGGGACGAGATCTTGCGTTTGAGGCATACGCGGCGGCTCAGCTGCGTGTATAAGGTTGTTACCTTGCCATTCATCAAGTAACGACGAGTCGGTTGTACAAATGAGTACGTGCAGCCATGAAATAATGTCGTGTAGTTTATCATCAAGTTTGGACTCAGGAATTGTTTTTGCTAAAAATCGCCATACATCTGATAAGTATCTAAGCAGCGTTCCTTCATTTTTAATGATGCCTACAACTTGCACATAGGTTTTAAAATCGCTTGCCGTTTCAAGCATATTTCTTACGATAGATTTTGGCATAGGCGCAAAATCCCGCGCCCAGGGTACTTGGCCACTATAGTTTTCATAGGCAGTTTTGATAAGCGATTCTAAAGGCTTTTCGTAGCTTACGTCCTCGAGACGCTCCAGCCGCTCTTCGTATTCGATACCTTCTGCCTTCATACGGCTCATAGCCTCGTTTTTTGCCTTTTTAAGCAATGCTTTCATAATTTGCGGTGGATTATCAAGTGCCGACTCAGCAAGAGAAACAACATCAAGCGCATAACTTGGACTTTGAGGATCTAGTAATTCAAGCGCCGCAAGAACAAATGGCGCGAGTGGCTGATTAAGAGCAAAATCCTCGGGGATTTCAATGGTGGGCTTATAGGTAGCTTGTATCCAGCGTTTGGGCTCGGCTACGCGCGCAAAAAGCGGGTTTGTGTCAAGGTTATCTTCTTTATATGCTGCGCCTGTTGCGCTTAGTGCGTCTGTTACATCCGTTACGTCTGTTGCGCTTGTCTCATGTGTTACGTCTGTTTTATCTGTCACATCTGTTACATCAGAATCAAAATCCTGATAAACCTGTTCAATAACGCCCGAATCAAGAAGCGTCGCAAAAATTTCCTGCGTTCTTCCCAAAAGTTGGGTTTTTTCTTCATCGGGGATAAACGAATTCATAATGAGAAATACAATGCGTCGAAAAGCGTGGCCTTGTTGCATAACTTCTGCAAGTACAAGCGCATGCGATATTTTAAGATGTGCGCGCAACTCTTCTGGAGAACTTTCAATAAGCTTGTGAAACGTTTTTTCGCTCCAACTCAAAAATCCTGCTGGTTGAGAAGGCGCTTTTATGCGTCTAAGCTTTTTAGGATCGCCTTGCGCCTTTGCCTGTGCTTTAAGACGTTCGATTTCGTACACCGTTGCCTGTGCTTGTACCACGCCTTCGGTATCAAAGCCGCACCTACCTGCTCTACCTGCAATTTGATGGAATTCTCGCGCATTCAGATGGCGCATGTGCCGTCCGTCAAATTTAGTGAGCGAGTTAAAAATCACGGTATGGATTGGGACATTGATCCCAACGCCTAAGGTATCTGTTCCGCAGATAACTGGTAAGAGTCCTTGTTGCGCAAGTTTTTCTACCAAAAGTCTGTAGCGTGGCAACATTCCTGCATGGTGTATGCCAACCCCACATGTGAGCAAGTGTTTAAGCGATTTACCATATGATGTGGTAAAACGAACGTTTTGCAAAAATGTTTTGATTTTTTCGCGCTCCTCTTTGGTAGAAATACCAAAATTGGCAAGCGCACGCGCACTTTTTTCTGCCTCGCTTTGCGCAAAATGCACAATATACAAAGGAGCCTCTTGTGCTTGCAAAGCTACCTTAACACTTGCTTCTAAGGATGTAGTAGCGTAGGCAAAGCGCAGAGGTACAGGACGAGGGGCATTGAGCACCGCGTCAACGTGTCTTTTGGTCATACGCTCCAAACGTTCTGACAACGCGCTCATATTGCCAAGTGTGGCGCTCATAAGGAGAAACTGTGTATGCGGAAGCGTAAGCAGAGGTATTTGCCACGCCCAGCCACGGTCTTTATCGGCATAGTAGTGAAACTCATCCATGCACACCGCTGAAATATCAGAATTTGATCCAAAACGCAATGAGTCATACGCAAGAATTTCTGCTGTGCAACAAATAAGAGGAGCTTCGCTATTGATAACAACGTCACCGGTAATCATACCTACTAAATCTTTGCCAAATAAGGCAGTGAGTTCAAAAAACTTTTCGCTTACCAGTGCTTTTATAGGAGCGGTATAGTACATGACGCCATTTTGAACTAGGGTAAAATAACACATTCCAAGGGCAACCATCGATTTTCCCGAGCCAGTAGGCGTTCCTAAAATAACGTGGTTACCGCTTGCAAGGTCTAAAAGTGCCTCTTCTTGATGATCCCAGAGTGCTTTACCCGAATCTTCTGCCCAGTTTATAAATCGTTCAAGCGCTGTTTCTGGATCAAGGTGTTCAAGATTTCCCTGTTCATCAAGGGGTAAGAGCTTATATAACGAAGGAAGTTCATCCGTATGG
>CAMQEO010000062.1 GCA_946999785.1 uncultured Atopobium sp.
AATCAACCTCCATACACACATCATAAAATACTGTATCGCATATTGCAACACAATTGCACGAATGGGATTTTCGACTGTCATACACGCTTTGCGTGCTCGCATTCCTGCATCAGATAGCACAATCAAGTGCCATGATGGTGGGGAAGACCCGCCTATTTTTTTTGTTTGAGCTTGAACATAAAATATCAGATAAAGGGAAGAAAATGAATTTACACCAAAGTTAAGACTTGACCGTCTAAACCTCATTTTCCTCATTATATTGCTGCAAATTACCTTCAAAACTAGTAATCTTTTCATTCTCGATAAGTAACAAAGAATCCGCTACATTGTTGATAAAGGACGCATCATGCGTCACGAAAAGCAAGGGTCTGTCGTAGCCTTGAAGCAGCTCTTCTAAGGCTTCTATGGCACGAATATCTAAAAAGTTAGTTGGCTCATCCATCACCAAATAATTAAAGTTACCTGTTAGAAGCTTCGCCAATTTCACCTTGGCTTTTTCACCATCACTAAGCACATTCACTTGCTTGAACACATCATTTGTTTTGAAACCTAGACGAGCCAAGATGATTCTCGTCATTGACTGGTCATAGATTGAATAAGGTAATACATTGTCTAGAATCGTTTTTGTATAGTCGAGTGTTTCTCCTAGCTGACTATAGTAACCAATTCGTAAATTCGGATGCGTCCACGTTTCACCGTTAAGAATCATGTTGAGCAAAGTGGTTTTCCCTGAACCGTTGTCACCTAATAAGGCAACTTTATTTGTATTGTCTATCGTAAAATTGACATTCTTAAAAATCACCTTGCTATCAAAGCTCTTATTGAGATTTTCTGCCCTGATGAGTACCTTGGAATGAATTTTTTCTCGCTCGTCCATATTGAGCTTGATGGCTGCATTTTGATATGGCTTACTCTTCACCTCTAGTTGATTTACTCTTTCTAAAGTGGCTTTTACCTGTTTGTCGAGCTTCTTCTTATTTTGTTGCCCACCCATTTTATGCAGCCTAGCTTCTGAGTTACCCATCCTTTTGGGTGTGGTTTTTACTTTTGCTGACTGCTGTTTTATTGCATTTGCAACCTGTAAAAGACGCTTCTTTTCTTTTACATAACTCGCATATTCCCTCTCAGCACACTTATACTTCTTTTCTCTTTCGCATAGGTAAAAAGAATAATCACCGCTATAAACCTCAATTTTCCCATTGACCAATTCGAAAATTTTCGTACAGGTTTGATTAATAAAATCTCGATCATGGGAGACAAGAATAAAACCCTTATTGCGAGCATGGAGCCGCTTAGCTAATAGCTCTCTTTGCTTAATGTCTAAATGTGATGTAGGCTCGTCAATAAGCAAAAATGCTTTATTATCAACTAAAAGGTGTTCCAGTTTCAATCTTTGCCGCTCGCCTGGACTACTACAATTCTGCTGAAAACGACGCTGATATATAAAACCGAGTTCATCTTCTAAATTGTTGAGCAAATAACTAATCTCGTCGTTCATTTGAACTCGGCCCGTGTAGTCAGTATCAAGACTTGAAAGTATGCGTAAAAAGGTGGTTTTGCCTGTGCCGTTATCACCAATTAAACCAACCTTGTCACAAGCACCAATAGATAGATGATCAATCGCAAATAAAGTTCTTGCACCTACAACTTTTGTTAAATCATCAATACGTATCATAAATCCTCCTTGAAAATACCGAGAGGATTTAACCTCTCTGCATTAGTTAGAACAGGATTTATTAATTACCATCTTTTGATACTTCCGAAAATAATTGTCACTATTATACCATGTACTCATATATAACTTAGTACCTCAAGCAACTTAACTATCGTCTTACTTATTTCACAAAGCTGGGTGCAAAGTGGGTGCACCTTTTAACGTTAACATCTTGTGCACTCGACCCCAGAGCGTAGACATGTTTCCTTATACAGCCAAAACACGCTCAAAAACCACGAGAACCCAGCCTAAAGTCTCCGTATACTAAACCTTTTAACGATAGCCCTCGCTAAGCCTGCTACACAAAGGCAAATTTGCACCCATCTAATCAGCCTTTGACATCAATACCCTGAGAGCATGTGTCGTGGATGAGTGTGTTGTGCTGTGTTTTGGGCGCGTGTGGGTGCATGTGGTGAAGAATCGCTACCGATTCTGTATGAGGAGTGTGCGGAAACATGTCAACTGGTGTAATGCTTTCAACACTGTATCCGCACCTATAAAATTCGGCTAAATCGCGAACCTGCGTTTGGGGGTTACACGAAATATAGGCTATGCACAAAGGCATAAGAGACGCGGCTGCCTTTATAAATTCTGGCGTAGACCCTGCGCGCGGTGGATCCATAATAATTGCCTTAAAGCGCGACACGCCGTTATTTGCATGTGCAAAGTCCTGCATAAAACGAGTCGCATCTTCGCACGAGTATACACAACGTGTTTTTAAGTGATTAAGACGCCTGTTCTTTTTTGCACGCTCGATTGAATCTTCTACCTGGTCAAATCCTATAACGACCGCGTTTTTTATTTGACTTGCCACGCAAATACCAATAGTTCCGCATCCACAATATGCGTCCATAATCCTTATGATGTGTTGATCTGCTTGTTCTTGTGTTGCCAGCTGCGCTTTTCCACGTGTGCACGCTAAGGCAGACGTATCTAAATGTTTGCCGTTAATAGGTGCGCCGTGTGACACATAATTCAAGGTATCGTTGGTGCTCTTGTCAGTATTGCAGACGCGTTTAATACCGTCAATTGCAGTTTGATACAAAATTTCGGTTTGTTCTGGATTGGTTTGGAAAAAACTTACAGGACCTATTTCAAAGGTGCATCCCAGCAGCTTGTCGTGTATTTTACCCGAGCCAAACAACACGACATTGTAGCTTCCAAGCATAGCATTAGTATTTTTTGCATTAACGTTTTGCACAACGGTTGTAATGTGCGGATATGCCGATAAAATGTCTTGCACCAGTAACTTTTTTTGTGCAAAATTCCGCGTGCGTGTAACAATTACAAGCATAATTTCGTTGCAACTTCTGCTAAAACGCAAAATGGCGTGGCGTAGTATTCCAATTTGTGTATTTTCGTTATACGCTTTAATGCCTAAACGAGCTGCGTCTTTTGCAATAAAATTGAGAATTTTGCGCGCGCTTGGTACTTCTGACGGGCAAAAATCACACGGAACAATATGATGTGTTCCAGGTTCAAAAAAGCCGCAGGCAATACCTGACATATGTGCGCCTGTTCGCCCCTTGCCGTTTTGTTTTGAAGTATGCGAAGCAAAAGACGCAGGAACCGGAGCAAAGGGTGTTGCTACCTTGTGCCTAAAACAGCGCGGCATGCCGCAGAGCGTCCTGTCTTTTATGCACTTCATAGGCACAATTGAGCGTAAGAGATCGGCACAGTTTTTACCCTGCTGGGTTACGAGCGGTTCAAAAAGCCCGCGCATGTATTCATTTTTACGCATCAGCTGTTCGGAATAGGGGATATCCAGCCACTCACAACCGCAATAGCCGCGAGCGCGAGTAGCAGATGCCCGTTTGCGCGGCCCACTCTGTTTATCTGCGTTTTTGTGAGCAGCGCTTGGACGCTTTGGGCACGTTTTTCCCTTGCCTTGCGCACCTTGGTTTATGGTGTGTGATGGAGCTGTTTTCTTATGTGTTTTTGCACGTTTTTGCATGGGTTTTTAAGCCGTCCTGTTCAGATTAGGTACCACGAAGTATCAAAAACCTCGCTTGCTATGAAATTGTATCGTAATTTGTTCAAACGCTGGCGTGAGTTGCTTAAAAGTCTGTATCAAATTCATCTTGGATCTTTGGGCGGTACACAACAGCTACGGGCAATTCTGCAGGCAGCACATAACGGCTACCCCTAGCACATAACGGCGCTCAAATTTACCACAAACTTACCCGCGGCAACGATCTTTGCGCAAGCATTTACGCACGCTCTTTCTTGGCCGCTCATCACGCTCTATACGCTCATACCCTATATTGTGACGTTGCCCGATATGTTGATGGTGCTTGTTGTCAATTTACGTATGCTAAAAGACAGTTTTATATAAGTTTGGGCCTTACGCATGCTTGATAAAACCGTGTTGTTCTGCGTTGTTTATAACAAGCGGCGCCGTGAATACAGCCAAAAGCACGCAAGGCCTCATACTCACAAACACCAATAGATGTTGCTAGGAGGAAGTATGGTACAAGAAATATCGCAGGTAAAAAACTTGGCACTTGTTGGACAAGGTGGAGTTGGCAAAACCATGCTCGCCGAAGCAGCACTTCATTTAAGTGGAAAAACTTCGCGTTTGGGCGGTCATGCCGGCACAAAACCAACACTTGACTATGATCGCGAAGAAGGTGCGCGCGGATTTTCGATTTCAACCACACTTGCCCCCATTACATGGAATTCCTCTCGTATTAACGTTCTTGACGCGCCGTGTTACCCCGATTTTGTAGGAGACGCCTACGGCGCGCTTTCCGCTGCAGAAACAGCAGTGTTTGTTATTGACGCCTCATCGGGTCCTGGTGCTATTACCACGCGTTTGTGGTACGCTGCGCAAGACCTCTCGCTTGCGCGGGCATTGTTTATAAATCGTTTGGATCGCTCGGATGCCGATTGGCAAACAGCACTTGACCGCGCACGCGAGCTCTATGGCGATCGTTTGGTTCCCGTAACTATGCCTATGGGTTCGGGCGAAAATTTTTTAGGCATTATTGATGTTATTCACATGCGTGCGCGTTCAATTAAAGACGGCGTTATTCACGAAGACGATATTCCACAAGCGTACCAAGCTGCTGCTGATGCTGCTCGTGCGCAGCTCATAGAGTTTGTCGTAGAAATTGATGACGACCTTATGATGAAATATCTTGAAGGCGAAGCAGTTACGCAAGAAGAGCTTGAAAATCTTTTGGGTAAGGCTCTAGTGGCGCGCACGTTTGTGCCCGTATTTGCTGGAGCTTGTGTTCGCGAAGAAGGTGTTACGTCACTTCTCAATGCGATTGATGAATGGTTTCCAAGCATGAGCGATTTTGGTCGGATTCCGCTTATTAATGGCGAAGAGCTTGATATCTCGCCTGATGACACGCGCCCTGTTGCATTTGTTTTTAAATCACTCAACGACCCACAAAATGGCCGGCTTTCTTTTGTAAAGGTTCTTGCGGGAACGATTGCGCCATCTTGTGAGCTCATATGTGCGCGTACGCGTAAAAAAGAGCGTCTTGGTCATCTGTACCATATGTGCGGAAAAGAGCTGTTCGAAGTAAAAGAAGTGGCAGCAGGCGATGTGTGTGTTGTTCCTAAATTAGATGTCCAAACAGGGGATACCCTCTCTGTTACAGGTAAAGTAGAGGCGGCTTCGTTTAGGTTCCCCAATTCTCTGTATCGTGTTGCTATCGAACCAGATGAGCGCGGCAGTGAGGGCAAGATTTTTGCGTTTATTGAAAAAAGCGCAGCTGCAGATCCTACCTTGCATGTTGATCGCGACGAAGAAACAGGCCAAACCATTGTGTTGGCTATTGGCGAGGCTCAAGTTGCCGTTCTGCTGGATCGCTTGCAAGCGCGGACGGGCTTGCATGCACATGTTGTTGCGTTGCGTATTGCGTATCGAGAAACCATACGCCGCGTGGCATCTGCACAGGGCAGGTACAAAAAGCAAACGGGCGGTGCTGGTCAGTATGGTGATTGCTGGCTTCGTGTAGAGCCTAATCCAGATAAGGGTTACGAGTTTATAGACGAGGTAGTAGGAGGCCATATTCCGCGCGGCTTTATACCAGCTATTGACAAAGGAGTGCAAGAGTGTTTGCACGAAGGCGTTTTAGCTGGTTATCCAATGATTGATCTTAAAGTTGCCGTATATGAAGGCTCGTATCATCCAGTAGATTCAAACGAAATGGCATTCAAAACGGCAGCGCGTCTGGCGTTCCAAAAAGCGGTTTCGCAAGCAGAGGCGGTTCTGCTTGAGCCAATGGCGCACATGCGCATTACGGTTCCCGATAGTTACGCAGGCTCGGTGATGGGCGACATAAGTGCGTCTCGTGGACGCGTGGAAGGCATGGATGCATGTCGTGCTCAAGGATATCTAGGTAGTACCACTATCGAGGCAACAGTTCCTTATGCCGAAGTTGTAGACTATGCAACGCGCTTGCGCTCGCTTTCTCGCGGTACAGGCGAGTATGAGCTGTCTGTTTTGGGTTATGAGCAGGTGCCTCATGATATTCAACAAAAACTTGCCGACGAGTATGCGCGCCGTAGGAGCGAAGGTCGTTAGAGCTTTTGCCAGCGTTCTACACAAGTGCACGTCATCTGTTCGCACCGTGTTTACGAGCCAACAGTATGCGGCAACAACACGAGCTGTATTTACAGGAAGTGCTACAAAGTTTGGCAGCTGTTACTTAGAACAACACGGTAAATAAGGGCTTATTGTAGGCTTACTAAGCACGAGAAGATGAATGCAAGTCTGTCGTGAATTGACCTAGATTTTTTCTTCTTAGGGTCTATAAGTACTTGAATAAAGGTTGAGTTTACCTTCCTTGATGCAGTGTAATGAAAATAGACGGGTAAACAACGTATATAGAACAAATAAAGGCTAGCCAACATAGAAATTATCTTGTATAATCAGCCTTATTAAAGTTATACATAAAAAGGTTGACAAGGCTATGGAAAATCTGACAAAATCCTTGACAGACAGACAGACAGACAGACAGACAGACAGACAGACAGACAGACAGACAGACAGCATAACTCTGTCTCTTTTCACATAGAATTTTTTAATCGGCAGAAATATATACCTAATGGATAGGTACGTGTTTCTGCCTATTTTTATGCAATTATTCAAAACGT
>CAMQEO010000063.1 GCA_946999785.1 uncultured Atopobium sp.
ACACCTTTTTGCGCGTAGAGTTCTGGCATACCAAAATACGCACTGTGCCCGTCGCGCGGTGCGCCGTCTTCGCATAAATCGATAAATTCCATACCAAGGTTAATAATGTAACCGCGGTCGGGAAAACGCGAGGTGGTTTCGAGGTCTATACCTAAGATGGAAATGGGCTTAATAGTAGCTTCTCGATATGCGATTGAGAGATCTTGTAAGGCAGGACCAGCGGTTTTTTGTACCTTTTGAAAACTGCGTTGTTGCATAACCGCAACAGCTCGTATGAAATCATTGTCTGAAAGTGTTCGCTGCAAGCTACTACCATTAACACGCTCAAGACGTTCAATTCCATATGAATCACAAAGTTCGCGATTTCTGTCTGCTACATGCATAATAGTGGCAAAATCACAGGGTTCTTCACCTGCTTTAGAGGTTTTCCACGCGCTCATAAGCGTGGCAATGCAATCCTCGTTACGCCTACGTTCTTCTGTGATAGCGGTATCTCCGGTGATAAAACCTGGCAAAATAGAGCTATGTGCATGCTCAAGTGCTTGCTGAATATTCATGATGATCGTTCCTTAGGATGACTGACAACATAGTATAAGTGTACACGCACGGGCGGACATTAATTGATCAAAACTAAGTAGGAGCTATATATTTTGTAATGCTAATTAACTTCCTCAACAAAACACACAAAATCAAGCGCTTGAACTGCGTCGATAAAAGGCTGTTTACGTGCTCCACGTTCAAGCGTAATGGTAAACGTTGCTGCTCCTCCAAATTTGCCTGCTTCGCCTTTTACCAGTTGAAATGTAGAAAAATTGCAATTCCAACTATGGAGTTTTTTAAGCAGCTCTTTAATGCTGTGCCTATTTTCAAACTCAACGTACAAGGTGAAAATTCTTGCGTTTTCGTGGAGCCAATGATCAATTTTATTAAGAATCACAAAGGTAAAGATAACAAACAGCATGGCAATGATAGTGCCCTCTGCAAATCCTGCACCTGCAGCAAGACCAATACATGCACATGCCCATAAACCAGCTGCGGTTGTAAGACCTTGGACTTCATTTTTTCCTGTAATGATAATAGTTCCTACGCCCAGAAAACCAACGCCACTTATAACCTGCGCACCAATGCGAGCCATATCTGCACGTACTCCGGGAAATTGGTGGATAAGATATTCACTTACAATCATTGCCATAGCAGATCCTAAACACACAAGAACATGTGTTTTAATTCCGGCACCCTTATTTTTGAACTCGCGCTCAAAACCAATAAAAGTACCTACAAGCGTTGCTAAAAGCAGTCGTAAAAAGATAGCAAGTGGACTCCAGCTTGCAATTGAGCCTATAATATCGCGCAGCATAGTTACCTTCTTTGTAGTAGCGCACGTTTACGTGTGTTTATAGGTAAACGTACTCAATTTTTTAATCTTAGTGCTTAACGCTCTGTTATGCGTTCAACATACAGTTGCTTTATAATGAATAAAGGCAGGTGGTATGTTTTTTCACAGATACTTTGTGTGTAATCTTGTGTATAAGATAGCATACCTTACCTATAAAGACGTATTGTAGTGTAATAACGCGATGAATATAAAAAAGGTTGTTCTTGTGAGCACATTCCATAATCTACTCACCAAACATGCATGTTTGCGGCATGTTTTACACATAGGAAGCTATGTACTTGCCTTGTTGTTTCATATGGGAGCAACCACGCTCACTACACTTTTTTGCGTCTATCGATGTCATTTTGACGTTATGCTTACGTATGAAGCTGCAAGTCTTTTTTGGGCGATATTGATTTGCGCTCTTCTTAATGGCTTATCGATATTTAAAACCACCAAAGAACAATTGTGCATTTCATGGGATATCTATAAACCAATTATTTTCATTTCAATGCTAAGTGCTTCGTTTTCAATTCCCATGCTGCTGCACGATTCTATAACATCTAATGTATACCAATCTGTTATGTATCAGATGATCTTGTGTATAGGTATAGGCTTTTCCGAAGAGGTGTTGTTTAGGGGAGTGCTTTTTCGTGGTTGCTTAAAGATATTTTCTGCACACAAGCATAAATTATTCTTGAGTTGTATCGTAGTATCCTTAGTATTTGGAGCGTTTCATATACCTTGGAATCAAATTAACCTATCTGATACCATACAACTTGCCCAGATTGTAGGAAAAATTGTACAAACAGGTTTGTGCTCTATTTTGTTTTGTCTGGTAGTGTATAAAACCAAGTCAATCGTGGGCGCCTCATTACTTCATGCATTGGATGATTTTATTGTCATGATTATCCCATTTGGAATTTTGGGACAGCCTGTATCAACGGAATACGTTGTTGAGGGTGATGGTGGTGTTTCGTTGTCTATCTTTTACATAATTTTGATTGTGATTTATATTTTTCCGGTTATACGAGGCATTAAATGCTATAAGCGGATTTTAGAGCCAGCCTCATCGCCTGCTCAACAAAAATTCTTTTCATAACAACATATAAGTTTAAGCATCTCGTACATATGCGGCATGCATACATCATGCGCTTACGTGCATGCCGCATACTACATGCTAGCTTGTTAAGATTTAAGAGAGCTGTTACCAGTGAACTACAACAGAGTCGCCCACGTGTACTAACGAAAAGAGATCTGCAGCTTTACTAGGCGGTAGATTAACACAGCCATGACTTCCATTTGTCTTATAAATACTGCCGCCAAATGAGCTTCGCCAGGGGGCGTCATGCAAACCTACCATGTTGCCAACAAAAGACATCCAATAATCTACATGTGATTTGTAGTCGGGTTCACCATCTTTATTGGTATCGGCACCTATAAGTGTTTGATTGCGTGCCTTAGCCCTGATTTCAAAGGTACCTGTTGGTGTAACGTGATCGGCGCTGTTGTCTCCCGAAACAAACCATGATTCCCATAGAATATCACCGGATTCATCGTATAGGCGTGCATATTGCGTGGCAAGATTGACGTCTATGTGACGCCCAAGTTCGCGCGCGCCAGGGGTTTCGGCAGGCGCGCCTTTTGGCGTTGTATGTAAAACTTTAACGGGTAGGGTAATTTCGTGTATATCAAGATTACATACAGCTTGGGTAAGCAACTCATTGAGTTTGTCATAATTTATTTTTGTGATAACGCCCGCGTCACTCGATTTAACGTTTAAATTATCTTTTCCCCATGCTTCCACTGCACTTTGGTCGATAGAGAGCGTTTTAGGATCAGCTACGTGCATCCATTGCGCCAACAAAGTTTTGTCTATGGTGGCAACTTGTTGCTGGTTATACATAAGCGCAATAGAAAGTTCAAGAGCCTTGTTAGCTTTGTTGTTTATCGCAATAAGATCTGGGTCTTGTGCGGTAAGTGTTGGTTGTTTAAGTACACTATCATCTAATACCGATTCTGAGCGCAGCTCATAAATATCACGAATTACGCAATCGCTTACGGCTTTTGCTTCAAGTGCGCTTCCCACTTGTGCATCTTTTACGGTAAATGATTGAGCAGAACTGTCGTATTGTGAGTAGGCATTTACTGGATTGGTTGCGTTAGTATTAAACGTATTTACCTGTTCGGTTATAAGCGATTGAACAGAATCCTCATCAAAACTTGGATGCTGCTGCGTAGTTATCTGCTGTGGTTGAAATAAATATTGTATCCATGTAAACCCAGCTGCATTGTTCTTAAGAACATCCTCGGCACAACTTTGTGTATCAACATTGAGGTTGAGTTGGCTCTGATCAAGCGTCATATCAAAGTTGAGTCCACTTACGTGTATGGTATAGGTGCTCAGTTGATTGTCCAAATAGTTAGTAAGCGCGTTAGTATCCATATATGAAACGTCATTGCCATTAAGGGTAGTGCGATACATAAGATGGTTGGTAAAGTATATTCCCGCACCAACATAGCTTACGGCTAGAAGAATAAAAGCTGCCAAAGCAATGCGACGCCCAATATGTTTGTGTGTCTTTGCAGCTTTTTTATGCGCGTCTTGCTGAATGGTGCTAGGTACTTCAGAAGACGTGATGGTTTTAAGATTGTTATAAACAAAAGAATCGCTAGACTCTTGAGTTGTTTTAAGGTCTGTAATAGTTTTTGAAGGCTTATTTTGTGTATCGTTGGATGATTGTTTGTTGGAAGCAAAGTGTGCTGCGTGTTTAGACAAAGTAACCTCGATAGTTTGATTCATGGGTACAAAAATGCTGCGTTTCAAAAGAACGTTCTCTATTTTAACGACTTAATCTATAACATTCAACATAATATATACCGTTTTTATATATTGTTGTTTTATGGCATGTATACCATTATTAATTGGTCTTATAGCTCTTTAGACAACTAACCGTTTGCCAAAGTGGTTAAACCCTTTACCTAAAATCTAAGCTGTTTTGCCGATACGTTCTTGAGCGTGCTTGTATATTATCTTATAAAAGAAACAGCTTGATTTGTTCCGGTTGCGTTGTTTTGGTTGCATGGGGTTTTCTACATCTTTACAAGAGCATGTAGAAGATGCGCACGCATTGCATTCCTTTTATGTCAAAGTAAGTTTTACTCTCAACAGGAGCAAAAAGCACGTATTGTGTAAGGTGTATGTCTGTTAAGCGTACACGTAAGGAGAGATTTCGTTATGGAGGCAAGACATATGGTTTCTATTTCGCGCAGAACGTTTTTGAAGAACACGACAATTTTGGGAGCTGCTGTTGGCCTAGGTGGACTTGCCGGCTGCGATAAAGGCTCTGGTTCGGCAAACGATGGTGGAGATTTAAGCAGAATTGCAAGCTCCGATTTAATTGATGCCGCAAAAAAAGACGGTAAGCTTGTTGTATACGGCTCAAGTGAAGAGTCTCACGTTGCGGCAGTGTGCGAGAATTTTCAGTCTCTGTTTGGCATTGACACGCAATATCAGCGTCTTTCAACGGGCGAAGTTGAATCTAAGGTCGAAGAAGAAGCTGGCAATCCATCTGCAGACGTTTGGTTTGGTGGCACAACCGATCCATATAATGTTGCTATTACTAAGGGCATTTTGGCTCCTTATCAGGCAAAAAATGCATCGCATCTTATCTCTAAAGTATATATGGACAAAGACGGACATTGGTACGGTGTCTATAAAGGTATTTTGGGATTCTTCTACAATAAGGACGAGATGAGCCGCCGTAATTTGGATGCTCCAAAAGACTGGCCCGATTTAATCGACGAAAAATATAAAGGTCTTATTTGGCTCTCAAACTACAATACCGCAGGTACAGCAAAGCTTGTTATTAACACTGTTATTCAAAAGTATGGACACGATAAAGGTTTGGAGTATCTTACCAAGCTTGATAAAAATATTTCTGTTTATACAAAAAGTGGTTCTGGACCATCTAAAAATGTTGGTACGGGCGAGTGCACGCTTGGCATTGGATTCTTACATGACGCAATCTATCAGATTGTTGATAATGGTTATCAAAATATTGGTATGGTTATTCCGTCCTCGGGTGCATCGTTTGAAGTTGGTGCAACCGCAATGTTTAAGGGTGCAAAGCACGAAAACGCTGCAAAGCTTTGGATCGAGTATGCACTTTCGCCTGCGTGCGTTGAACGCGGTCAGGAAGTAGGATCGTATCAATTCTTGGTTATCGATGATGCAAAACAACCAGAAGTAGCAACTCAATTTGGTCTTGATCCTAATAATGTTATGGATTACGACTTTGACGATGCAAAACAGCATACTGAACAATATGTTAAAGACACTATGGAGGCTCTTAAAGGCGGAGATGATCGCTTTAAGACCAAGTAAATCTTGGATAGGCGGTGTGCATAACCATGTATGCACACCGTTCTTTTTACTGGTAACATTATTGAGAGCAGATAAAGGAGGGTGTTATGGCAACAAGTCAAAGTGCACAGCTTGATCGTAAAAAGCTTTTAGCAGATCCTATCTTGGTATCAACTATTATTGTACTGGTAGCAGCACTTGTGCTGTTTATTTTGTATCCACTTGCTATCTTAATGGTTGATAGCATTGTAGGCGAACACGGTCCAACGCTTGATGTGTTTGCGCGTGTTTTAGCTATGCCTACGTTTGAAACCGCTATCATTAACACGCTGAATGTAGGATTTTTTGTAGGTATTATTGCAACGTTTATTGGATTGCTTTTTGCGTATGTAGAGGTGTACGTTAAGCTTAAAAGTCGCTTTATTAGCGGGCTCTTTAAGATTGTTTCAATGTTGCCTGTTGTTTCACCTCCGTTTGTATTGTCTTTGTCTGTTATCATGCTCTTTGGTAAAGCAGGTATTATTACCAGGCACTTATTGGGCATTTACGATAATAATGTCTATGGTTTTTGGGGTATTGCGCTTGTACAAACGCTTACATTCTTCCCCGTATGCTACATGATGTTTAGAGGTTTGCTCAAAAACATCGACCCTTCTCTTGAAGAAGCGGCACGTGATATGGGGGCTTCTCGTTGGAAAGTTTTTACCTCTGTTACGCTTCCGCTTATTTTGCCTGGTTTAGGTAACGCGTTTTTAGTTACTTTTATTGAGTCAATTGCCGACTTTGCAAACCCTATGCTTATTGGTGGTTCTTACGATACGCTTGCAACATCTATCTACCTGCAAATCACAGGCGCGTATGATAAACAGGGCGCGGCGGCAATGGCAGTTGTATTGCTTGGTATTACGCTTGCCATGTTTGTGGTACAAAAATATATTCTTGAGGCAAAAAG
>CAMQEO010000064.1 GCA_946999785.1 uncultured Atopobium sp.
AAAATTGTTTATTAAGTTCATACAGTATAGATGACTTTGACATAATGAACGATTGTTTTATAAGATAGATCCGCCACCGTAAAAACTACTATAGCTAAGATATCCAGATAGTGAAACACACACAGGGCCTCTTGAGCAGCTTGAATGAATAAATTGATCCCCACCAACATAGATACCAACATGATTACAATTGTCGAAAAATACAAGATCTCCGGCAACCAGTTGAGAAGTACTTGTCTTCCAGTTGCCCTTTGCTTTGATTTCGTCACTTTGCGTCCATGTGGTTCGGCTTATAGGATACCCAGCAAGACGGAATATGTATTGTGTAAATCCAGAACAGTCAAAACCACCATTAGATGGATCACTACTAGCCGGAACATATCGATAACCCTTGCCTAAAAATTGATAAGCATTAGCAACAGGGCCGCCCGCATTACTGTATGAATGTGAGCGCGGAGTCGAAGGAGTAGATGAAGAACTACTCGTACTACCACCGCTCCTTTGGTTATCACTTTGAGAGGCCGAATTAGCAGAAGCAGATTGGGTGTTATTTGAATTCTCTTGAAGAGCACCCATCACAAATGCAGCTTGTGAATCAGTGTTTTCTGCCTGTTTTTGAATAGCCGCCTGTGCTTCAGCGCTTAAACTGTTGTAATAGGTTTGCGCTTCTTTGAGCTTTGATTGAATCTCATCAATTTGAGCTTGAAGTTTTTTGCCTTGAGCTTGCTCTTCCGTTTGCTTTGTTTCAAGCGCAGCCTTCTGATTACTGAGCTCGCGTGATAAATCACGCACATTATCTATAGTACGTGCATCTTCTTGGGAAACCGAATCCATATAGTGGATACGGCTTATAAGATCTTGCATATTTGTAGATCCCATAAGCAGTTCAAGTACCGATGAAACACCAGATTTATAGCTACTGCGAACGCGTTTACTAAGCATCTCTTTTGCAGCATCGAGCTTCTGTGTGGTTTCGGTTATCTCTTGTTCTTTATTAACAATATCGGTAGCAGTTTGCTGAAGCTGTCCTTCGTTTTCATCAAAACTCTTCTGACAATCTTTAAGATCTGCGGCAAGCGAGTCAATTTTATCAGATGCAGCTTGTATTTCTGCAGGTTGCGCAGCATACGCAACAGTTATAGGAAACGATGAGGTGACAGTTAAGGCACAAACAAGGCCGGCAGTTACAGCTTTATAACCAAGCTTGGCATTCTTGGTAGTTAGTAGCATGTTAAAACCTTCCAAATATACGGACTTCACAGTTAGAGTTCGTTTATTGAGCGTATAGATAGTAAAAGGATACTGTTTGACGTGTTACAAGTCAAGTATATCGAGGTAAATCCACATTCTAAAGCTTGAGAGGCTTCATGAAAATGTCTTATTTTACCTGTACTAACGTAAACATTTCTTGATTGAACTCATGCTTAATAATTGAGCGTGGATTTAAGAATGCAAGCTCAAGCAAGAAAGCAAAACCTACAAGCTGGGCACCAGTTTTCTCTATGAGATGAGCTGTTGCAACTGCAGTACCTCCTGTTGCAACGAGGTCATCCACAATCAGGACACGATCGTCTTTTGTAAGTGCATCTTTATGAATTTCAAGCTCATTGGAACCATATTCTAGGTCATAGGCCTCTCGAAGCACTTCTCGCGGTAATTTTCCAGGTTTCCGAGCGGGGACAAAACCTGCATGGAGCTTATACGCAACAGGTGCTCCCAATAAAAATCCACGTGCCTCTGCACCGATCACCTTAGTAATGTGTTTATCAGCAAAGTGATCAGCAATGGCATCAACGGCAGCCGCAAATCCTTCGGGATTTCCAATTAAAGGTGTAATATCTTTGAAAACAACTCCTGGCTCGGGATAATCTTTGATGTTATAGATAAGTGACTCAAAATCAAATGAAGACATATTTGTCCTTTCATAATGAAGCAATCAACGGAGCAAAGCATGCTCTATCCTTGGTTATCGCTCTTAGTATTAAACGTTTGCTGTATTGCTTTTCGTATCAGTTGATTTCGGATAGACCCTGTAAGTGACAAAATCTTATTAAACACTTTATCAAAACGTTCACGATTTTGTTTTGTCTGCTGGACGTCTACCCCACCAGCCTTAGTTGCAAAGATAACGAGTGCGTGTTCAAATAAAGCAGACTCGCGGTTAGCGGCAATGACATATTGCCGTAAGTTTTTAGGGCCTATACTGTAATGAGTTAGTTCATCGCATGTTTTAATAAGATCAAAGTCTCTACTATCAACCAAGTCTCTACCATGAGGTGAACGTTTAAAATGTATAAGTCCTGCATCAACCAGTTGACGAGTAAAACTAATAGAGACGCCTATTACTTGGGGAATTCTATCTAAGGGATATAATCTGTGAGACGGCGTTAATATTTGTTCATCTTCCAAAACAGCCACATCAGTACCACGAGTTTGCAATTCCTGCGTACGTTGCAATTTCTCTTTTATAACCGAAAGTGGCATAAATTTGTGTTTCTGCAAATAAAGTATGTCTTCTAATCGCTTTATATCATAACTTGAATAAACTCGATAACCCGTTTTGGTACGCGCAGGATCAAGGAGCCCTTCGTTTTCAAGATAACGTATTTTAGAGATACTAATATCGGGATAGCGATCTTTAAGGTGAGCGACTACTTTTCCAATGGTAAGACAAGCTGTATCTGACATAACAAGCCTACCTGACACCAGCAGGGTTAGACAAGCTAGCAGGTTTATTGGTATGGAAAATCATACGAAACGTACCAATTTGAATGGTAGAACCATCTTTAAGAAAAGCTTTATTTACAATGGCTCCGTCGATCCATGTTCCATTAAGCGAATTAAGATCTTCAATAGTAGCGTAGCCCTGATTTAAAGACGTGAAGTCTATGCACGCGTGCTTTCTTGAAACAGTCATATCGTTAAGAAAGACGCTATTTGAAGGATCTCGACCTATTGTAATGAATTGCGAATTTAACTCAAAAACCATACCTGTTTGAGGTCCCTTAACAATTGCAAGCGTAGGATATGCAGGTACTTTGTTATCAAACATATGTGGTGACGTAACATCAGTTGTTGGCATGCGAAAAATTTGTGTTGTGCCTGCGCTTGATGTTGTATTTGGTTTTTGTTGCATAATATCCCTTTCAAAAGATCTTCTTTACTATCATACAGCTAAATGAGGCCTTTTGACTAGAGTTATCTACAAGCAATACAGCCAATTTCAACACAAGCATTATCGGGTAAAGAACAAACATGCGCAACGTTGCGCGCGGGCGCAGGTATGTCGAAATACTTCTGCAAAACAGCGTCAATTTCTGGTAGATAGTCAAGTGAGGTAACAAAAATAGTTAATTGAGCTATATCTGAAAGCGTACAATTTACCTCATCTAAAAGCTTTATAAAGATTGCAATGATATTCTCTGTTTGTTCAGCTACGCTCAAAGATACTTGAGCGTTAGTTGAGTGTTGGTTTATATAAGAGAACGCGTGGTCTTGATCTTTATCAATTCCTGTTTGACCCGATATAAAGATAAGACGACCTGCAGTAGTGGCTTGAGAATAAAAACCTTTGCTTTGACTGACATCTGCCGAGCTAATAGCATACTTCATTGGTTACCCCCTAGCCTTTAGTGGTTTGTAACTCACGTGCTCCAATATAGGACGTATCAGAACGTACTAGATTATAGTTCTTTAGAACCCTATACGTAAGGGTTAGTTTATCGTTACTGTTAACATTAAGCTCATCTGGTAAGCCTGCGCAAAGATAATCACATGCATGTTGATATGGTTTAGGCTTAACATACGTAAAGGACAAGAAACTTCTCCACATAAGACGAGCATACTTTGCTGGTACAAACAACATATACCAGGATTGGCACGGATGAAGACATAAACACGTTATATGAGCGTCTAGAGAGATAACATCAACTCGGCGATTCTCAAAAATTGCACTATCTTGAGGTAGATAATCAAGCAAAAGTTGGTTTACCCCGTTTCCATAAAGTGCAATTGGCACAAGTTTTTCGTCATAAGTTTCTATATGTACATTGGCAAATGGCTCATAGGTATCTTGTTTTATATGCTGTACAAAATCCATCCACATATCAAGCGTTTGTGAGCGTGCACTGGTGTCAAGAATGACGTATTCATTATCACCACTATGCGCTATATAAGGGTATGAAATAACACTACCATCTCCCGATAAAACACAAGACAGACGCGTGTCCCCTATTCCAGCATGATCTGTCGCACTCAGCATGCTTATGTATGCCTGAGCATCCATACCTGAAAGAACACGATAAAAAACGCCAGACATATCAGTTATAAAACACTCGTGATCTGCAAGATCTTTGCTATCTGTTGTATCAGACGATTGATGAGGATAGGACATAACATGCTCACAGCCCGCCTCATCGAGGCTAAAAGTTGCGCCTAATACCACGTGTTCGTCATAAAGAATTCCATGATGGGTCATATTGTATCCTTAATGTTTACTTCTCATAATTTTTAGACCTTGCATTATGTAAGTTATTGCGGCTACAGAAGAAAAAACAATACCAACATAGATAAAGAACATGCCCAAAGGTACACTTTGAGCGTTAATTCCTGGTAAAAATTCTAGGTTATAAAGTCCAAGTCCGTGAACGTATGGCGAACCAAACAGTGCGTCGCAAAACCCAAACATTAAACACGCAGTAGCAATTTTACCGATGTAAATAACATCAAGTGGTCGACGCTGATAACGCTGTAGAATAAGTGCACCACAAGCCATAACTGTATCTCTTAAAATCACAAAAACTGCTATCCAAACAGGTATTTCTTCTGTTATCACAAGGCCTAAAACACCAGTTGCAAGCAATACCCTATCCATAATGGGATCCATGATTTTCCCCAACCAACTCACCGTTTGCGTTCTACGCGCAACTTGTCCGTCTAAAAAATCGGTGACAGCAGCAATCATATAACAGATGAATGCAAGAATTCTATTAGTACGAGAAATAAAGAGGACTAAAAAAATAAAGGTAAGAATGAGTCTACAAAAGGTAATAGCATTAGCTACCGTATAAATTTGATATGAGGGGTTAGATGACGTTCCAACTGGTGCGGTGGAATCTTCGGCAACCATATAGTTTTTAACGGTAGACTTTGCGTGCTCTTTTGTAGTATGAGCTTGTGCTTTTATAGCATGCGCCGAGTGCGCAGCTTTATCCTTCAAATAGGAGGAAATCTGTTGATTGTCTAAACCGGCCTTCATAAACGATATCCTTTACGAATTAATACTATCCTCTATTATAGCCTAGATAAATAAGTCTATGAATTTACAGTACAGATTTCTATTATTCTTTGCGAAGCTCACCACAATTTGTTACCATTGTTAAAGCTACGAGGGCGATTGGCTCAGGGGTAGAGCACTTCCTTCACACGGAAGGGGTCGTGGGTTCAAATCCCGCATCGCCCACCACTTTTTTTCTTCCTTTTTACCCAGGTAAACATACTTATTTACATGATAGCAAAATAACACCCGACCCATTTTTGTCCCATTATATTGAGGAATGACTACGTAAAGATATAGGAAAACGGGCTGATATTGCAAAATAATTGCATAAATTATGCGATTCAAAACCAGTAGAAATAATGGGTTTCACTTATACCAGCAAAACCCATTATTTTGTTCTCTGCAAGATGAAACACTTGTACAAATATCTCGGCATGCGCGCAATCTTGAACAGTCTTTTCATCAATATGAGACCGACATTAAAGCAACATTAAAAGACTGTGATATAAAAACGCACCCAGCGTTGCACCCATAAGTGGACCAACCACAGGGATCCATGCATATTCCCAATGTGATGTACCTTTATTGGCAATAGGCAAAAGCGAATGCATAATACGAGGTCCTAAATCGCGCGCAGGATTCATAGCATATCCTGTTGTTGAACCCAGACATAATCCAATAACTAAAATAAGAATACCTATGACAATTGGTCCGAGCCCGTGCTCAAGACGATTAGGACCAAGACACAAAACACCAATGATAAGCACCGAAGTAGATAATATCTCACCAAATAAGTTAGAAGGCGTGTGACGAATAGCAGGCGCCGTACAAAAGCATGAAAGAATAGCATCTTGATTAGTGGTTTGCTTCCAGTGAGGATAGAAATGAAGCCAAACGCATACGTTAGCGCACATAGCACCCAAAAATTGTGCAAGGATAAAAGAAGGAACCTGCTCCCATGAAATCTCCCCTACGTATGCAAGTGCAACACTAACAGCGGGATTTAAATGTGCTGGTCCAAAAATTCCCGCAACATATACCGCAAGTGTAATTGCCATCGCCCAACCAGTAGCTGTTTGCATCCAGCCAGTGCCGTATGATTTTGTTTGCTTTAATTCAACAGAACAAATAACGCCCTCTCCCAAAAGCATCATAATAAATGTTCCTAAAAACTCACCTATCATAGGTAGCGTAATCACGAATAATCGCCTTCTTTCCTAAGGGGAAACAATATGTCCCACATGTTTGACAAACGATAAAATTATACGTGAAAAAGTTTGATTTTTAATGAAACGTATACAAAATAGAACCACTTCATTAGGTATACAAAAAAATTGATATAAAAATAGGTAATGTATGCTGTAAATTCCAAAATAATGGTGGAGAAT
>CAMQEO010000065.1 GCA_946999785.1 uncultured Atopobium sp.
CTTGTTATTGTCCTTGCGGCACTTGCATTTGTTGGATATGCTGCCTATCTTGAAAGCCACTATTCGCGCATAGCCGATAATAAAATGCTTAAAATTGAAAGTCCACGCACCGATTTGCAAGGTGATCAGCCTCAACAAGTGTCCTGTGACACCACCTATACACTTACTACGTACAACGTAGGTTTTGGTGCATATACGCCCGATTATACCTTCTTTATGGATAAAGGCGTTATGAAGGATGGCACGCCTAAACAAGGGGCTCATGGAAAGGCAGTAAGTCTAGAAAGCGTAGAAGCCGCAACTCAAGGATCAATTGCAACAATTGCTCAAGCAGCAAATGGGTCCGCGCCCGACTTTATGTTCTTTCAAGAGATCGACACCGATTCTGATAGAAGTTATCACGTTAACCAAGTAAAGGCAGTTAAAGATACATTTTCTACCTACGAATCAAGTTTTGCGTCTAATTTCCATTCGGGATTTCTTGCCTACCCCTTACACGATATGCACGGGAAAGTTAATTCGGGAATTCTTACGTTATCGCGCGTTAATATGATAAATTCTATTCGCAGAAGCTATCCTGTTACCACTGATTTCCCCGATAAATACTTTGATTTAGATAGGTGTTTTCAAATTACGCGCTATACGCTTCCCGATAAACATTCGCTGGTGCTCATCAATTCTCATATGTCGGCCTACGATAAGGGCGGCAAATTTAGAGCGGCACAGCTCAAACTTCTTACCAACACGCTTGTCAGCGAATACGCAAAGGGCAATTATGTGATCGCAGGTGGTGATTGGAATCACGCTCTATGTGATTCTTTGGAGCTTTATCCAAGCGAGCAACGTATTCCCGATTGGGTGAAGCCACTTAATGCAAGTGACCTTCCGCAAGGATTTACCTGCGTTGCAGCGGATAATTTATCGGAAGTTCCAACGTGCAGAGGCGATGATATTGCCTACGAAAAGGGTGTAACGTATACCACAACCGTAGACGGTTTTATTGTTTCAAATAATGTTGAAGCACAAGCACATAATATAGATACAGGATTTGCAACCAGTGACCATAATCCTGTTCTGTTAACGTTTAAGCTCAAGGGTGCTGCGTAACATGAGCGTGTTTGAGCAACTCAAGCACGGTTTAACTCTTTATAACTTGTTGTATGCTCTTTTGAACACTATTCAAATGATTGGAGATCGCGAAGCCAATCGGTACAAAGTGCATCAGAAGGCATTCTAAAGTCGCCGCGCGGAGAAAGGGCGCATGAGCCAACTTTTGGCCCATCGGGTAAGCAGCTACGCTTAAACTGCTGACTAAAGAATCTACGATAAAACGTTTTAAGCCACATAAGAATCGTTTTTTTATCGTAGCTATGTTCAAAAGCTATGTTCGCCAAACGAAAGACCTTTGAAGGCGTAAAACCACGTCTTAAAACTTGATACAAGAAAAAGTCGTGAAGCTCGTACGGTCCAACTAAATCCTCGGTCTTTTGTGCAATGGTGCCATCATCGTGCGCAGGTAAAAGCTCGGGCGACACCGGCGTAGCCAAAATATCAAGTAATACATCTTGTAAATCTTGTGATTCATCAAAAGACGTAGCACAGCTTTGAACCACATGTGCAACTACATGACGAACAAGAGTTTTAGGAACACCAACATTAACAGCATACATCGACATGTGATCACCGTTGTAGGTTGCCCAACCAAGCGCAAGCTCGGACAGATCACCTGTACCAATTACCAGCGCACCTTCCTGATTGGCAATGTCCATAAGAATCTGTGTGCGTTCACGCGCTTGAGAATTTTCGTAGACAACATCTTTGTCGTGAACATCGTGGGCAATATCTTCAAAATGCTGTAAAACAGCTGCAGAAATAGGGATTTCTTTGAGGGTTGCATGAAGGACATCGGCTAAAACAGCCGCATTACCATGAGTTCTTTCGGTAGTACCAAAACCCGGCATGGTTACCGCTATAATTCCTGCACGATCAAGCCCTATCATATCAAAGGCTCGCGCGCATACTAAGAGCGCAAGCGTTGAATCAAGACCGCCCGATACACCAAGCACAACAGTTTTTGTATGTGTATGTAAAAGCCGCTTGGCAAGGCCGTGTGCTTGAATAGAAAGTACGTCTTCTGCGCGGGCAGAGAGCTCGGCAGTTTGAGCGGGTACAAAGGGATGCGGATCAATAAAACGTGTAAGTGTACAGGGGCGCACCTGCATGTCAAATGAGGTGGTCACGTACGTTTTTATGGCAGCTATATTGCTGGTAAACGTAGACGTACGACGACGCTCCTGATCAAGCATGTCTACATCTATCTCGGTAGAAACACCTACATGTGAAAATGGTTTACTTTCGGCTAAGAGCGTGCCATTTTCGGCAATAAGATTATGCGAAGAAAACACTAAATCTTGAGTTGACTCCGTCCACCCAGCACAGGCATATACATACCCTGCTATCAAATGAGCACTTTGATTGGTAACTAAATTGCGGCGATACGCGTCCTTGCCAATTTGTGCATCAGATGCAGATAAATTGCAGATAATTGTTGCGCCAGCTTGGGCATGAGCAATAGACGGCGGACAAGGTGTCCAAAGATCTTCGCAAATTTCTACAGCAACCGCCAACTGAGGTACAGAATTGCAGGTAAAAAGTTGATTCATACCAAAAGGAACATGAGAAAACGATGCAAAATTGATATAAGTTACCTCGTGTTCACCTGGTGTAAAATGGCGCAGCTCGTAAAACTCGTTATAGGTAGGAAGCGCGTGTTTTGGAACAATACCCAAAAGACGCCCGCGATGAAAAACAATTGCGCAATTATAAAGGTTAGATCTCACCGAAACCGGCGCACCCACTAAGATAAGAGCATCAAGGTTAGCACATTTTTGTATCAAGTGTTCTACGCCTTGTTGAGCTTTTGTAATAAGTTGTGACTGCCAGAACAAGTCTTCGCAGGTATATCCTGTTATACTTAGCTCAGGTAAAACAATAAGGCGTGCCTCGTCCTCGCGGTAAGCACTTAAAATTTCTTCATAACATGCTGTAACATTTTCTGAAACACACCCCACCTGTACATGCGGTGAGCGTGTAGCAACCTTTATAAAACCGTCTTTCATACTAGTGTGAGACTCCTTTACCTGTGCCGTGAGGAAAACGTTTAGGAGGCCAGTTAGGTGATACGCAAGGTTGTGCCAAACAAGACCAATCACCAAACTTAGAATTAGGATTTGCGTCTAATGAAAAGTCGGCAAAGATACCCGCACGCCAATTCCTAAGTGCAACTAGGGCAATCATGGCGCCATTATCACCGCAAACAACCATTGGCGGAACAGTGACGCGTATGCCTTTTTTAGTAAACGCCTCGATATAAGCATCGCGCAGCTCTTTATTAGCAGCCACTCCGCCGCCCACGCAAAAATCGCGTGCACCCGTTTGCTTAAGTGCTTCGTAAGCTTTTGCAACTTGAACATCTATGATAGCTGCCTCAAATGAAGCTGCAAGATCGGGTAAATTGATGGGTCTACCTGCTTGATTTTCGTGCTCAATGTAGGTAATAACCGACGTTTTTAAGCCAGAAAGCGAAAAACTAAAATCGTGTGAATGAAGCATTGCACGCGGAAAATGAATTGCTCGTTTATTACCTTTAGCGGCAAGTTTAGAAATTATAGGGCCACCTGGATAGCCTAAGCCCAAAGCTTTTGAAACCTTATCAAAAGCCTCTCCTACTGCGTCGTCGATCGTTGCTCCTAAAATTTCGTAGACGCCCCATGCTTTAACATGAACAAGCAGCGTATTTCCACCAGACACCAGCGATGCAATAAACGGCGGCTTAAGGTCGTTTGTTTCGTACAGATTTGCAAGCATATGCCCTTCGAGGTGGTTTACTGCGATAAGTTTAAGATGAGCACCTGCTGCCAAGCCCTTTGCAAAAGCGACACCAACAACCAGCGCACCAACAAGACCAGGTCCTGCCGTTACTCCTACAGCTGAAAGATCCTGCGGTACCAAGGTATCAAGACCGAGCTTTTCACCAGCTTGTTGCATAACTTCTTCAAATACACCAACAATAGCTTCTACATGCTTACGCGAAGCAATTTCGGGCACAACACCACCAAAACGTGAATGAAAATCAAGAGAAGTAGCAACTACATTCGCAAGTACTTCACCATGGGAATCAATGATAGCAAGGCCTGTTTCATCGCAGGAAGATTCAATAGCTAAGATAAGATCACCAGCATGCTTAAGCGCGTCTAGGCCCGCTTGCGAGCGCGTAGCAGCACATATGGGCCATGGGCGCACAGAAGCGGCAGGACGTGCCTGCTCTTTTTTATGAAGAAGCGTAGTATCAAGAGGCAAAGCTGCACGAAGCACAAACGCATCGTGACCTTTACCGTAATAATCTTTTCGCGTCGCAATGCGTGTAAATCCAAGTTTGTTATACAGTGCACAAGCAGGTGCATTATCTGCTTCTACCTCAAGCGAAACCGACGTACAACCATACATTTGGCCGTCGTAGGCTACACGCTCAAGCAGACGCTCGCCAATATGGTTTCTTCTACGCGCTTTAGCAACGGCAATATCGCTGATTTGAAACTCGTCACCCGATAGAACTGCTCCCGCAAATCCAATAATATCTGCTTCGTCATGAGCAACCCACCAAGAACGATTGGGTTGGCTTAACTCGTCTGCAAACATCTGCTCGGTCCAGGGCGTATGATGCGTTTGAGCATGACAAGCTTTTTCGAGCGCACAAACACTTTGTACATCGTTTACCGACATAGGACGCAACTGACAATGAAGACCTGCTAATTCATCGTTGACACCTGTTGTTTGTACCTGAGCAGGCTCTTTCATGCCAAGCCTTTGGCGCTCGTGCTCTTCGGCATCGGAAAGACGTGTGTACACAGGAAGCACCAAAGCAGGATCTCCACTGTTAAGCTGTGAGTGAGCAAGCGCATAGACATAAGCTTGTATAAGACCGCTACCGCTTGGATGCCACAAAGATTCATCGGCAATACGAGTAAGACCTGCTCCTTTAAAGAGATCTGAGTACTTAGTAAACGCATCTCCCGAGAATAAAAGTTCATCTTTATCAGCACGCGCGCAAAATTCTTGGACAGCAATATCGGCTTTTACAACACGTTCAAGCGCAAACGTGCGCAAAGCTCCTTCTTCGGTTAGATCATAAACTCCAGGGTAAACTTCTTTTCTCATAGCATCGGCCACCACAGCAACGCGACCTCTTACCCCTTTAAGCCACATATTCCATGCAACACTGTCAAGCGTTGATACACCGTACAATTTTTTGCTCATGCCGCAAGAAAGACCCTTTGCAGTGGCAATACCAATTCTTACACCTGTAAAAGAGCCAGGACCGCGTCCAACTATAACTGCGTCAACATCATCAAGCGATGTATGCGCACTATCCAAGCAACTGAACATAGTATTAACAAGTTCTACATTTGCACGACGACGGCATAGATGATCTTGCGCGTGCACATTAGCTACCTTAAAGGAGGAATTTTGTGAAAGTATGCCGGCCTTTTCTGCATCAACTGGAGCAGGAGAAGCCGAAACAATACGCGCAGTTGCGCAAGCAAGCATATCCGTAGACGTATCAAATGCAACTACATGAAACGATTTTTGAGTAGCAAAATTCATAGGTTCACTCCTTACGCACAAAAATGCGAACTTATCTGGTCGACAAGGCGGCGCATACGGTCACTATGTGCAATAAAGCTAATTTGACGAGGCGGTTCTTCCATAGTGTGTGCATCTTGAGATAAGCGTGTAATAACAACATCCATACGATCTGGGCCAATTTCATCAACAAATTGCTCTCCCCATTCGATAACGCATGGGCCGTCTGAATCCAAAACATCATATAGACCAGTATCTTCTAGTTGTTCGGGGGTGCTCAGACGATAAAGATCAAAGTGATACAGTGGCATATGTGCGCCTTCGTACACCATTTCGATAGTAAACGTTGGGCTGGTAACATCGTCAGTAATCTGCATACCTGCAGCGATACCTTTGGTCAGCTGAGTTTTTCCCGCGCCCAAATCACCCGTCAAAATAAGAACATCACCTGCTGAAAGAAGCGTTCCAAGCAACTTACCCAAGGCTTGCGTTTGCTCTGTTGACGCCGTAATAAACGTTCCAGGCGATGTCATATGTATAGACGAACAGAGGTTCTTATCCATTGAAATCCCTCCTCGGGATAGGTGGGCACAAAAGTTACACGGTATAAACTACGTAACAATTATAGCCATTCTTAGAGGTAGATGCGCTCTAAGCGTAAGGAGAAATCACAAA
>CAMQEO010000066.1 GCA_946999785.1 uncultured Atopobium sp.
GGACATCCACCTGCTTGTTCGTCATATGAATACGCTGGTTTTACTCTATAAGGTGATGCACTAAGAATACGAGTTACTTCGGCGCGTAGATAGTGCTTGGCTTCCTCGGTGATTGCAGCTTCGCATACATCGCCTGTTACTGCTCCGCGTACAAATACACATTTGCCGTCTGGCATATGCGCAATAGCTTCAGCTCCGTATGACATACGTTCTATGGTTATAGGTCCTATAATCGTAGCGTTTTGTCGCAAAATCACCGTATACCTTTCTCACAAGTGGTAAAACAGTTACTATTTTAATAGCTATTGGCACGGTGAGAGGAGCAAAATGGCGTCTTTTGAATCGCTTTCATCATTTGAACGTTTTACACCACAATTTTCTCAAAACGACAAACAGACGATTACATTGCTCACGCAGGCGTTAAGCGCACGTATGAGTGAGGTTAATCCTCGGCGATTTGCGCATTGTAAAAGTGTTGCTCAAACTGCTGCATATATGGCCAAAGTTTACCAGCAGAATCAAACGCACGCCTATATTGCTGGCCTTTTGCACGATTGGGATAAGATTTTAAGTACAGCTGCTCAAATTGAAAAGGCGCAACATTACGGCATTGATATGGGTGCACCTTTGGAGCAAACCTGTCATCTTTTACATGGACTTACTGCTGCTTGTGAGTTACACGAACGATTCCCAAAGCTTTCAGATGATATTATTGATGCTATTCGCTATCACACAGTTGCGCGACCCAAGATGAGCGCACTTGATATGATTGTTTTTGTTGCCGATGGAATTGAGCCACTAAGAAAACCTTATCCAATGCTTGATGCTATCCGTGCATCTGTTGGTACGCAATCGCTTGAGCACGTCTTTTTAGAGTCGTTTACCAGTGGTCTTGTGTACGTTCTTAAAACGCAGCGTTATCTTTATCCGCCAAGCATTCAGCTTTATAATCACTATATTCGTACGTTTGCTCATGTTGGAAAGTAGTATTGTGGTGCACGTTAGTGAAAAAACGCTTGCCTTATGTGTTGTTCAGATTTTAAATATCAAAAAAGCTGAACACACGGCTCTTATTACGTTGCCGTCTCAGCGTGGTTTGTGTCCATACATGGTGGTTGCAACCGCGCGTAATCGTATTCATTTACATGCGCTGCTGCAAGATGTCGAAGATGGCGTGCGCAAACAAGCGCATGAGCTTCCAAGAGCTGTGGAAGGAATACATGCAGATTCGTGGGTGGTGCTCGATTATGGCTGTGTTATGGTGCACATTTGTACCGCCGAAATTCGGACGCTATATCGGTTGGAATATATTTGGGAAGATAGCTCTGTACAATATTTAGATGACTGTACGTGCGCGGATAAAGATGAGCATAGTTTTGAGAGCTGACGAGCAAAAACGCGCGACTAACACAAGTGGAGCGTTAGTCGCCTTTGAGTGCTCTTTATAAGTGCGTGGGCAAAGTTACGGTAAACGTGGTACCTTTTTCTGCCGTACTTTCAACTTTAATGGTTCCCTTATGCGATTTTACCAAACCAAGCGCAATTGATAATCCCAGTCCAAAACCGCCTTTTTTATTTGTTTTACACCGCGCTTTGTCGCTGCGATAAAAACGATCAAAAATATGTGCCTGATCTTCTTCACCGATGACCTCGCCTTGATTGGTAAAGCTAAGTTGCAAGGCATTTGACGCTGCTTTATTTGCTTTTGTAAGGTTTATCTGTATAACCGAAGACTTAGCTGCATATTTACATGCATTATCCAGCAAGATGTGTACAAGTCGTTTGAGTTTTTCCTCGTCGCCAAATAGATATAAATCTCTTGGAATATCAGTTTGAATGGTGCACCCATGTTCAAACGCCAAGGTATCAAACTCAAGCGCAGCTTCGTATACCATGTCAGAAAAATTAAAGCGCGCGGGATGTAAAATATTGGGCGCACCAGCAGCTGCCTCATCACTTTGCGCAAGTTCTAAAAGATCGTTAATCATCTGTTTGAGCTGCAACACTTCTTCTGAAGTATTTTGAACCCATTTGTGCTCTTCCGCTTCTAAGTGCGAACTGTGTAGCAAAATATCGGTATTGGCAATAATTACTGAAAGTGGTGTTTTAAGTTCATGCGAGACATTTCCCAAAAAGACGCGTTGCCGATGCATTGCCTCTTCTACAGGTTTAATTGCCCAAGTAGAAAGACCCCATGCAATACCCGTGATAACTACTACAGTAGCGGCCATAATACATGAAACCATAATAATGCTTTGAGAAAATGAAAAGTCAAAAGCCGAGGTATCAACAAAAGCAATGGTATTACCACGTTTAAGCCATCTAACATGGTAATCAGTGAGTTTACCGCGCTCTTCAGAGCTTCCCATAATTTGAGTGCAGACCTCTTTAATGGGTGTCGATCCAATATATTCAGGATGTTCACTCGGCTTAATTTCTCCCTTATCGTCAAGCTTAACCACCATTGATAGCATGTTAGATGTGCTGGTAATATCGCTATGGTGATAGGGTACTTGTCCAAAATGCTCAATATCAGGGTTTATATCGTTAATAATATATTCAAGATAATTATTAAACTTAATTTCTTGTGTATGGTAGGTAAGATACATAGAAATGCAGGTATGCGCTAATAGGGTACCCTCAACAAGAATGACTATACTCAACAGGAATTTATATTTAAGTGCTTTGAGCATGACCATTTTTTGTTTACACATGTACGAGCCTTATCAATCGCAATTTCTACAACATACAAAACAAAAGCACCATGTAAGATTGTGCTGAGATTACCAGATTTACATACACCTATAGTCTAATATGTTTCAAGTCGATAACCCAACATGCGAAGCGTGGTAATTTGTACCTTTGAATGAACATATGCCAGCTTTTTGCGCAAAAACGAAACATAGGCTTCTACCGAATTTTCTGACGCATCAGCAGTGGTACCCCATACATAGGTTAACAAATCCTGTTTGGATACCACGCGTGACGGCGCACTGAGCAACATTTTTAAGACTTCAAACTCTTTACCAGAAAGATGGACGGAATGATTTTTGCACATCAGGTCATGGGTACCTAAATCAAGCGTAAAATCGGCAAACTTCATCTGCTCGATAATTACATCTCCTTGTCTACGAGTAAGCGCACGTAAACGAGCAAGTAATTCGGGGGCTTCAAAAGGTTTGGTAAGATAGTCATCGGCACCTGCGTCAAGGCCGTCAACTTTATCTTGAGTAGAAGTACGGGCGGTGAGAATTAAAATAGGCATAGAATTGCCACTACGTCGAACTTCTTTAACAATATCAAGGCCGTCTATGCCAGGAAGCATTCTATCTACAATAGCCGCGTCATATAATCCGCTTTGACACGAGATGAGCCCTGATTTTCCGTCATATACGGCTTCAGCGTGGTAATGAGCATCTGTTAGAATGCGAACGATAGCATCTGCTAAATTTTTTTCGTCTTCTATAACTAAAATGTTCATAGCCGCCTCCTTAGAGAAGATTTTCAACAACACATATTTGTCGTAAAAAGTATACTTGCACAGGTAGATAAAACTTATACATAAGTTTATGCATGAAACTTAATTTCTGCTGAAACTATGAGTTTTTTTATAAAAAACCAAAGATTTTAGTGAGAGTTCACAAAAACGACACGGTTTTTTATTGCTATAATGTCGTATAGTTAAACATTGCTTAAGTGGCAAAGCGACGCACTTTTTCTTCGTATCCATCGCGCCGCGTGTGTAAAGGAGTTCTACTTTGGCTGTAAAGATTCGTCTTGCTCGTCATGGAGCAAAAAAGCGTCCGTATTACCGTGTTGTTGTTGCTGATGGTCGCATGCCTCGTGACGGTCGTTACATTGAACAAATTGGTAGCTATAATCCGCTTACCAATCCAAAGTCAATTGATATTGATTTAGAAAAGGTTGATGCATGGGTAGCTAAAGGAGCTCAGCCTTCTTCTACTGTTTCTCACCTTATCGACATTGTACGCAGCGGTGCTGCTGCTCCTGAGAAGAAACGTAAACTCTCTAAGAAAGCTGCTGCTAAGGCTCAAGCTGCTGCAGAAGAAGCTGCTGCTGCAGAAGATGCAGCTCAAGATGCGGAGTAGTTAACGTGAGTGATCAAATTCAGGAAAACGCCATGGATCAGGATATTCCTGAAACCCATGAAGAGCTCAACACTCAAGACACGCAAGATAGCGCGCATGCTTTCTCGCGCAAAGAGTCTCTTTCTACGTTGCCTTTAGCAGAAGGCGAGCTTGCTTCCGATAGAGTCGCTGACCTCGTTGAATACATTGTATGTGGTTTGGTTACCAATAAAGAAGCTGTTGCGCTTGATGTTACCGATAGTAATGGCGCCGCGCTTATTGAGATTTCTTGCGCCGAAGAAGACGCAGGTCGTATTATTGGCCGCAAAGGTCGCACCATTAAAGCAATTCGTACGCTTGCTCGTGCTCTTGGTTCGCGCGTCAACACCGCTGTTGAGGTTGAGGTTTTAGGATAGGTTATGTCTTGCCCGGAATATAGCGTGTTCGCTCGCATTTCTAAGGTATATGGAAATAAAGGAGAAGTCGTTGCACACTTTGTGCACGGCTTTTCTTTTACACCTACCTCCAAGCAGGAGCTGTACTGCATACCTCCTATGTTGCACCGTCCGCGTGTACTTCACGTTCAAGCTGCCACCTGCATTGCAGACGGACTTGTTTTGTTGTGTGCGGAGCTTGACTCGCGCAGTTTGGCAGAGTCTTATGTGGGAACCTATTTGGCTATCAATCGTTGTGATTTAACGGATGAGCAGGCAAAGAAAAGTATTGAACCTGTGCTCAATAAAGCGGTGCACGACAAGAGCTTTGGTGATTTAGGTGTTGTGGCTGAGGTTCTTAGAAGTTCGGCTCAAGACACGCTTTTGGTACATGGCAGCTACTCTGATGTGCTGATTCCGCTTGTTCCCGAGTTTGTAGATCCTATAACACCTGATACAGATGTTATCACTACGCATATTCCGCAAAGCCTTCTTGATTTGCAAAGTAGGTTGTAATTGCATGATTAACTTTGAAGTGCTTTCGATATTTCCTAACCTGTTTCAGCCATATATGGATACGTCCATTATGGGTCGAGCACGTGCGCATAATCTCTATTCGCTTACAACGTACGATTTACGCCGCTGGACTCACGATGCACATCACAGTGTAGATGACGCGCCATATGGTGGAGGACAGGGGATGCTTATGAAGTGTGAGCCTTTTTTTGAAGCTTTCTCTGAAATTTCTTCGTATAGCGCAGAAAAGCCATACATTGTTATGTTTTCTCCATGCGGTAAACGTTTTACACAAACCTGCGCGGACGAACTTTCGCACAAAAAGCGCGTGTTGTTTGCATGCGGTCACTATGAAGGTATTGATGAGCGCGTCTACCAAAAAGCCGATGCAATTTATTCGTTAGGCGATTATGTACTAACCGGTGCCGAATTAGCAACGCTTGTGGTGCTCGATGCTACAATTAGGCTTATACCTGGAGCTTTAGGTGATGCACAAAGCGCTTGTGACGAATCATTTTCAGACGCGGGATTGCTTGAATATGCGCAGTACACGCGTCCACGTGAGGTAGAAGGCATGAGCGTTCCTGATGTGCTGCTTAGTGGTAACCATGAAGCAATTAAAACGTGGAAACGTATGAACGCGCTTGAAAGAACGGCTCGTTGGCGCCCTGATTTGTTATCAAGCGCAACGCTTACCGATAAAGAGTATGATTTTGTTCAAAATCTAACATCTTATAGAAAAGAAATGTGATGTGTATGAGACATATGCAACCTCAACAAGAGCGTAGCTCATTTTTAAGAACATGTTTGGACTGGGTTGTAACGCTTGCAATATCCGCAGGTATTGTGTTTGTAGTTCACGCTTTTGTGGCAGATGTGTATCTGGTACCTACGGGTTCGATGCTTTCTACCGTACAACTGCAAGATCGCCTTATTGGAGAAAAGATTAGCTATAAGTTTGGAAAACCTCAAGCAGGCGATATTATTACGTTTAACGATCCAGCTGGCACAGGAATCACCCTGCTTAAGCGTGTTATTGCAACTGAGGGTCAAACCATAGATTTGCGTAATGGCAATGTTTATGTTGATAACAAAAAACTTAACGAACCCTACGTTAATCATCAGCCTACCAAGCCTATTACCAATCAGGAAGTAGGTCCACAAGGTGCAATTATGTATCCTTATACCGTGCCTGCACATTGTATATGGGTAATGGGGGATAACCGAGGCAATTCGCTTGATTCGCGTTGGTTTGGTGCAGTGGATA
>CAMQEO010000067.1 GCA_946999785.1 uncultured Atopobium sp.
CGTATGCCTCGTATAGGCATCACTACCAGAAACCTTTGTGCAACAGATGAATACGCAGCCTTAGGCGTTTATATTCGTGCAATTAGTGCATGTGGAGCGGCTCCTATGCTTTTACCAGTTACAAGTGATGTTGCTGTAATAGACGCATACCTTGAAGGCGTTGACGCTGTGCTCATTACAGGCGGCGACGATGTTAATCCTGCACTCTATCATGAAGAAGCACTTGCGCAAACCCAACTTCCCCACGACGACCTTGATACCTACGAAGCTTTGCTTATTTCTAAAGCGATTGAGCGTGATATGTGCGTGTTTGGAATTTGTCGCGGTATTCAGATTATGAACTGCGTGTTTGGAGGAACACTGTATCAGGATATCCCCACGCAATTACCTAACGCTCATACACACAGTATGCGTCCGCCTTATTTTAAGCCGTGGCACACCGTGTCAATTGTACAAGCAACTCCTTTAGCAAAGCTTTGGGAAGAGCACATTTTGCTTACGCATAACCATGTTGGCGTAAATAGCAGGCATCATCAGGCACTCAAGGACTTAGGTGCTGGATTTGTTCCTATGGCGTTCTCTGATGATAATCTTATCGAAGCGGTGTATATGCCTGATAAAACCTTTGTTCAGGCTGTTCAGTGGCACCCTGAACTTATGTGCTTTGATTATCCAGAACATAT
This sequence comes from uncultured Atopobium sp., assembly GCA_946999785.1. Classification (GTDB taxonomy): domain Bacteria; phylum Actinomycetota; class Coriobacteriia; order Coriobacteriales; family Atopobiaceae; genus Fannyhessea. The sequence continues at coordinate 684 of CAMQEO010000067.1, forward strand.
GCAGCTTATCCAAAACTTTGTAAACGCAGCGCGAGATCATATGGACGCATAGGCGCTTAGGCGCGAACGACAAGACAGCAGACACGCGTATAGGCGTGCAAACATGCAGTCGCGCATACAGACGCATAAACCCAAACTAACCAACAAAACCGGGCACAAGGCCCGGTTTTTTGTTAAGCGGATATCCCGCGTTACCGTTAGTACGTACGTTATTTGAACGTAAACGCGCTTACAACGATATATTTATTGATGATACGAAGTTAAAAAGCTCGCAATTTTGCCAAGAGCGTCGGAAAGCGTTTGCAAACGTGGCAAATATACGATTCTAAAATAACCTGGTGTTTCCCAGTTGAAACCTTTTCCATGCACAATAAGCACGCGTTTCTCGCGCAACAAATCCAGGGCAAATTGTTCATCATCGCTGATATTAAACTTTTTCTTATCAAGGTGAGCAAACATATAAAACGCGGCGTCGGGTTTTACTACCGAAACACCTTCCATGTTGCAAAGAGCGTTATACGTAAATTCGCGCTGTTCGTAAACACGTCCACCTGGGGCAATATAATTTTCTACGCTTTGATATCCACCCAAAGCTGTTTGAACAATAGACTGTGCAGGAACGTTTGAACACAGGCGCATGTTGGAAAGCATGTTAATGCCCATAATGTAGTCGCGTGCAATTGATTTATTTCCCGATAGCGTCATCCATCCAATACGATATCCTGCAATCATATGCGATTTTGAAAGACCGCTAAACGTAACACAGAACAAATCGGGCGCAAGCGACGCAATTGAAATATGCTTTTTATCGTCCATAACAAGTCGGTCATAAATTTCATCAGAAAAAATCATCAAATTGAACTCACGCGCAAGTTCAACAATATCTTCAAGTACTTCGCGTGAATACAGAACGCCTGTAGGATTATTGGGATTGATAATAACAAGAGCCTTGGTACGAGGCGTAATTTTAGAGCGTATATCGTTAATATCAGGATACCAATGAGCCTGTTCGTCGCACAGATAATGAACTGCAGTACCACCAGCAAGCGTTGCACACGCGGTCCACAATGGATAATCGGGGCTAGGAACCAAAATTTCATCGCCGGTGTCCAATAATGCCTGCATAGAAAGGTTAATAAGCTCGGATACGCCATTTCCCGTGTAAATATCTTCCATCGAAACGTTAGGAATGCCACGGAGCTGATCGTATTGCATGATGGCTTTGCGCGCGGAAAAAAGTCCACGACTATCAGAGTAGCCTTCGCAATCGGTTAATTGCTGACGCATATCGTAAATGACCTCATCAGGCGCCCTAAATCCAAACGGCGCAGGATTTCCGATATTAAGCTTAAGCACGTGAACGCCGCTTGCTTCCATACGATATGCCTCATCTACCACAGGGCCACGCACATCATACAAAACGTTATCAAGCTTGGATGATTTCTTAAAGCTGCGACATGGCTTTTTAGGTTTTGGCGTATGAGTGGAAGTTGCAACGACATGGTCATGCTCTACATGAGAGCTGCTCTGCGCCTTGCGTAAGCTATCTTGCGCGTTAGAAGCTTTAAGTAAAGGCGCGCTTAGAAGATCATCGGCAGTACAGTTAAGCAACTGAGCAAGCGTTTGAACCATATCATAGCGAGGAAGCGACTTGCCACTAACATACTGGCTCAGCTGACTTTTACCAAGTTTAACATTCCTTTGACGTGCACGTTCAATGAGATCGATTTGGCGAAGACCTGCTTGTTTCATAAAATGTACCAATTGTTGCGTAAATATTGGTGTAACAAGAGATGTAGTCATAGTAGTGCTCCCCTCATAGGTGCAACACAGCACCCTACCTGCAAAGCATTGAAGTGTTGTACAACCTTTGTGCAGAGCAAAAAAATAATAAGCTTACACATCAACGCATCATACAACGCCATACAAAAACCCTGAGCTCAAATTGAACTCAGGGTCTATTGTACTACAGAGTTCATTTTATAATCACCTAAAATGAACTTTTATTGACCTTGTATGCACCATGCACCAAAGGCTAAGCGTGCTCATTAACAGCTAATACAAGCGCATCAGCAAGTTTCTCCAGCTCAGTGAGGGTGTCTTCTTTGGGCGCAGAATGAATCGTTACGCGCGGTTCTAGAATCGTGATGTTTTTAAGACTTTCAAGCTCCTTAGCCATCAATGAGCCTGACAAAGGACCCCAGGTACCATTTTCGATAAGACCAACACAACGATTACGCAAATTATGCGTTTTGATATCGTGTAGCAAAAAATGCATGCGATCAAAAACCCCTAAATTATATGTTGCTGCAGCAAATACCCATGTAGAATACTCAAATGCACGGGAAAGCATTTCGGATAAATCGGTTTTTGATACATCAAACACACGTACGTTTCTTATGCCTTTTTCTGAAAGCTTTACCGACAGAATGTCCGCCGCATTTTCGGTCCCGCTATACACAGAGCCATAAAAGATAGCAACCGAATTGGTTTCGGGTGTATAGGTAGACCATTTTTCATAACGATCAATAAGCATATTAAAATCTTGTCTCCACACAAAGCCGTGCAAAGGACAAATATATGAAATATCTAAACGAGAGGCTTTCTTTAACAGCGCATGTGTTTGTGGACCGTATTTCCCCACAATATTGGTGTAGTACCTGCGCGTTTCATCTGACCAATCCTTTTCCCAGTCTACTTCATCGGCAAAAAGACTACCGTGCATAGCGCCATATGCCCCAAACGCATCGGCAGCAAAAAGGACATGATCAGTTGTGTCATAGGTTACCATTACTTCTGGCCAATGAACCATAGGAGCCATGATGAAACGCAAAACGTGTTTGCCCAGCGACAAGGTATCGTTCTCTTTAACCACCAGTGCTCGACTTTGAACATCAAAATCGTAAAACTGTTCCATCATGCGAAATGCTTTTTGCGTGGCAACAATTTTCATATTAGGAAATTTTTCGACCAAATACGGAATAGCCGCACAGTGATCTGGCTCCATATGGTCAACTATCATATAATCAAGGGGTCTGCCGTTTAATACGTGATCAAGATTGTCATGAAACTGATGCTCTACCGCTGCGTCAATGCCATCCATAAGACAGGTTTTATTGTCCATGATGACATAATTGTTATACGACATTCCTGCAGGTACACGATAGGTGTTTTCAAAAAATTCAAGACGACGATCTTGCGCACCTGTCCACCAAATATCATCTACCACCTTACGCACGTTATACATACGTATCCTCCCTTATACCACCTGCGCAACAAGAGGCGACACAGAATGGTGTGAGTTGAATAAAACAAAGTATCAGTGCGCTTAAAAACCCTCTCCAGCTTTCAACCGCATTGCATACAGCAATTATATAACCATAAAAGCAAGTTTTAGAAATTACAGCGTTGAACGCCGAACATAGGCGCGAACTTGTTGGAATACATATGTACAGATAAATGCCAGCAAAGTAATGATCGTCCATTCAAGATGCAAATCGGCGAGTGGTACAAAATCAAATGGAAGTGTAAATGTTGTAAAGAACATATCGCGAATTACCACGATACTTGTCTCTAGTGCGCATACTAAACAGGCAATTTGATAAGGTAACCAGGTATCAGCAGGCAGCGTGGCGCGTTTTCTCTTAGTGTAGGAGGTAATGAGAGCCATTGCGATGATACAAACCGCCAACGGGTACATAATCGTTAAAATTTGTACAGAATAATTTAATATTGCAGATAATCCAACATTAGCCAAAACAAACGAAACAAAACATACCGCACGTAGAGCCCAGCGAAAGCGTGGACCTTCACTTGTCTTGGCAAAATATTCACCTGCCGCACACGAAAGTGTCATACATACGTTTAGACACGCAATAGTAAAAATTGCAGCTACAATTAAGGAACCCCATGAACCAAATTGAAATGCTGCAGCAGATGCAATAATGGAAGCGCCTTGATCGAAGTGTTGAGTTGTTCCCGACATACACCTACCAACAAAGGCAAAACCTGCATATATGCACATCATAAGTGCACCAGCTATGCAGCCTGATTTTATAACTTGACGAACAACAGCTTCTTGCTTGGTAATACCTTGCTCTTTAATGTAAGGAATTAAAATAGAACCAAAGATAAATGCTCCGAAAACATCCATAGTTTGATAGCCACAAATAAAACCTTGCGCAAACGAATAGAGTCCTGATTCTAAAGCGTTTGAATGTTCAACAATAACATGCTCCTGTGAAAAGGCAGAAAAAGAATTAACAATTTGAGGTGGTGTACTTGGACGTTGAAAGAAAAACGAACCAATAAGTGTAACCATAAGAATCAATAAGCATGGCCCCGAAATTTTTCCCATGATATTTGTTAAACTTCCTGGATGAACTGCGCAGCTGTAAGCAACAACAAAGAACAGCGCGGAAAACAATATCAACATGAATGCACTCACCAGTAAATCTATATGTGTAGCAGCTACTTGAGCTTGACCAACTAATGAACACGCAGCTGTACACACAACAGATAAGGGAGCTGCAAGCCCCTGCATCAATGGTTTAGCCATTTCGTATGCACATGCGGCGGTACGCGGCACAATCATGCAAGGACCTAATGTTAAAAATACTAAAAGCGTAAAAATTTTGCTAAAAAGAGGTGAAATATGCATTGAGATCGTAGCAGGAGATCCCACCAAACACAACGCAATAAGTGCCAGCATTGGCAATCCAACACCCGAAATGAAAAAACCAGCAAGTACCCATAGAACATCACGCCCTGCGTTAGCTCCTATATAAGGTGCAAGAATAAGATTTCCAGCACCAAAATACATAGCAAACAAAGCTGTTGCTATTACAAATGTTCTCCGTACATCACGAAATGAAAAGTTCAAAGCCTTACCTTACTCTTTACCTACAATTAAAATCTTTGATACATATACAAACTAAGCGCAGACTATACCTCATGACTCTAAGCGTGTAATAGGTGTTATTCCCAATTTTGCAGTGAACGCTCACGAAGGCGCATCCTACACATAAGCGCATGATTGAGCTGTTCTACCAACTTGCAAAAGTACGCTACAATAATGCGAAAGTAATTGTATCGTAAAACTAATTATTTATAATAGTTGTTATGGTGCTACAACAAATGTGCTCATCTCTGTGTTTTGGACATAAAGGAGCAAGTATGAAAGACCAAGCATATAATCGAGACGATTCTGATACGCGTGTAGGCGCTTCTGAAGAAGATAATTCTCTCGAACAACAGTCAGAAGCTTCGACTGAACAAGCGCAAGAGATAAGCATGCCTCATGCAGAAAGTTCAGCTCATATAACAAGTACTTCGCTTTTGCATAAAAGTGTTTTTAAAAATCTGGCTGAACAAACAAAAGAAAAGACACACCACAAGAATTATAAGCATCATAAAGCTTTTTCGATCGTTAAGGCAGTTGTATATCTAGTAATACTTGTTATTGTCCTTGCGGCACTTGCATTTGTTGGATATGCTGCCTATCTTGAAA
>CAMQEO010000068.1 GCA_946999785.1 uncultured Atopobium sp.
CGTATTTATGGCGGCTTGAACAGCTTGATATCTGTCTTTATTGGAATGCGCAGCTAAACAGGTAATTAAATATCTTTTGCCATTATTCTCGTACAGGGCAATGATATTATAAGAAGAAGCAAATGTTCCCGTTTTTACACCTTTGATGTGACTATTGTAAAACAGCGACTCTTTATCTAAAAATTCATTGGTATTTTTCCACGTAAAATTGCCTTGTTTTGTTGTAATGGTAAATGAGCTCTCTCCCATGCACTCTTTGACAAAATCGTAATCGAGCAGTTTAAGCGTCACCCTATTGATGTCATCCAAATTGGTAGTGGCCTGCATAGAAAATCCACTTGGGTCATAGAGATCTGTTTTGCCATAGCCCTCACGCGCTAAATAGGTTCTCAGTGATTTTACAAAATGATTGATATATTCTTTTGCGCTATGACCTGCGCCTAAATCCATTTTGCCGATATTATATGCCATAACATATGCCGCATCGTTTCCAGATGGAACAAGCATCGCCTGCATAATTTGCTTTGCAGTATACGTTCCACGCGTTAGATTAGCCATCGATGAACCCGCAGGCACAAGTTTAAGTGTTTCGTCGTTGGCTTCAAAAACGTCATCAAGCTTAACCTTACTAAGCGCATAATCTATGGCAAAAAGTTTTGACAGGCTTGCAACGGTTGGCTCCTGACCCGCTCCTTCATAAAACAAGTAGGTGTTCGCATCCATGTCATACACCGAAAAAGCAAGGGCATCATCAGGGATTTTAAGTTGTTTAGTATTGACGATAAAATCGATTTTATCGCTAACGCTCCTCACAATGCTTGACTGAAAAATTCTGTTCCTTAAGAGCCCGAATATAACAAAAAGCATCGCAAAAACTATAACGCACACAACTAGCAGCATGTTTCGTTTGTTTTTGCTTTGCTTTTCCATAACTTGTCTCCCGTTGAAGCGGCGGTGTTTGCGGTGTTTGCGGTGTTTGCGGTGTTTGCGGTGTTTGGGTCGCGTGCTTCGCGCGCGCAGCTTAGATTTCTTGCAGCGCTTGAATCGCCTACACCGCTTGGATTGCACGCACCGTTTACAAAGTTGACAACATTATATACAAATATATATATTAGCTCATCTCTTTCTTTCCAAAACGCGTTACGGAGACCCAAAATACACCTGCAGAAATCGCAATGGCACATGGCAAAAACGGAACGAGCGAAACACCATCACCTATTCCCATGGACGTTACCGCATGTAAAGACCGAGAAACCAAATAACCGCTATAACAATAGGGGTACGCCAACCAAAGCGGAGTATTGGCTGCTAAAACACCTGGAATGACAAGAAGAATATTTAATCCAATGGACAGCAACGACTTTTCAAAAAGGACTGTAATTGCCCACATAACGGTAAGACTTGGAATCATAGTTAAAAACAAGATGCCGCACCAATTCAAAAGGTACGTCACAGGAAGCGTTTCTGTAATTCCAGTGCTCATGGTTGCAAAAAGACCAGCTATAACAAATACCGCAAAAAATACCGCGATTTCCATAAACAAATAAAACACCAGCACACAAAATTTTGCAGCAGAAAGAGCACGGCGGCTTAAGGGCAACGCCAACATTTTTAATATCCCATTATGCGCTGTTTCTCGTCCTGCAATCATCACGCAAATAACAATCATACTCAGCGGCAGCAAATAATACGAATAAATCAATGCGCTTTGAATAAACATAGCTGCCCAAGCGTTTGTATATTCAGGCGTAAAGTATCTGTGAAGACTAGCTACGCCAGATGAAACCACCAGAAGCGGAGCAATAAAAATCAAAGGAATAATTTTACTGCGCTTTACTTTTATAAATTCAATGCTAAGCAGGTTCCAAAAGTTCATTTCTATACCTCCTATTCGTAATGCACATGTTGAGCTGTCCACACGCCAGCATATAAAAACAGAATTGTTTCAACAAGCGAGGCAATCACAATCCCCATATGAGGCGCAGCACTCATAGCAACAGCAGGTTTTAGCATGATTACAAAAGGAGAAATCATAAAAAGCATCATGTCTGACGAAGCTACAGCCATGCTGCTTAAAAATCCTGCCACACCAATTCCAAGTGTCATCCACATATTTTCAAATCGCGACGAAATGAAAAGCATAAAAGACAACACCGGCATGGAAGTAATAAACGAATAACCCCCAAAAGATATAAGTGTAGATAACTCAAAGGCACCCTGCGATAAATCGGTCATACCAATATATGCAAGTGCTAAATTCTGGAGAAAAATAGCAAACAAGAGTAGCGCGGTCAGGAGCAAGAATTTACATAGATACATGCAAGGTACGCTCATGGGGAGCATATGCATCTTTTTAACAGCATTTCCCTTAAATTCCATGTTATACATAATGCATGCCGCAACGATCACGCCAAACATGTTTAATACCATGATCATGCCGTAAAGCTGCGTAAGAAGAATATCCATAGGAGCTAAAGGTAAGCTTAATAACGTGTCTTTTCTCACAACAAAATTTACAAAGGCATAAGCCGCACCCATAATACCCACCGCAAGCATAAGGGGGATAAAACCCGTCCTTTTGCTTTTCTTAAGTTCAATTACAAACGTTTTCATAACTTTGCCCTCTGCTTTTTGCGCAAGTTGTCACTCTCAATCATAGACAGAAACATCTCTTCCAAATTATCGGCAGCAAAGCCAGAACGCAGGGCATACTGCCGCAAGTCATCCAAACTGCCCTCAAATAACAAACGCCCGTGATTAAGTATTCCAATATCATCTGCCATGAGTTCAATTTCGGAGAGCATATGAGAAGAAATAAGAATCGTACAATCGTAAAGACTGGGTAGTGACTTAATCAAATTGCGAATTTCATGAATACCAGCAGGATCAAGTCCATTTGTTGGCTCATCCAAAATCAGAATAGGCGGCCTACCAAGCAGCGCTCCTGCAAGTCCTAGTCGCTGTTTCATACCAAGCGAATATTGCTTTGCCAAACGATCGCCAAATTCAGAAAGACTCACCAACTCTAGTGCGTCTTCAACTGCGCTTTGGGGAAGCCCTAAAATACGTCGAATAATATCAAGATTTTCTCTACCGGTTAGATTAGCGTAGAACGACGGGGATTCAATAAATGATCCTATTTCCTTCAATATGGGTATACGGTCTGCAGGAAAATGCTTCCCATCTATGGTAAAAGTGCCTTGTGTGGGAGCTGTAAGCCCCAAAAGCATTTTCATAGTGGTAGATTTTCCCGCCCCATTTGGACCAAGAAAGCCGTAAATGCTTCCTTTGCGGATATGAAGTGAAACGTTGTTAACAGCTATAAATGATTTGTATCTTTTTGTAAGCTGTTGTGTTGTAACAATATTGTTCATAGCAATATCTCCTTTCTGAGGTTTATGATATTGCACCAACCTTGCAACAACATTCGCTCTACCTTACATCTACCTTACGTTTTATAAGGCGTTCAAAAAATGTATACGCACATGGCATAATAGAGGTAAAGGAGGCTTTGCTATGAATCGTGATGATTATTTGCTGAAAAAGCGCGTGCTGCTTGTTGATGATGAGGAAGAACTGTTACATATGGTTGTATCTATCCTCAACGAATACGGGTTTCGCCATATAACAGCTGTTCAAACCATGAAAGACGCAGTAGACGCGGCTAAAAAGTTCCCCCCAGAATTAGCGATCCTTGATGTGATGCTTCCTGATGGAAATGGATTTGATCTTATGAAGTGCCTCAAACAATATAGTGATTGTCCTGTTTTGTTTCTCACTGCTTGCGGTGAAGACGAGGACAAATTTAAGGGATTTAACCTAGGTGCCGATGATTATGTGGTAAAACCGTTTCTACCAAAAGAACTCATGTTTCGTATCATGGCGATATTAAGAAGAAGTTACAAGGGCGAAAGCCCAGTTGTAAAGCTAAAAGACAGTCTGATTGATTTTTCGGCTGCCGAAGTAATAAAAGACGCCAAGCATATTCCGCTGACCGCAAAAGAACATGATTTACTTTCTGCCTTGTACCGCAATGCAGGACGCATTATAACCATTGACGCGTTGTGTGAAGCAGCGTGGGGCGACAATCCTTTTGGATATGAAAATTCTTTAATGGCACATATACGCCGCATTAGAGAAAAAATTGAGCGTAATCCATCGCAGCCCGTTTCGCTCATAACGGTTAAGGGATTGGGCTATAAGCTGATTGTGGAAGAAAAGTAGCATGAAAAGCATACCAAAACTCATAAAACGATTTATAGGTATTTTTCTGCTGAGCTCGGTACTTATTTTAGCTATAAACATCATTGCGTTTGCTGTACTGATGGCAAATCAAATCCCTCATAAAGAGACGTCTCCATATAATATTGCAAAAGAAGCTGGAGAAGCGCTCCATGTATCTGCAAACGGAGACTTTACACTCCCCGAGCACATGAGCACTAAGCTGAACGACGCCCATGCATGGGCAATTTTAATTGATAACGACACCTCGCGCGTTGTGTGGAAAACAAAAAACGTTCCCTCCACTATTCCTGCAAGCTATACACTCTCCGATATAGCACAGTTAAGCGTGGGATATCTTAAAGGATACCCCACTTATACGGGCGAAAACGAACGAGGCGTGGTTGTTGTAGGTTTCCCACACAATAGTTTTTGGAAACACACAACACCAAGTTGGAACTACAGTTTAATTTCAAATTCTCCGCAGATCGTTTTAGGTGTTTTATGTATCAACATCTGCCTTGTCCTTGGAATTTATGTAATAGCCAATATGAAACTCCTTAAATCGGTCAATCCAATTATTAAGGGCATACAACGCCTGTCCACAGCCGAGCGTGTCCACATTCCAGAAACAGGAGCGCTTTCAGAAATATCTGCTCATATCAACTCAACATCCGATGTTTTGCAACAACAAAAAGAACAATTACGAAAAAAGGAAATGGCGCGTGCAAATTGGATAGCAGGTGTTTCCCACGATATTCGCACACCTTTATCTATGGTCATGGGATATGCTGGTCAGTTAGCGAGCTCTTCTTGTCTTGAAACAGAAGATCGAAAAAAAGCGAACATGATTATGAAGCAAAGCGAGCGCATGAAAAATTTAATCAATGATCTTAATCTTGCTTCAAAGCTTGAATATAACATGCAGCCAATTAAGAAAAAAGAGGAAAACGCTGTTGGCGTTGTTCGTCAAGTTGTTGTTGATTTCATAAACATGGATATGCAGGGCGGATTTGAAATCGTATGGGAAACAGACGAGAATCTTACCACTTGCAATATTTTTGCAGACAAGGACTTATTAAAGCGAGCAATCTCAAATCTTATGTGGAATAGCATCACTCATAACGAAAGCGGGTGCACAATTTATGTGTCTGTGAGCGCAAATCGCAACAATTGCATGATTTGCGTTGAAGATAATGGCATAGGAGTCTCAGATGAAAAACTCGAACAGCTTAATCACACGCCTCATTATATGATCTGTGATACCAGCACTACCGAACAGCGCCATGGCTTAGGGCTTTTGATCGTAGAACAGATTGTCGATGTGCATAAGGGGAAAACGTCCATAAGCAAAAGTAAGCACGGCGGCTTTATGACCACCTTAACGCTGCCGCAGATGCCAACAGACGCGCCCAAGAAATAAATTTGTCTGATTGTGGGCGTCGGCGGTATACAACGGTCTTACATCCTTACAGCCTTACTAACCTTGTACAACAAGCGTGTATAAACTCGCTATCATGAGTTACTACCATAATTGTTGTGTCCATCGCTTGTAGTTTTACCAAAAGGCGCGCCATTTCTTGCATATGTGCACAATCTAAACCACTTGTTGGTTCGTCCAACACAACAATCTTTCTACCTGTTGCAACGGCGCATGCAATGGCGAGTCGCTGCTTTTGGCCACCCGATAAGCTCTGAGGGTGACGATGTGCCAAAAATTCCAAATCAAGTTGGCGCAATATATTCAGCGCCGCTTCCTGCCTCTTGTTGGTATACTTGGGCAAGCTCATGAGAACTTCATCAAGAACGCTTTCGCTGAACAGCTGGTTTCCTGTATTTTGCATAACCATAAAACATAATTTTGTGTTAAGAGTTATATGCCCTGAAAAATTTATTCAGCGTGGGTAAAATAAGCTCAT
>CAMQEO010000069.1 GCA_946999785.1 uncultured Atopobium sp.
GCCAGCATCTTCCGTTGATAACCTGCTCATTAGCAAGAACAGTTTTACAAACAGGACACCAGTTTACTAAGGAATTTCCACGATACACCAATCCCTTTTCCCACATTTTAATAAACATCCACTGGCCCCAAGTGTAATAGCTTGGATCGCAGGTGTTAAACATGCGCTGGTAATCGTAGGAAAAGCCCATACGCTTCATAGTAGAAATTGCTTGGTTGATATTAGAATATGTCCACGTAGACGGCTCGGTATGATGCTTGATAGCGGCATTTTCTGCAGGTAAACCAAACGCATCAAAACCCATAGGATGCAACACATCAAATCCACGCATGCGAGCTTGTCGAGCCATTACATCACCTATGGTGTAATTGCGTGCGTGCCCCATATGCAAGTCACCAGAAGGATATGGGAACATCTCAAGCACATATTTCTTAGGACAATCTTTTTTATCATCCGTAGCAAAACTATTGTTTTGTTCCCAAACCTTTTGCCATTTAGTTTCAATCTGTGCTGCGTCGTAAACAGGTATCTCGTGAGCAGCTTGAGAATTTTGTGACATAGAGGCTCTCCTTACCTAAAGTTCATATCGGAATTTGAGTCTTTTAGCATAACATCGTGCGCGCCGCCTTCTACCAAAGACGTAGCAGAAACGCGCGTAATGCGAGCTTTATCACGAAGCTCAGCAAGCGTCAGTGCACCACAGTTACACATGGTAGAGCGTACCTTTGTAAGCGATCCCTCAACGTTATCTTTAAGTGGTCCAGCGTAAGGAACGTATGAATCAACGCCTTCAACAAATGACAGAGCTTTCTTTTTACCGCCTAAATCGTAACGCGCCCAGTTGCGTGCACGAGCAGAACCTTCGCCCCAATACTCTTTAACATAGGATCCGTTTACGTTAAGACGACGTGTTGGGCTTTCATCAAAACGTGCAAAATAACGACCCAACATAAGGAAGTCAGCACCCATCGCAAGCGCAAGTGTCATATGATAATCGTAGACAATACCACCGTCAGAACATACGGGAACATACACGCCTGTTTGTTCGTAATATTCATCACGAGCACGACAAACATCAATCAAGGCAGAAGCTTGACCACGACCAATACCTTTTTGCTCGCGCGTAATGCAAATAGAACCGCCGCCAATTCCAACTTTAACAAAATCAGCGCCACAATCGGCAAGATATCTAAATCCAGCAGCGTCAACTACATTTCCGGCACCAACTTTTACGCTTGTACCATAGTGCTCGCGAATCCAGTCAATAGTGAGCTTTTGCCACTCAGAAAAACCTTCAGAAGAGTCAATGCACAATACATCTGCTCCAGCATCTATAAGCAAAGGCACACGCTGCGCATAGTCGCGTGTATTAATTCCTGCGCCAACGATATAGCGTTTGTGCTCGTCAAGCAGCTCATCTGGACGAGATTTATGAGAATCATAATCCTTACGAAATACCAAAGAAACAAGATTGCCGTTATCATCAACAATGGGAAGCTGATTAACTTTTTGCTCCCAAATAATATCGTTACACTCTTTAAGCGAAGTAGATGCATTTGCAGTTATACACTCTGATGCCGCTGTCATAAATTCACGTACGGGCTTTTGTGGCTCGTCACGAGATACACGATAGTCACGAGATGTTACAATACCGCAGAATTTACCCGTAGGAGTACCATCTTCGGTAACAGGCATAGTGGTATGGCCAGTACGCTCTTTAAGCTCCAAAACATCAGCAAGCGTCATATCAGGAGTAAGCGTAGAATCAGAAATGACAAAACCAGCTTTATAGCTTTTAACCTCACGTACCATTTGTGCTTCATTTTCGGGACTTTGAGAACCGTAAATAAAAGAAATGCCCCCTTCTTGTGCAAGTGCAATAGCAAGACGAGGACCAGAAACGGCCTGCATAATAGCTGAGACCATAGGAATGTGCATAGTTATAGAGGGTTTTTCGCCTTTTGCATAGCGCACAAGTGGCGTTTCGAGCGAAACATTAGACGGAATGTTCTTACTTGAGGAATATCCTGGTACCAGCAAATACTCCGAAAATGTATGCGATTCTTCCTCAAAAAATTTAGCCATCCCAATCTCCTTTGGCTCGACCCTGTACTGTAATATATACCGCCCAAAACGATACATGTGTTGCTCTTTGCGTTGCGTGTTGTTAATAAGATTAACAACATATCCGCTTATACCTTAAATTGTATAGATTGTAGCACCTTTGCAAACCTTTGCAATTTATATGTTCTGTGTCCCCTCACTCATAACCTGATCAAAATTAACAGCTATGTCGTGCTTAGTGGGAACCCATTCAACTTTTTTAAACAAAGCAGCAACCGTAATTGGAATATAGGTCATCATAAAAAGCGGAAACGTAAAGATATTTGCAACCACACGCCACTTCTTACGTGAATGTATATGCTTTCTTTCGGAAATAGTTGTAATAACACCCAAAATAAAAAACGTAATGTACATAGACAAAAACGTAACAAAAAGCGACGCGATACACATTGCAAGCTCGGCAGTTGTTGCTATAAAACCATGACTTAAACTTCCAACAATAAGATAAGCTGCATTTATGAAAAACGAAAGAAGCGTAAGTATCATTCCTGGCGCAACAGTCATAAGCATGTCATACGAAGAAAATCGTTTATGCGAAATACCGTGTATTAAATTCTTGAAATACGAGAAAAATACCTGATAGAACCCTTTTGTCCAACGCATACGTTGTGTCCATGACGCTTTAAAGGTGATAGGCTGTTCGTCAAAAAACTCTGCAGGAGCATAACCAATTTGAATATCGTGAGCACAACAAAAGGTAGAAAATTGAATATCTTCGGTAAGCGTATGAAAACGCCATCCGTGCATACCGCGTATGATAGGAACCGCAACCATCCAACCCGAGCCCGAAATTGCACAACTGGTTCCAAGCATCATACGAGCGTTGTTCAAGAACTTGGCTTCGCGCAAAAACCAAAGCGCATATGCAGAACTTATCCAGCTAGAATCAAAATTCTTAGAATTTCTATAACTGGTGCAGACAAGATAGCCTGCATCAAAAGCTTGATTCATAATCTCAACGTAGTTAGGCGATAAAATATTATCGGCATCCATAATAAAGAATGCATCATACGCATCGGGTTTTTCATCTAAAATTCGGTTAAATGCATAATCGAGAACCCAACTTTTACCCTTGCGTACAAGGTCATTGCGAGCCCAGGTAATAGCACCTGCGGCTTGTGCTCGTTCAAACGTTTTATCGGTACAAGCGTCTGCAATTACATAGCAATCAATGGTACCTTCGTATTTTTGAGAAAGAATCGAGCGAACCAGATTACCAACAACCGACTCCTCGTTATGAGCAGGAATTACAAACGCATATCGATGGTGCTTTTTTGCTTGAGGCAAAACAACATCGCCTTTGGACATGACGCGAATCAAGTAGACAATTTGATAAAAATACGCAAACGTAAAGAAGAACCAAACAACACCGTTAAAAATAACGATAGGCGTTATTCCAAGCGCAGTTAAATTCATATAGTCTAACTCCCAAATCCTTATGTAAACCCATAGGCAATGGATATACATGACCAAACGAGTTTGTATATTTATAGTAGCGTAAAAATATGCTATAAGCACTCAAAAAGACAAAAGTTACGAGTCTTTAAAATAATTGCAAAAGAAATGAAAGTCCTAAGTTTGCAAGCGATACGAGAACTGCTTAGATTTTAAGTTTGGCGCATATGCGCTCGCCTTCTGCAGTTCTTCCCATTGATTGAGGTTTAAGCCGTATTAAAACCTCGGATAAATCAGACGGGAGCTGATCTAAAAATTGGAGATGCTCATGCGTTATTGGATGGTCAAAAGACATACGCCACGAATGTAAAAACTGCCGTTGTAATCCCTGATTAAGCGCATCTCCTTTTCTTCCATAGAGCGGATCACCTACAACGCTATGACCAACATAGCGCATATGCACTCTAATTTGATGCGTTCTGCCTGTATAAAGGTGACACTCGAGCAGCGAATAACCATCGTCTTTTGAGCCCGCTTCAAATCGTTCAAGCGTTTTAAACGTTGTAATAGCTTCGCGTGCAGCAGGATCTTTGCTTATACACATTTTAAGGCGATTTTTTTTGGAACGGGCAATACCTGTGGTAATAGTACCTTCATCAGGCGTAACATAGCCTTGCACCAATACAATATAGCGACGGTCAAACACACGCAGCCGAATTAAATCTTGCAGTGCCTTTTGCGTGGTGTTATCTTTTGCAGCAACCATTAAACCAGTTGTATCCATATCAAGACGATGAACAATACCTGGACGATCATCACCTTGTAATAATCCTAAATGCTCGTATCCACAATGCGCTACTAAAGCATTAGAAAGCGTGTCATCAACGTGACCAGGAGAAGGATGACATACCAAACCTGTTTGTTTTGAAATAACTAACAAATAATCATCTTCATAACGAATATCCAAAGGAATGGATGCATTGGGCATAATATGAGATGACAAAGTATTTTCTACTTGTTGAGCAACGCAGATACGATCGCCCATACGAACACGTTCGGATTTAGACAAAGCAAGCGTATCATTAATTTCAACTTTTCCCTGTTCAATAAGGTGTGCACAAGCATTACGTGCACCCAATTCAGAACAAGTTGACAAAAAAGAATCAAGTCGCATGCGATCATGTTGAGGTGTAACTAAAAGTTGAATATGCGTTTCACTCATCGCGCGCCTGATTTCCAGAGAAAACATATGAGTAAACAAAGACTCCACATGCACCAAGCGTTACATATATGTCAGCAATATTAAAAATAGGAAACGAAATAAACTGTGTTGCAAGGAAATCACATACGGTGTGATACATGAGTCTGTCTATCAAATTACCTAAAGCACCTGAAGCGATAAGCATTAATACACATCCAAGATAAAAATTAGTGCATTTACGTATGAGATAGAAAAAAATAACAACAAGAGCTACAAACGCACATAGGATAAAAAACGGACGCGCGCCTTCGGCAAAACTAAAGGCGGCGCCACTATTTTCTACGTGATAGAACTCAATAATTCCTTCTAGAAAAGGATGTTTTGCAAAAAGAGGTAATTGATCTCTTACGATACATTTACTCAGTTGATCAATACTGACCAACACAGCAAAACATATAAACAGAGTTACCAAACAAGGCAAACTTAAGCCCTGTTGTTTTGACCTCTGTTCTGTCATACACGTATCCTTTCTTTATTACAATAAGCATGCTGCGCTCAACTTAAGCGTACAAATTGAGCGCATATAGTTGTTTACAAATTACCTCAAAAATCGCATGTAGAACAAGGCGTTTATAAGTTAGACATAACCTTGCTACAACGAGAACACAAGCCATCAGACTCAAGATGGCGCCAATTCCAACAACGCGGACATTTTGTACCAGTTGCCTGAACAACTTCACAGCTCAGTTCTTTGCCATCAGAAAGCTCAACAGCAGAACACACCAAAGCCTCTGCAATATCAAGATGAGGCACCACTTCAAGTGCTTTTTTCATATCCTGCGTAAGCGAAACACGAGCAAGTGTTGCTTGCGTTGTGTTTTCCTCAAACGATGTATCCTCACGTGCGCGTTCGTATGCTTTGGTAAATGAACTACGAATTTGAACAAGTGCTTTGTATGCTGGAAGATATGTTTGCATGCGTTTTTCGTCAACAGGAGCGCTAAACCAAGAAAGAAGTGCCGCAAAGGCTTTTCCTTCACGAAGCGATTTGGGCATGTGCTCGAGAGCTTCATCGCAGGTAAATACTAAAATAGGCTGCAAATCGCGAACAAGCATGGCAAGAAGATACGACCATGTGGTAAGTGCACTTCTACGCTCAACGCCAGTGGTTTCGCCACAATACACACGATCTTTTGTAGCATTGAGATAGCCTTGAGAAAGCTCAGTTACTACGTAATCATAAAGCGTACGATATACCTGATTAAACTTATAATCTTGATACGCTTGGGTAACTTGATTGTGCACCTCGC
>CAMQEO010000070.1 GCA_946999785.1 uncultured Atopobium sp.
AGGTTCAATTTTTTCTCCACTTTCAAATGGTACCAATGCACTTATTGCCAATGGTGCAGCAATTATTACCTCAGAAAAAGATCTTGAGGAGCATATTAGTTTAGATTTCAATTCTCTGCGTTTAACTTGTGAATCTCTCAATCCACATTTAGGTGCAATTATGTCTGCATTATTTGCAAATCCTATGCGTGCAGATGATTTAGCGCAACAGTTAGACGAAAAGATTATAACGATTCTTTCTACCTTAGGCGATTTTGAGTCACAAGGTTTAGTTAAACGCTTAATTGACGGACGGTTTTCTCCAACGTCTCAAGCTTATCTATACTATGGGAAAAAGAGCGAAGATAGATTGTAGGTTCTTTTATTGGGAATAATTTACGATAAACTTATATACGTAAGGTATGAGTTTATACGTTCATTTTGAGAAAGGTACACATGGAACCGCGCGTAACTATCATAGGAGCAGGTCTGGCAGGTAGCGAATGTGCTTTGCAGCTGGCAGCTCGACACATCTATGTTGATCTCTATGATATGAAGCCTTCAAAAATGAGTCCTGCTCATCATAGTTCTAATTTTGCAGAACTTGTCTGTTCTAATTCTTTAAAGAGCCTTAAATTAGAAAGCGCAGCGGGTTTATTAAAACATGAGCTTTCAATGTTGGGTTCATATCTGGTGAAGTTTGCGTTTCAAGCCCAAGTTCCAGCTGGTGGGGCATTGGCAGTTGATCGTGATATTTTTTCTCGTCTGGTTACGTGTACACTTGAACAAAATCCCTTTATAACAATACATCATCAAGAAGTAGTGGACATTCCTCAAGGAAACGTAGTTATTGCTGCAGGGCCTCTTTGTTCTGATGCTCTTTATAATCAGCTTATTTCTTACCTCGGTTCATCATCATTATCATTTTTTGACGCTGCTGCTCCTATTGTTGATGTTGAAAGTATAAATTTTAACCTTGTTTTTAAGCAATCTCGATATGCACGTAATTGCGCGAGTAACACTCAAACGCAGCCACAAGGTGACTACCTTAACTGTCCGTTTACCAAGGATGCTTATCTTGCTTTTTATCATGAACTTATCAATGCAAAGCGAGCTATTTCTAAGAAAAAAAAAAAAAAAGAGCTCTTTTCTGCATGCCAACCTGTTGAAGAGGTTGCAAGAACAGGAGTTGATTCTTTACGCTTTGGAGCTTTAAAACCTGTTGGAATTTCATATCCAAAGAGCCATCCCCATCTGCAAATTAATACAGCGAGCAAAGCATTTACAAGACCATATGCCGTGTGCCAATTACGAAGTGAAAATTCTCAAAGAACGGCTTATAATCTTGTGGGTTTCCAAACAAACTTGCTTTGGGGAGAACAAAAACGTGTGTTTCGTATGATTCCAGGCCTTGAAGAAGCAGAATTCTTCCGATATGGAGTTATGCACCGAAACTCTTTTGTTGATGCTCCAAAATGTTTAGATTCTACGTTTAAGATTCCTCAAACAAAGATACGTCTTGCTGGGCAAATTACAGGAACTGAAGGATATACAGAGGCTATAGCTTCTGGTTTGTTTGCGGCTCTTAATACCTATTGTGATCTTGTTGATCACCCTTCTATACAGCTACCTGATACGGGTGCATTTGGTTCTCTTGTAGCTTATGCAACCAATCCTCAAACAACCACGTATCAGCCTATGCATGTTAATTTTGGTCTTATGCCTGTGCTTGAACATACCATTAAATCAAAGGCAGATAGGTACAAAGCCTATGCACTTCGTGCTGAAGCCGATCTAAGTGCCTTTATTCAAAATCATCCTGAGCTTCTTGTTGAAAGCGTTGTACAAAATGTTGCAACCTTAGACAATATAAGTGGGTGAGTGTTTTATGAGTGATGGTATATCTTCTAAAACAAGCGCACGTACTAAGATAAATTGTTCACAAGTTATACCTGCTTGTGGCATAAAACCTGATGATGATTCATATTCTGTATATGTGCAGCAGCTTATGGACTCATTTATTGAGCACCTTATGAATACTCAAAATTTATCGGTAAACACAACTCGTGCATATGAAACAGATCTTAAAGCCTATGTGCGTTGGCTTATAAAGAACTCGTATAATCTTTTAGATATTTCGCATAAGCAGCTACGCTCATATTTGGCACAATTATATGCAGCTCACTATGCTTCGCGTACTATTAATAGGCATTTATCTGCTATTCGAGCGTGGTATAAATGGCTTGTTCGAAAAGGACTGACCGGAAAAGATTGTGCATCGGCGCTTGCAAGTCCAAAGATTCCCAAAACGTTACCTCATGTTTTAAGCGAGACTTCCATTGAAAAATTACTTGCCAGCTGTCATGAAGATACGGCATGCGGTATACGAGATCGCGCGCTTTTGGAACTCCTTTATGCAACAGGCTGTCGTATATCTGAAGCGGCTTACTTGTGTATTTCTGACATATCCTTTGATACGCAGCAGGTGAGGCTCTTTGGTAAAGGCTCAAAAGAGCGTATTGTGCCAATATACTCCGAATGCGCTCGGATTTTGCATATGTATCTCACAAATGCACGACCAGTTTTGTTATCAAAAGAAAAGAATCAATCAAAAGCCCAAGCTAATAAGCACGTTTTTATTTCAACGCGTGGCAAAGCCATGAGCGATCAAGCCTTAAGATACGTCTTTGAGCATTACATGCGTTTAAGTCATCTTCAAGAATTGGCAACTCCTCATACGATGCGTCATTCATTTGCAACCGAGTTATTGTCGCATGGTGCCGATTTACGCAGCGTGCAGGAGCTTTTAGGACATGCAAGCCTGGCAACTACTCAAATATATACACACGTTTCTGTTAATGCATTAAAAGACGCTGCAAGACGCGCAAATCCGCGCGCGTAATCTTGTAGTGGTGTGCGCGTGATTGAAATGCATGTTTTCTTGAATTTGTGGGTAGTTTTGGCGGTTATGCTCATCATATGAATCTGCATAGTGGCTCAAAATAAGTATAGAAAAAACGTTTGGAGCTTGGTATACTTTATTGTTGCTGTGCACATGCGCAGTGTAAAAATACACACGTAAGCAGGACTTGTGCGCTCTGGTGCTTTAAATTCAGCCAAATTTAAAGTAGTGCTCAGGGATGATTGTTTACGGAGGATCAACCAATGGAGGTTTTATTATGGCTGTAAAGATTAATATTCGTACGCTTCTCGAAGCTGGCTGCCACTACGGACACCAAACCCGTCGCTGGAATCCAAAAATGAAGCCATATATCTTTGGTGAGCGTAATGGTATTTATATTCTTGATCTTAAGCAAACTGTTGTAAATGCAGATAAAGCATACACGTTCCTTAAGAATTGTGCTTCAAAAAAAGGTCGTATTCTTTTTGTTGGTACCAAAAAACAGGCTCAAGAGGCAGTTGCCGAACAGGCAAAACGTTGTGATATGCCCTATATCAATCAGCGTTGGTTAGGCGGTATGCTTACTAACTTTGTAACTATGCGCTCGCGTATTGATCGCATGGAAGAGCTTGAGGCTATGGTAGAAGACGGTCGTATGGCTGCGCTTCCTAAAAAAGAGCAAGCTGTTTTGGGTAAAGAACTCGAAAAACTTCAGCGCAACCTTGGTGGAGTTCGTGATATGCATGCCCTTCCTCAGGCACTCTTTATTATAGATTCAAAACGTGAAGAAATTGCAATTCGTGAGGCAAATCGCCTTCATATTCCTGTTGTTGCATTGCTTGACACTAACTCTGACCCTGACGTAGTTGATTATGGTATTCCTGCTAACGATGATGCAATTCGCTCGGTTAATCTTATGTGCGAGCTTGTTGCTGATGCTGTTCTTGCCGGTAAGGGTAAAGAACAAATTTCTGAGGAAGAAATGAAGCAGGGTAGTCAAGAAGAAAAACCACAAGAGGATTCTTCAGATAAAGAATCTGTTTCTGAGTAGTAGTATTATCGACTCTAATCCTATAAAGGAGAAATCATGGCACAAATTAGCGCTGCATTGGTAAAACAACTCCGTGAAATGACCGACTCGCCTATGATGGAGTGTAAAAAAGCTTTGGTAGAAGCCGATGGCGACATTGAAAAAGCTGTAGACGTACTCCGCAAGATGGGTGTTGCAAAAGCTGTTAAACGCGCTGGTCGTGATACGAATGAAGGCACCATTGCAGCTTATGTTTCTGAAGATGGCAAAACCGGTGCACTTTTGGAGCTTACCTGCGAAACAGACTTTGTAGGTACTAACCCTAAGTTTACTTCTTTTGCGAATAAACTTGCTCAATGTGTTGCACAGCATGATCCTGCTGACGTTGAAGCTCTTAAAGCATGTCCTTTGGATAATTCTACGGTTGCTGACGAATTAACCGAAATGATTCACGTTATTGGTGAGAACATGAAGGTTGCTCGTTTTCAGCGTGTTGTTGCTGAGGATGGTTGCTTGAGCAGCTACATTCATCTTGGTGGTAAGCTTGCAGACATTTGTCAATTTAGTTTTGACAATCCTCAAACTGCTGAAAGCGAAGAGTTCAAGACATTTGCTCACGATGTTGCTATGCAAGTAGCTGCTTCTGCACCTGTGAGTGCACGTCGTGAAGATGTTCCAGCCGATGTTATTGCTCATGAGAAGAGCATTTACATGGCTCAAGCTGTAGCAAGTGGCAAGCCTGAATTTATTCAAGAAAAAATGGCTGAAGGCAAACTTGAGAAATACTTTAAAGAAAGCGTTTTAAGCGAGCAAGAATTCATTAAGGATTCAAGCGTAACAGTTATTGAACTTGCTAAAAAAGTAGGTAAGTCTGTTGGCGATGACTCCATCAAGATTGTTTCATTTGTTCGCTATGCCTTTGGTGAAGAATAAGTTCTTTCATCGTTTGTATACGTAATATCAACCCGATTTATCTTTGATAAGTCGGGTTTTTTTCTTGATCATTTCTTTGTAACTTCTTTGCTTTACGCACATTCCATACTGAGCTTGCGTGCTCTTCTGTTAAAATGAGAAAAACATGCATTACATGTGATGCACAGATATATGCGGCTTTTTTGCATATACGTTTATATGGAAAGGTTTACTATGTCGGCTTACAAATATAAGCGCGTTCTTCTTAAACTCTCTGGCGAAGCCCTTATGGGTAATAAAGACTTTGGTATTGATCCTGTAGTTCCTCAGCATATAGCACATGAGCTTAAGCCTGCCTATGATGCAGGGCTCGAAATTGCAGTAGTAGTTGGGGGAGGCAATATTTTTCGTGGTCTCTCTGGTGCAGCTGCAGGTATGGATCGCGCTCAAGGTGATAACATGGGTATGCTTGCAACTGTTATCAATGCGCTTGCGCTTCAGGATACCTTTGAGCATAACAATATGCAATGCCGTGTTATGAGTGCAATTGAAATGCATCAGGTTTCAGAAACTTATATCAGGCGCCGTGCAATCCGACATTTGGAAAAAGGCCGTATCACCATTTTTGCAGCTGGTACTGGCAATCCTTACTTTACTACTGATACGGCAGCTGCTTTGCGCGCCTGCGAAATTGGGGCACAAGTTCTTATGAAAGCAACAAAAGTAGACGGTATTTACGATAGTGATCCCGTTAAGAATCCTTGCGCAAAGAAATTTGACAAAATTACTTATATGGACGTCCTTAAAAAAGAATTGCAAGTAATGGATTCTACAGCAACTGCATTATGCAACGATAATCACATGCCTATTATGGTCTTTAATCTTGATGCAAAAGGTATTTTTGATCGTGCATTACAAGGCGAAAACGTTGGCACCATTGTTTGCGAGGACGCGTCTAAGTAGGTTTAGTACGCATATATTATCGGAAGTTTTATCGTAGTAGCATAGACAACAACATGAGGAGGATATATGAGCACATATACCGATCAAGCACAAAAACACATGAATAAATGTATTGATGC
>CAMQEO010000071.1 GCA_946999785.1 uncultured Atopobium sp.
ATCCCAAGAAATATGAATTTTCAAAATTCGTGTTGATAAATCTAAAATTAAATAAACTGCAAAGGAAATGTAGAGAAATTCATGCTGTTATATGCGCAGAACATGCACAACAAGTTCAAAAGCTCTAACAAACATGGAATAAAAAACTGGAGCCAGCTACCAGACTTGAACTGGTGACCCCCGCTTTACGAGAGCGGTGCTCTACCAACTGAGCTAAGCTGGCCTATCATAGGCGTATGTTATTCATACGTATAATGTTTGAAAACATACGCCTATTAACTATACGGAAAACCTGTTATATTTCAAGAGAAAATTCCACCGTGCATTATTTAACCAAAATTGAAAAATTTGTTTAAAAAAGCTTGCCTTTATACAAAGCAAGCTTTTCCCAATCAATATCAGTCGCTATCAGCAATGTAGTCAGCACTCAGTCCCTCTACTAAAACCTTCATGCAACCATAGAAACTGTAGCAAACGTAGCTTATGCTCCAAGCGTATTAAGAGATACAGACACGCGAGCAAAGGTTTTGTTCACAAACGTTTTCCATTCTGCATCGCCTGCTTGTTTAACCTGATTTGCTTCTTGCATAGCAAGAGAATACGCAATACGAACTGCATCAAAGGTGGCACCTTTACTTGAAATATCGAACTTACTTAATGCTTTAGCATATGTGCTATCCGATGATTTCCATGCGTCAGCAGAGCTATCCCACTCATCGCCAGCAAGCTTAATAATGTATTGAGCGTACTCTGCAGAGGGTTCTTTCTCTTTTCCTGCAGCAGGTGCCTTAGGAAGTTCTGGTATTGTAGGTACTTGCGTGGTAACAACCTGTTTGCGAAGCTTATCCAAAATTACAGATGTGCGGAGCAAATCCTTAACTTTGTCTTCGTCCATACTATAATTTTTTGCAATCACCGACATATCATCGGTACCCAAAGAATTCTTTGCAAACTCTGAAACTTCGTCATCAGAAGCATCAATGCCTTGATTATCTGCTTCGTTTTTAAGAAGTGAGGTACGAATGTAACCCATAATATCTTCAGCAGAAGGCATGGGGTATGTTCCATCATCTTTCTTTGAATTTTCAAGCGAGCGTTTTTGCGTAATAACATCTTGCGCAATAACGTCGACGTGCTTTCCATCTATTTCATAAGAAGCAACGGGCAACTTAAGCTGGTCTTCGGTAAGTGTCTGATCATCTGTAGCGTGTTGCGAAGAAAAATTTGGAAAAGGAATTCCCGAAACATAATGACCCAAACACATTCCTACAAGTAAAACAACAAGAAATGCAAGAACTAAAAGGACATAAAATACAATGGTATGACCATGCTTTCGGGTCTTCTGACCGCTTTTAGGCAAAACAATTTCGCATGGAGCTTCATGTGCACTCGAAGATGTCTGCGATGAAACATTTTCGCGTTGAGCTTCATGTGCACTCGAAGATGTCTGCGATGAAACATTTTGCTCGTGCGAAGCATGATTTCCATTTGAATGAATACTCATAAAAACCTCCAAATTATGCATATGCCGTCCGTACAGACGCTACCTATGCTTAACTGACTGCATTACTAAAAAACAATACGTAATGCGCTAACAAACATATTGTGACAAATATTAGGCTTCTTTTTTAAGTGTCTGGATAATCTCAACGGAAAATTTATTAATATAACCGTTTGAATTATGCGCATCAAATTCAAAACGCTTCTCCATAGCTGTGCGCGTTTTTCGCGAAATACGCCCCTGTGCAAACGTGAGCATCATCTTTAATATATCGCGATATTCAGGATCACCGTGGTAACACTGGATAAACTCATCCAAGACAGCCCATGATTTACCAGAATTTTTTTCTGACTGGCTACCATAGGCAACTAAAAATCTACATGCCGCCAAACGAACAGCAGCAGACTCATCGTCAAAAAGACATGCTTCGGCATCTCTAAATGTTTTGCTCATGCTCTTGGCATCATATGCAGCCAGCAAAGCAAGCGCATTTAATGCTTCCCATCGCGTTTGTGCTTCGCTACAACCAAGTGATTTTTGCAAAGGACGAATATATGGGACAACCGCCTCGGGATTGAGCGAGCAGCGCACAACTAACTCATGAGCGCAATCTTGACGCTCGCGACGACGCGTGCTCTGCAAGCCTTGAGCCAAATTTTCCAAAGGAATTTTTGTATAATCTATCTCTTCCATAGCAACTCCTCTCTCTTAGCGTTCTGAAAAGCCGTCTATCATAACAGAACCTTTTTTATCATCGTTATGAATGGTAATAAGTTGTAATTTTGCCGCCTCTTCCAATAAAGCCGAAAAGCACCTATATCCATAGCTTCTCTCAGAAAATTGAGGGCACTTACGAATCATGGTTATTTTTAAATGCGACGCAAAAATAGCTGAATCGTTTTCGTGCTGAAGGGCGTCAATCGTTTCAAGTAAAAGCTGATAGCACGGATGTTTTTCAGCAGGTACAATGTCTTTAAACTCGGGAATTCCAGCCTGCGACAAAATGTCTTCGTAAAAGATAAACTCATCGCAAACTTCAACTAAAAGCGAGCTCGTAATGGGCTTTGCGCCTATTCCGATAACAGTTTTTCCAAATTCTTTTAATTTTGATACCAAAGGCGAAAAATCTGAATCGCCCGAAAGAATCACAAATGTATCAATGTGGTCTTTTGTAAGACACATCTCTGTTGCGTCAACTGCCAAACGAATATCAGCAGAATTTTTGCCCGTAGACGAACGATCGGGAATCTCTATAAGCTCGATGCCCAACTCATGCAAAGGCGTAACATCTTGCTTAAAACGTTGCCAGTCGCAATACGCACGTTTTAAGGTAATACGACCTTTATCAACAAGCCTGCTAAACACGCACTTCATGTTTGGCTGCGTGCGCTTGGCGTGCGCAGATGTTTTATTTTTGGACGCGCCTGCACCAGCCGCAAAATTTTCGTAATCAATAAAAACAGCTATCGATCGTTGATTGATGTTACTCAAATAGAACCCTTTCTGTAAGACGTGCCTGTATATACGTAAAAGTTATAAAACACCTGTTGATACATTGTTTGACACGCAAAAATAAATATCAGACACATCGCATATTGCACATAATTATATCGTATGGACAACATAATTAACGCCGTGTTTACAAGGACAACAGTATTTATAAATTTAACGAAATATATTATTACGACTTACGTAAAAGACACGCTCACGTATCGCTTATCACTTATCACTTATCGCTTACGCTGATATATTCGGGAACATCGGTATTATCGTGCAGAGAACGGCGTACCTCTTCTGCACGACGGCGGCTTTGCTTGGTTTTTCCACGTTGCACTTGATCTTTATTAACACGAAAGAACTTATCGTGAAATTTCCAAACGCCAACGCTTTCACCAAAATCCATTTTGAGCACGGTAAGAGCACTTGCCATAGCGCCAATAGGAATACCCGCCAGCACAATGAGGTTTAACCAACACACAAAAGCAGATATCAAAACACCTATTACCAAAATTTTAAGATGTGCTATCCAATAATCCTTATGATATATACAGTTTTTGGCAAGCTCGGATCCAATTTTTGTGCCAAGTACCATACCAAATAAAAGCATAAACACTGCAATAAGCGCTACACCAAAAGAAGCAAAACTAAATGTTGGCATACCGTATCCTTATTTCATCCAATTATCCAAAAGACCCTGCATATCATCGTGAGTGTCGTCGGATGAATCAGAAGACTCGTCTTGGTTACTCTTGTGATATGAGGCAGTGCCGCTGGCATCTTGATCTTGCGTGCAAGATTGCGCCGCGCTTGTATCGGCAGACGATTGAACAGGTGCTGTTGATTCTTGTTCGTTGTCTATATACGAATCTTTTTGATATGCCGACCAATCAAGTCCTGCTGCAACACCTTGTGCTTCGTCTTCATAGAGCAAAGAGATCGCCTGAGTTCCTAGACGTTTTCCCCCGATATCACAGAGCATGTCGTACAGGTTATACGCGGTATCCGCACTAGGCAATGAAACCTCAACTTCTTGGGCATGTTCAAGAGCAAGCGATAAATCTTTTTTCATGTGAGCAACCATAAAGCCAGGCTTATAATCACCATCACAAGACTTAGGAGCCAACTCACAAAGCGCGCGTGAAGAGCCCATGCCCGATGAAATCATATCAATAACCTGCGCAGCATCTAAACCAGATTGTTTAGCAAGTGCAAGCGCATCCGCATAACCAACCATACAAGAAGCAAGAGAAACCTGATTACAAAGTTTTGCAACCTGCGCTTTTCCTGCTTCATTAAAGTAAAACCGCTTGCTTGCAAACGCAGAAATCAAAGGAACTACAGGTAAAATATCTTGTTCGCGCGCGCCAATAAGTGCGGTAAGACGTGCTGTTTTTGCACCTGTTTCACCTCCAGTTACCGGGCAATCAAATGCCACGCAATGCTTAAGAGCCGCTGCTTGATGAATTTCTTGAGCAAGTAGCGGAGATGACGTGGTGAAGTCGATAATCCACGTATCTTTAGAAACGTTTTGCAAAATACCCGTCTGCTTAAGATAAACATCTTCTACATCTTGCGGATAGTCAAGCATGGTACACACAGCGTCAGCATGGCGCACTGCACCGGCAACATCGGTAGCCCATTGTGCACCTGCTTGAATGAGCGCTTGAGCCTTTTGTTTAGTGCGCGAATGCACAATCAGGTGATACCCTGCACGAAGAAGATGGTGCGCCATAGGTGCACCCATAATTCCAGTGCCGATCCACGCCACGGTCGTAATACGTTGCTTCATAGATGAATCAATCCTTAGTAAGAAAACAGATGTGTACGATATACCAAAATGCGCGTCTGAGACTGACTACGAAACTGCTCCGCCCATAGTTCTCTTAATTTTTTGCGCGATTTTATCAGTTAAAGACTGTTCGCACCTTCTGTCTGTGCCCCAATAAACCATAGCAACCATGCCTGGTCCAACATGTGAGCCTAAAATAGGCGACACTTGAGAGCGGATAATAGTTACGCGCTCGCAACCTTTAACTTTTCTGATTTCTTTTTCAAGCCAATCGGCGTCTTTTTCGGCATCGGTTGAAACAATCGCAAGCGGCAATGATGTATCTTTTGCATATCCTGCTTCAAATGCCTGAATCATAGCTTTGAGTGCTTTTTTACGACCACGACACATTCCACGCAAGGTAAGCGCACCGTTAAGGTCATACGAAAGCACCGGTTTAATATTAAGCTTTCCACCCACACTCGCCGCCGCTGGAGGAATTCTTCCTCCTGCTGCAAGCGCATCAAAGTTTTCAAGCGTAAAGAATCCCTGCAGGAAATAACGAGCGTCACGCGCCCATTCATATACTTCTTGAGCAGTTAAACCCAGCGATGCTTGATGAGCAACCTCAATAGCAAGCAACTCCCCTGCTGCTGAATCACAACGATTGTTAAGCACATAAAGCTCAAAATCAGGGAATTTTTCTTTGATCATCGCTTGTGCGCGGCGTGCCGATTCAATCGAAGACGACAATCCACTCGACAGGCATAAATACAGTGTTGGTGTTCCCTTTTGAGCACAGCGCTCAAAATATTCATAGTATCTACCAGGAGTTACTGCCGTTGTAGAAAAGTGCATCTTAGGATTTTTTCTCATGCGCTCATAAAAATCGTGGGCAGACATAGTTTGCCACATGTCATCCATGTGCTCTATGCCTGCCTC
>CAMQEO010000072.1 GCA_946999785.1 uncultured Atopobium sp.
TCGGGAGGTGCGAGGCGATCCCCGCACTTAAAACCCCAAGAGTTTAGGAGTGTCCTATGGCAAAGAAGTCAACCGAAGCCATGCCTCGATTAAAGGCAAAATACTTCGATGAAGTACGCGATGTACTTCAAAAGGAATTTGAGTACAAAAATGTTAACCAAATTCCAAAGATCGAGAAAATCGTCGTAAACATGGGTGTTGGCGAAGCCGCTGGCGACCACAAAGCAATCGAGGGCGCTGTATCAGACCTTCGTGACATTACTGGTCAACAACCAATGGTTACCCACGCTCGTAAATCTATCGCTACTTTCCACCTTCGCGCTGGTATGCCTATTGGCGCTAAAGTAACACTTCGTGGCGATCGTATGTACGAGTTCTTTGATCGTCTTATTTCTATTGCTATTCCACGTATCCGCGACTTTCGTGGTATTTCCTCTAAGAGCTTTGACGGCCACGGTAATTTCTCCATGGGCGTAACCGAACAGCTCATCTTTGCGGAAATTGATTTCGACAAAGTCGATCACACACGTGGTATGGACATTACCGTTGTAACTACAGCATCTACCGACGAAGAAGGCCGTGCACTTTTAGCTGCATTTAACTTCCCGTTCAAAAAATAGTATTTGGTAGATGATGGAGTAGCTGCGCTTTGCGCAGCAATCGTAAGGCTTTGGTAATAAAGCCAAGGTAAAAGGAGGATTTGTGGCTAAGACATCGATGATCGTCAAGGCAAACCGTGAGCCGAAGTTTTCATCACGCACACAAAACCGTTGCCAACGTTGTGGACGTCCTCACAGCGTATATCGCAAGTTTGGTTTATGCCGTGTTTGCTTCCGCGAAATGGCTTGTATAGGCGAGCTCCCTGGCGTGCGCAAAGCAAGCTGGTAGGAAGCTCTGGTGTGTAGGCATCTTTGCTACGGGCAAAGCGTGAACCACATGCACAGTTTCATCACGAACGAAGGAGAAGGAATCTATGAAGGTTACCGATCCCATAGCGGACATGTTAACGCGTATTCGTAACGCTAACTCCGCAGGTAAACCTGAGGTCTCTTTACCCTCCAGCAAGGTACTTGCTGAGGTAGCTCGCGTAATCTGCGAGGAAGGGTATATTGAGTCCTTTGAGATTGAAGATAGTAAACCTCAAAAAACTTTACACATTACACTTAAGTATGGAGAAAAGCGTGCTCGCGTGATTCGCGGTATTCGCCGTATTTCTAAATGCGGTTTGCGTATTTACTCCTCAGCAGATAAACTGCCGCGCGTTCTTGGCGGTCTTGGTACTGCTGTAATCTCAACTTCTAAGGGCATGATGTGCGATCGTGACGCTCGTAAATTGGGCGTTGGCGGCGAGGTCATTGCCTATATTTGGTAATCGTTACTCATCTGGATAGGAGCAGACAATGTCTCGTATTGGTAAGAAGCCTGTCTTGGTTCCAGCCGGTGTAACGGTGACCATTGACGGAACTCACGTTGTTGCTAAGGGCAGCAAAGGCGAGCTTAAGCGCACGTTTTCAAAGCTCGTTGTAATTAAAGAAGAGGGTCAAGAGCTTTTAGTTGAGCTCGCTGAGCCAACGGTGGAAGCCAACGCTCAACAAGGTTTAACACGCACCCTGCTTCACAACATGGTAATCGGTGTTTCGGAAGGCTTTGAGAAGCGTCTTGAGCTTGCTGGTGTTGGTTATCGTGCTTCACTTAAAGGTAAAGACTTGGATTTATCTCTGGGTTACTCGCACCCAGTTATTTATCCTTGCCCAGCCGAAATGACATTTGAGGTTCCCGATAACACTCACATTGTTGTTAAGGGAATTTCTAAAGAGCAAGTTGGTCAAGTTGCTGCTGAAATTCGTTCTAAGCGTCCTCCTGAGCCTTACAAAGGTAAAGGTATTCACTACGAAGGCGAACACATTCGCAGAAAACTTGGTAAGGCTGCTAAGTAGTTTTACTTCACCTAGGAAGTCTGTTACCCCGTTAGGTAGCGGCATGTTGAAGGAGAAAGTATGAACAAGAACCAGGCTAAGCTTGCGGGTCTTAAACGCCGCAAACGCCGTGTTCGTTCCAAGGTATTTGGAACAGCTGAGCGTCCTCGTTTGAGCGTGCATCGTACAAACGCTCATATTTACGCTCAAGTTATTGATGACTGTGACGCTAAGGTAATTTGCGCTGTTTCTACCTTAACCGCAGAAATTAAAGGTCAAGTAAAAGTTGGTTCAAATAAAGAAGCTGCAGAGCTTGTAGGTAAACTTGTTGCAGAGCGTGCATTAAGCGCTGGCGTAAAAGAAGTTACCTTTGATCGTGGTGGACACATTTACCATGGTCGTATTAAGGCTTTGGCAGAAGGTGCCCGCGAAGCGGGTCTGAAGTTCTAGGAGGAATTTGAATGCCACGTGATCGTAAGCGCCAGGATGACTCCGAGCTTCAGGAGCGCGTAGTTTACATCCATCGCGTATCTAAAACTGTAAAAGGCGGACGTCGTATGTCCTTACTTGCACTTGTTGTTGTAGGAGACGGCAAGGGCAATGTAGGAATTGGTATGGGTAAGTCTGCCGAGGTTCCACAAGCAATTCAAAAAGCTGTGGACGATGCAAAAAAGAACATGTTCCATGTGCCTATCACAGAAAATGGTTCAGTTCCTCATGCTGTTAAAGAGCACTATGGTGCTGGTTGTGTATTGATTCAACCTGCTGTACCTGGTACTGGTGTTATTGCTGGAGGTCCTGTTCGTCCTCTGTTTGAAATGGCAGGAATTACCAATGTACTGTCTAAGTCATTGGGTACCGGCAACGCTCTTAACATGATCAAAGCTGCCGCAAAAGGCTTGCAATCTTTGACAAGCCCCGAAGAAGCAGCTGCTCGTCGTGGCATGAGCGTAAAAGAGATGTTTAATGGAAAGGAGGCCTAAGCACCATGGCTGATAAAAAAGTAAGCGTTAAGCTTGTTCGCAGTGCCGTTGCATCTGTGAAAAAAGATCAAACATTGACCTGTCGTGCAATGGGTCTTCGTAAAATTGGTGACGTTTCGGTTCTCCCTGATAACCCAAGCGTCCGTGGAATGATCTTCAAGGTAAAGCACCTTGTTGAGGTTGAAGAGAACTAGGAGCAAGACATATGCAACTCAATGATCTTCGTCCTGCACAAGGTTCCAAGAAATCACGTAAGCGCATTGGTCGCGGAAACTCTTCTGGTTTTGGAACAACTGCTGGCCGTGGTACTAAAGGTCAGCTTTCACGTGCTGGTGGCGGTAAAGGAGCCGGATTTGAAGGTGGACAACAGCCTTTAGCTATGCGTTTGCCTAAGCTCCCCGGTTTTACTAATCACAATCGTGTAGCATACACACCTGTTAATGTTGATCGTCTGAACACCTTGTTTGCTGATGGCGAAACTGTAAATGACGAAACATTAGTACAAAAAGGTGTAATTAAACACACCTATATTCCTGTTAAGGTTTTGGGTAACGGTGAACTTTCTAAGAAACTTACCGTATCTGTTGATAAGGTTTCTGCTTCTGCTAAAGCAAAAATTGAGGCAGCCGGAGGAAAGGTCGAGTAAGCGTGTTTAAGGGCATCTCGAGCGCATTTCGCATCAAGGAGTTAAGAAACAAGATTTTCATTACGGTGGCAATCCTGTTGCTTTATCGTTTTGGCGCATATTTACCTGCACCTGGTGTGCCGTTTGCTCGCATGCTCCAGGCATTTCAAGAGGCTTCCGCTGGTAGTGGTGCAGTAGCTGTACTTAATCTTTTTTCTGGTGGAGCTCTTTCTCGCGTTTCCGTTTTTAGTTTAGGAATTATGCCGTATATCACGGCTCAGATTATTTTGCAGATGTTCCAGGCGGTTATACCTTCGCTTGGAGAGCTTGCAAAAGAAGGCGAATCAGGACAACGTAAGATTACGCAGTACACGCGTTATCTTACGGTTGTTCTGGCGTTGGTAAATGCAATTGGATATTACTTTTTATTCAAGAGCTATGGAATTAGTTTTTCAAACCTTGGTTTTCCTGAATATATCGAAGCGTTTATCATTGTAGGAGTCTTGCTTGTTGGCGCCATGATTATTATGTGGCTTGGTGAAGTTATCACGCAACGAGGCGTTGGTAACGGAATGTCACTTATCATCTTCGCAAACATTATGGCTGGTCTTCCTTCTGCACTAACCTCGTCGGTTAATACCTCTACCTTTGGTATGGTAACAACTCTTGTTACGCTCCTTGTTATTTTGGCTATTATCCCCATTATTATCTTCATTGAGCGTGGCCAGCGTCGTATCCCTGTTCAATATGCTAAGCGCGTGATGGGAAGACGAATTATGGGTGGTCAATCTACCTACCTACCTATTAAGGTTAATACGGCGGGCGTTGTTCCTATTATCTTTGCCTCTGCTTTGTTATATATGCCTGCTCAGGTTGCAGTATTTTTCCCGCGTGTCGATTGGATTCAAGCTTTTGCTAACTCCCTTTCTACGGGCTGGGTAAACTGGGTGTTATCGGTTGTACTTATCGTATTTTTTGCCTATTTCTATACTGCTATGGTATTTAACCCCGATGAAACTGCAGACCAGCTAAAGAAAGCAGGCGGTTTTGTGCCTGGCGTTCGCCCTGGTGGAGCAACTTCTGCATATATTAAAGATGTGCTAGATCACATTACGTTACCTGGTGCTTTGTTTATGGCTGCTATTGCCGTTATTCCTTCTATTATGTTTAGGTTTACGGGAAATACTTTGTTGCAGGCGTTTGGTGGTACTTCGGTGCTTATTATGGTTGGTGTTGCTATGGATACAATTTCTCAGCTTAAAAGCCAACTCAAAATGCACAATTACGAGGGGTTTTTCCATTAGACTTGCTGTGCGGCAGAGTACACATAACAGATTATTAAGCGGAGCTTGGCTCCGCTTTTTTGTTGGCACAGAGGATGAGATACGTATGATTCAAGATTTATCGTCTAAATTTTCATCATCTGTGCATTGAGCACGCGCTAGATTTGTATAAGTTGATAATGTGATTGCCTGCTTTTGAAAAATCTCAATCTTCGTGTGTTTAAGCTAAAAAACGTGTTACATTTATCATGTCTATTTAACAATCGAAAGGTGTTGAATCCTATGAATTTAGTACTTCTCGGTGCACCTGGTGCAGGAAAAGGTACACAAGCGCAAAAGCTTGTTGCTGAATTTGGTTTTGTTCATATTTCTACAGGAGACTTACTTAGAAGTGCGGTTTCGGCTCATACAGAATTGGGGAGTCAAGCCGAGTCTTATATGAAGGCGGGAAAGCTTGTACCCGATGAGCTTGTAATCGGTTTGGTTAAAGAACGCCTTTCGCATGACGATGTAGAAAAGGGATTTTTGCTTGACGGGTTCCCACGCAATTGCGAGCAGGCTCAAGTTTTGGACGCCGAACTTGCAACGCTTGGTAAAACCCTTGATGGTGCGCTTTATGTCAATGTCTCTAAAGACTTAATTGTTGAGCGCCTTAGTTCTCGCAGAACTTGCCGAGCATGTGCGTACACAGCTCCTGCTGGTTGCGACGTTTGCCCTGCTTGTGGTGGTCAGATGTATCAACGCGATGACGATAAGCCCGAAACTATCCAAAAGCGCCTTGAAACCTATGAAACCCAAAC
>CAMQEO010000073.1 GCA_946999785.1 uncultured Atopobium sp.
CCTGTTTGTAAAACTGTTCTTGCTAATGAGCAGGTTATCAACGGAAGATGCTGGCGTTGTGATACAATCAGCCAAAAAAAGAAGCTTTCACAATGGTATTTTAAGATTACCGCTTATGCTCAAGAGCTTCTTGATGATCTTGATACGCTTACCGGTTGGCCAGAAAATGTTATTTCACAACAGAAAAATTGGATTGGCCGCTCTGTTGGTACCGAGATTGATTTTTCTGTTCTTGCTGCGCGTGATAGCGAAAAGCTTGTCAGTGAGCAAACGGAATTTCTAACCGATGAACAAAGATCTTCCTTAGGTGAACTAGAAAAACTTACGGTATTTACCACGCGTGCAGATACGATTTATGGTGTATCGTTTTTGGTACTTCCTCCCGAAAGTGAAGTTGCTGCAAAATTAGTTCAAGGTTCTGCTCACGAAGAGGAATTTCTTAAACTCAAAGCTGCTACCGAGAAAATTTCTGCTGTTGATCGTCAAGGTTCTCATCGTGAAAAGAATGGTGTATTTACCGGTCGATATGCCCTTAACCCTGTTAACAATCGCCTGGTACCTATTTGGATTGCCGATTATGTCTTAAGTGATTACGGCACGGGTGCTGTTATGGGTGTTCCATGCGGCGACCAACGTGATTTTGATTTTGCTCAAAAGTATAATCTTGAAATTGCGCCTATCATTTGTTCTAAAGATGACGAACTCTACGATGAGCTTTGCAATGAAAAAGAGCTAAAGGTGCGCCATGTTTCATGGGATCAAGCAATGGAAGCACAAGGGTATCTTGTGCAATCAGGCCCCTTCACGGGAATGAAGGGTGGCAAGCATTCTCAAGCTGAGCAAGCTATTACTGAGTACCTTACTAACAAGGGTTGCGCTCGTAAGACTGTTCAATATCGTTTGCGTGATTGGCTTATTTCTCGTCAGCGTTATTGGGGAAATCCAATTCCTATGATTCATTGTGAGTCATGTGGTGATGTTGCTGTTCCGCTTAAAGATTTGCCTGTGTTATTGCCTAAGCACTTAAATCTTGAGAATGGCCAAACACTTGCTGATTCAAAAGAATTCTATGAAACTACGTGTCCTCAATGCGGAAAGCCTGCTCGTCGCATTACCGATACTATGGATACATTTACCTGTTCAAGCTGGTATTTCCTTAGGTATTGCGATCCTCACAATAGCGAGCTTCCTTTCTCTAAAGAAGCCGTTGAGCGTTTTATGCCGGTAGATAACTATATTGGTGGCATTGAGCACGCTATTTTGCACCTTTTGTACTCTCGTTTTTGGACAAAAGTTATGCGCGATTTAGGTCTATGCTCTATTGACGAGCCGTTTACCAATCTTTTGTGTCAAGGTATGGTTCGCGATGAACACGGCGATACTATGAGCAAATCTAAGGGTAACGTTGTGCCACCCTCAAGTGTTATTGAGCCATTTGGTGCTGATACATTGCGTTTGGCGATTTTGTTTATTGCGCCGCCCGAGAAAGATTTCGATTGGGATACCGAAGTTGTTCAAGGTACTAATCGTTTTCTCAAGCGCGCATGGCGTCTTGTTTGGCAATTTATTTTTGCAGCTCGCGATGCGCATTTGAGCACAATCTTGCCTCCAGATGATTCTGCTTTGGAGCATGCAAATCTTACCCACGCTGAGCAAGAGCTCGTTCGTACGCTTCATACACTTGGCCTTAAATGCACACGCGACTTTGATAAAAATCAATTTAATACGGCTATTTCTGCAATTATGGAGTTGGTTAATGCTGCGTCTAAGTGTTTTGTAGATCAGCACGAAACCCTTAATCCACGCCTTGCGCTGCGTTTGGCACATGACATTGTTATGCTGCTAGCTCCTGTGTGTCCGCATTGGGCTGAAGAAATTTATCAGCAGGCATTTGTTGATACTTCAAAGCCGTTTGATTCAATTTATGATGCGTCTTGGCCTGCATTTGATGAAGAACGTACAAAACAGTCACATATCGAAATTGTGGTTCAAATTCAAGGTAAGGTGCGCGGTCATGTGGAAGTTGATGCTGGGGCATCTTCTGAGGCTGTACAACAAGCAGCTCTTGAATGTGTTGCTGGTCAACTCGAAGGAAAAACAGTGAAAAAAGTGATTGTGATTCCTCATAAATTAGTAAACATCGTTGCTTTCTAGTTTTTTTGCATGGCTAGTTCCTTGTGAGCTTGTTGTTTGCACGTGTTCTTGCACGTATGCACGAAGCAAACGTGCATATGTTGTGGTGATGCGTTTGTTGTGCTAAACTAAATGTAAGTTATTTTGACTTTTGGAAGGAAGTAAGGTTTTTCGACCTTGCTTCCTTTTAATATGTATCGGTTAGATCTTGTGTGGTGAGGAGTGCACGTGAGCTTAGAAGATATTCAGACAACCTTGCTCAACGCTTTGGAAGAAGCGGCTACGCCAAGAGGCATTGATATTGTTGATGTTGAACTAGCGGGAACACGAACAGCTCCAGTTATTCGCCTGCGTATCGGCCATCTTGATGAGAGCTTACCAACTATTACACTTGATGAAGTAGCTGCTCAAAGTGAATGGATTAATGAAGTTGTTGATAGCCTTGATCCAATTGATTCTTCTTATACGTTGGAGGTTTCATCTCCTGGTCTTGCGCGTCCTCTTCGCCGCATTCATGACTTTGAGCGTTTCTGTGGTCAAGAGGTAGAACTTATTACGCGTGCACAAGAGGGACGCAAACGTTTTACCGGCAAGCTTTCATCTGTTGAAGGCAATACATTTACCCTCACGGTTGATGGTAATGATATGACGTTTACGATAGATGACGTGAAGTCATGCAAAATTAAACCTACATTTTAGTTATAACGTACAGCTAGGCTAGATTACAAAAAGCATGAACGGCGGTATTCGCCTTTGTTGAAAGGATTTACATATGGCATCGAACATGGTAGAAGCACTTATTGATATTTGCCAAAAAACTCATTTAGACGAGCTTTATATTGTTGATCGACTTGAACAAACCCTTGCCAAAAATTATGCAGATATTTTACATCTTGAACATGGAGCACGCGTCACGATTGATCGTGTTACGGGTAAAGTATATGTGTATGAGCTTATTCCCAAAGGTGAGCCCGATCCCGAAACAGGGGAGTATCAAGACTTTGATGAGCGCGATGTAACGCCAAAAGAAGCAAGCCGTTTAGTTGTACAGCATACTAAGCAAGAACTTGCCGAAATCATCCGCAGCGCTGGTCGTCAGCAGATTTTTGAAGAGTTTTCAAAGCGCGTTGGCGATCTTATCACAGGTACTGTTTTGCAGACTACCTCCGATTTTGCCATTATTAAAATACGTGATGGGGTAGAGGCAGAGCTTCCTTATTTTGATCCTCATCGCTATCCTGACGAAAGAAATGAGCGTCCTGCCAATGAGCACTATGCCCACAATCAGCGTCTTCGTGCTTTAATTGTTGAGGTTCGTGACCCTCATGCTAATCAGCAACAAATTAGAGGAGAGCGTCAGCGCCCATCCATTGTTGTATCGCGTACACACCCCGATCTTATTTCGCGTTTGTTTGAGTTGGAAGTACCTGAAATTTTTGATGGCGTTGTTTCAATTGCTTCTGTTGCGCGTGAGCCTGGTGTTCGTTCAAAAATTGCAGTAAGCTCCACAGATCCACACCTCGATCCAGTAGGCGCTTGTGTTGGTCCTAAAGGTTCGCGTGTACGCACGGTGGTTTCAGAGCTTCGAGGTGAGCGCGTTGATGTTGTTATGTGGAGCGATGATCCTGCAATCAATGTTGCTCATGCGCTTTCGCCTGCAAAAGTTTCACGCGTTTTAGTTGATAAAGAAAATAATTATGCAACCGTGATTGTTCCTGATGATCAGCTTTCCTTAGCTATTGGTAAAGAGGGACAAAACGCTCGTTTAGCTGCGCGCCTTACGGGAATGCATATTGATATCAAAAACGAAACACTTGCAGCCGACATTTTACGCGATCTTAAGAAAGCGCCACAGCCCGTTGACAAAGACGGTGACTATCGCTGCGAATTTGTAAGCGATGATAAAGGTCAGTGCCGCAATGTTGCCCGTCCGGGTTCTAGATATTGCCGTCTGCATGAACAACTTGCAACGGGTGTTCAAAGCGATTTTTCTGATGACCCAGATTCACTCATTTAGTGCGCGGCTTTCCCACGAAATCCGACACAGCCCCCAACGAAAGGTGTTTATATGGCAAAAACCCGCGTACATAACCTTGCTAAAGATTACGGAATGTCAAGCAAAGAGATGCTTGACCATTTAGCTCAACTTAAGATTCCCGTTAAAAGTGCTTCTTCAACCATTGAAGATGCATATATCTCTATTATTAAAAAGAGCCTGCAGCCTATTTTAGAAGCTCGTGCTGCCGAGATTGAAGCCAAGAAGCTTAAAGCCGCACAAGAGCGCGCTGAAGAAGAAAAGAAGGCCGAGCAAGCTGCGGAAAAACAACGTCTCGAAGCTGAAGCTCGTCGTGAAGCAGAGCGCAAAGAAGAAGAGAAGAAACGCAAAGCTGCCGAAGCAGCTCGTAAGCGTGCAGAAGAAGAGGCCGCTGCAGCAAAGGCGCGCCTTGAAGCTGAACAAGAGCGCAACCGTGTTAAAGATACCGCTCCTCGTGCAACTTCAGGTTTTTCGAGTCTTTTAGATCAGATTGCGCAGCAAGAAGCAGTTTTACAAGAAAACCTTGCGCAAAAAAAGGAAAAGGCAGAGCACAAACATACAAAAAGTGCTCATAAAACTTCTGCGCAAGCTACGCCCTCGCCTGCGCATGAAAAAACGCATAAAGCTTCATCGACACTTCACGTCTCTTCAGATGAGGCACCATCTCGTATTGATTCTGCTGAGGTGCCCCATAGTAAGCGTCGTCGTAGTTCCTCTCATATGTCACGAGATGACATGGATTACAATGACTCTGAGCAAAGTCGCTCACGTAAGCCAAAGCGCGGACGTCGTCAGGAGTCTAGTGAAGAAGATCGCTATTCTCGCATGGCGCGTGAAGCTGCAGCTTAC
Source organism: uncultured Atopobium sp. (assembly GCA_946999785.1). Classification (GTDB taxonomy): domain Bacteria; phylum Actinomycetota; class Coriobacteriia; order Coriobacteriales; family Atopobiaceae; genus Fannyhessea. The sequence continues at coordinate 5,018 of CAMQEO010000073.1, forward strand.
AGTCATGCGCGTGTATTTGAAGAGGCGCGCGAGGCTGTTGAAGAGGCAAATCGTGCTTCTACTGGTCGGCGCAAAAAGCGTAAAGAGCGCAGACAACAACAGGCGGAGCAAGCAGCAGAGCAACAAAAGATTCAAGAAGCTCTTGCTAACGATCAAGACATTTCACAACTTGATACTATTAAAGTTCCGCAAGGTTCTACCGTTTCTCACTTGTCTAAGCTGTTAAACGTTAATGCTAACGATATTATCAAACGCTTATTCTTGTTGGGTTCTCCTTTAACGCTTACCGAGTCTATGTCTGATGATCTTATTGAACTTGTTGCCGATGACATGCATCGTGACATTAAGATTATGACTAAAGAAGAAGAAAATACCTTCTCGTTCTACGACGATCCTAAAGACCTTAAACCACGTCCGCCTGTGGTTACCGTTATGGGTCACGTTGACCACGGTAAAACGTCGCTTTTGGATGCTATTAGACACAC
>CAMQEO010000074.1 GCA_946999785.1 uncultured Atopobium sp.
CACTATCACAATATAGAGAAACCTTGCATTCTTGTACGTTGGGAAACTACTCCAGATGACCTGCGTGGTATGGTTGCGGCAGAAGGTATTTTAACTTCTCATGGTGGAAAAACTTCGCATGCGGCTGTAATTGCACGTGGTATGGGTGCTCCTTGTGTATGCGGTGCAGAGGCACTTCGTATTGATGCAAAAGCTAAGCAGGTAGAAATTAGTGGTACTGGTGTAGTTCTTCATGAGGGCGATATCATTTCTATTAACGGAACAACAGGTGATATTATTCTCGGAGAGGTTCCTCTAACTCGTCCCGAGCTTACGGGAGACCTTGAAACCATTCTTGAGTGGGCAGATGATGTCCGCCGTGATGCATCTCGTGGCCGTATCTTTGGTGTTCGTACCAATGCCGATAATCCAGCTGACGCACAACTCTCTGTTGATTTTGGAGCCGATGGTATTGGTTTGGATCGTACCGAGCACATGTTCTTGGGCGAGCGTAAACAAATTATTCAGTCCTTTATTTTGGCTGAGTCCGATGGCGCAAAGCAGCAAGCTTTAGGTCAGCTCCTTCGTGTTCAAACCGAAGACTTTGTTGGTATGTTTAAAGCTATGGACGGCAGAAATGTTATCGTTCGTTTGCTTGACCCACCTCTGCATGAGTTCTTGGATGATCCACGTGCAGTTGCTGTACAGCTTGCACATGCTGAAGCACGCGGTGAGCATGACACAACCCTTAAGGCCATGCGTGCACACCTTGCTCGTCTTGATTCGTTCCAAGAAGCTAACCCCATGCTGGGACTTCGTGGTTGTCGTTTGGGTATTGTGTATCCAGAGCTTAACGACATGCAAGTTCGTGCTATTGCAGGTGCTGCTGCACGTCTTAAAAAAGAAGGATTTAATCCATGCCCAGAAATCATGGTTCCGCTTATTTCTACCGTTGAAGAGCTTAAGCTTGTACGCAGCCAAATTGAAGATGTTGTCGAAGCTGTTGCCGAGTCAGAAGGTGTTGAGCTTCACATTCCTGTTGGATGCATGATTGAGCTTCCTCGTGCAGCTGTAACGGCAGATGAGATCGGTAAATATGCAGACTTCTTTAGCTTTGGTACCAACGACCTTACTCAAACGGTATTTGGTTTCTCACGTGATGACGTTGAGTCTGCTTTTATTCCTCAATATCTTAATAAAAAGATCTTGAAGAGTAACCCATTTGAAACGCTTGACTCAGGTGTTGCAAAATTGGTAGATGTAGCTGTTAAGGGTGGTCACCAAGCTAATCCAACTATCGTGTGTGGTGTATGTGGTGAGACCGGAGGAGATCCTCAATCTATCCAGATGTATTATGACCTTGGATTAGATTATGTATCCTGCTCGCCTTATCGTGTTCCTATTGCTCGTTTGGCAGGAGCACAAGCTAAGATCAATTCTAATGGCGGACCTGCTCAGGTTGAATAAACACTGTGGTTCAAATACAACGTGTTAAACCGTGCAAAGTGTTCAGTTCTTTTGATTCTGTGCACATTCGTTAGCAGATGTGTAAATTCGGTACAATCTTTGTATGAAGGTTGTACCGTTTTTTTTGTTCCACCTTCTAGTTTAACTGGGACGATATAAAGATATGGATTACTGATATATGCAAGATCTGCCTTTTAATACGCGTGTGCTTACACGGCATAATAATCTTAATTTTTTACGTTTTATAGCTGCATTTTCTGTTATTTTTTCGCATTCCTTTACGGTAAGTGAAGGATCAGGTGCTCTTGGCACTCCTTTAGACGTTATTACGCAAAATCGTTTAAGTATCGGTGGTATTGCTGTTGCGTTTTTCTTTCTTATCAGTGGGATTCTTATTGCAAAAAGTTGTGAAACTCATTCTTCTGTCAGGAAGTTTTTCAAAAACCGCCTATTGCGTATATTCCCCGAGTTAATTTTTTGCGTGCTTTGTTCAGTTTTTATACTGGGATTATGTGTCACTACGTATTCTTTTGAAGCGTACGTTACATCTGCTGATACCTACCGCTATCTGCTGAATATTTGTCTTATTCCAATACATGCTTTACCGGGAGTCTTTGAGAACAATCCGTATCCTCATGTGGTAAATGCATCCCTTTGGGCAATTACCGCGGAGTTCATATGTTACCTCTTTTGCTTTGGACTTTATAAGCTCACACATTTTAAGCACACATACATGTGCGCTCTCAACGTTATTGTTGCGGTATGTGCACTTCTTTACTATGTATTCGGATCGTATACGATGCTTAGTTTTGTCAGAGCATTACTTGAGTTTTATATTGGTATTCAAATTTGGGTTTATCGCGATAAAGTGCCTTTAGATTATCGTTTATGTTTAGCGGCTTGTCTTTTGTGTGTCCTTCTCATCTTGTTTGGACATGACTTAGCTGCTATGTTACTTTTCTTTCCTTACCTTACCATATGGGGAGGGTGGGGAACAAAACCCATTTTTGAGCACTTCAGCCAGAAGCATGATTATTCATATAGTATCTTTTTGTGGGGTTTTCCTGCCGAGCAGCTGGTAGCATATTTGTTTGTCGGAATTCCTTGGTACGGCGTTGCTCTCTTAAGCTGTGTACTTTCATTGGCTTTTGCAGTTATTTCTGTGCAAGGTATATCATTAGTTGAACAAAAAATGAAGTCTTGTATCTTAAAGAAACAACTATGTAGTTAAATGCGTTTGTTTGTATTGTTTTGTTTAGGATTGTATATATCTGTTCCTGTACGCCCGTCATGGTAACATGTGCATATTGCGAAGGTTTCTGTAGCTTTTAAGTTTTATCGCGTTTGAACCCAAATTGTGCGGTAATATTTCAATTTGTATGTATAGCTATGTGTCGTTCACATGTGTCGGCACCTCTAGAGAATGGATGTGTAATGGATTACATTCAAGCACTTGAGCGTCAGCAAATACGTGAAGATTTGCCACACGTAATTCCTGGCGACAATGTTAAAGTTCACTATCGTATTAAAGAGGGTGAACGTGAGCGTGAGCAGGTGTTTCAAGGCGACGTTATCCGTATGAGCGGTGCAGGCGCGCGTGAAACATTTACTGTTCGTAAAATGAGCTTTGGTGTAGGGGTTGAGCGTACGTTCCCGCTTCACTCACCCAAGATTGCAAAGCTTGAAGTTGTACGTCACGGTGACGTTAATCGTTCTAAGCTTTACTATCTTCGCGATCGTGTTGGAAAAGCTGCACGCATTCGTGAGAAACGCTAAGCTAAGCCGCATGAAAAGTCACCTTCGGGTGGCTTTTTTGTTATTGTCTTTATTTATACTGGTATGAGCAGAAAAATCGCCCATCCTTTTTGTGCTATGTACCAGCCACGTCTGAGGCGCTCATCATGGATAATTTATCATCTCATTTGCACACTGAACAGAGCGTGTGTACGCCTGTTACGCTTACATGTTCAGAAATTGCTGCTGTCTTGCGTGATGCACCCTTTAAGGGGCTTAAGGATGTAATTCAGCAGTATTCACATGATGAGCGAAAGAGCGTGCAAGCAGCAGTTAAAAGAGCTGCTAAGCGTTATGAATTAGAATGCAAGGAGCGTGCGCGCGTTAATGATATGTATTCACTTCAGCAAGAATTAGGTGGGATGGGCACCATCATTGGCGTTGATGAAGTTGGACGCGGTCCTCTTGCTGGACCTTTGGCGGTAGCTGCGGTGGTTCTTCCCGAGGCACCTCACATATGGGGTCTTAACGATTCAAAGAAGCTGACCCCTTTGGAACGCCAGCGCTTAGATATACAAATTCGTGCGAGTGCCACAGCGATTGGAATCGCATTTACAAGTCCTGAGGATATTGACAGATTTGGTATTGTTTCTTGCCTGCGCGAAACCATGAAGTGTGCTATTTTGCAAACTGGCCTTGAGCCAGACTGTGTGTTGATCGATGGCAATCCCATCCATGCACATCCCAAAGAGAAAACACTTGTAAAAGGTGATAGCCGTATTGCTTGTATTGCCGCTGCATCAATTGTTGCAAAGGTTGCCCGTGATCGTCTTATGCAAGATTTGGATACACGCTATCCTCAATATCATTTTGCTGAAAATAAAGGCTATGGTTCTAAAGCACATATTGATGCGATTAAAACCTATGGTTTAAGCCCTATACATCGCAAATCATTCTGTAAACATTTTACGGTCGCTTGAGAATCTATGTAATGCGATTTTTCCTTTTGTTACGAGTATTTTTTAGGTTATCTACAAATATGCTTTTTGCAAGTTAGCGCCAAGTTTTGTGCATGTTTGTAGGTTCAAAATTTCCTTTAGGCAAAGCTTCAGGAAAGAAGGCAGCATGAAGGAACATTTTGAATCAAGGATAGCTTCTGCGGATCCTATCGAGTCTTGTGCACCACACAAGAAAAAAACTACAAAACGCAATAAGAGACAGACAAAAGAAAAAACCAACGAATCGGTTGATACTCCGCGCAAGTCCGCAGTTAACACTTTAAATAACAAGGAACTTGGCACGTTGGGTGAAAATCTTGCCTGTTGTTTTTTAGAACGGCAGGACTTTGAAATTTTGGATCGTAATTGGAAATGCGCAGATGGTGAAGTTGATATCATTGCCTCAAAAGGTGATGAGACCGTTTTTGTTGAAGTAAAAACACGCTTGCAAAACAAATCAGGGAAGCTCTTTCCCGAGATTGCTGTTGATAAACAAAAACAATCGCGCTATATTGCCTTGGCTCGTAGTTATAACACTGCTTATCCTATGTGCGAAAACATACGTTTTGATGTTATTGCGTTGGCAATATTGGATGATTCACATGCTCAGCTAAGACATATACAGTCTGCATTTGAATGGGACGGGCTTTATGAGTGAGGCTGTTACCATTCACACGGCTATGCTGCGAGGAATAGAGGCAATTTCAGTTAAAGTTGAAGTTTCTACTTCAAGTGGTATTCCTGGGATAACGCTTGTGGGAAATCCTGATATATCGGTTTTAGAATCTCGCTCGCGCGTGCGCTGTGCGCTTAAAAGCATAGGCGTTAATTTACCCAGAAAACATATTACTATCAATCTTTCACCTGGTGAGATAAGAAAAACGGGAGCTGGATTTGATTTACCAATTGCGGTGGCACTGCTCTATCTAACGCACTCGATGCCTTTAGCCGATATTGAAAAGTGTCTATTTATAGGTGAGCTTGCCTTGGATGGAAGCGTGTGTCCTATACGAGGGTATATGGCATATTATAAGTTAGCGCGCGCTTTACATAAAATGGTGGTTTGTTCAGCTTTAAGTGTAAACGATATTCATACCAAGCATACGCTTTACTGTCAGCGTCTAAGCGAATTTATAAATGGTATTCCTTGGCTTATGCGAAAATGTAGCGATACAAGTGCGGTGGTTCTTAAAAAACGCCTAAGCCAACCTGTTCATACCTATGATTTTATAGATGTCATAGACCAAGAAGCTGCACGTTTTGCAGCTTCTTGGTCTATAACGTCTATAAAATCATACGTATGCAC
>CAMQEO010000075.1 GCA_946999785.1 uncultured Atopobium sp.
CCTACGCGCGGCACAAGCGCTTACTCAAAGGCTCACTTCTTCAACGCGCAGCGATTAATTGCCTGTTAGCTTAGGGAGTTTGGATGTTTAATTCTTGAGGCGTTTACATGTTTTAGCATGTAAGTCTTTAAGAATCTGCGTAAGATGCGCAAGTTCAACACGCGCTCCCTTACCAGTCAAAAACGGTATTCCGTTAATCACAGGCACATCATTGTATTGAGATGATTTAACAAGAGAAACATAAACCGCAGCATCTTTAAGCGCACAAGGTAAATCCTTAATTGGTACACACTGGATCTCAACATCAAATGAATGTTTAGTACAAAATTGCATAAGTTCGGCTGCAACAATCTGAGAAGAAGCAACACCAGTTCCACACGCAACAACAATTTTTGGTTTCATCTAACAGCCTCCTTATACGTTCTAGACAGATGAGCAGATAGAATACCATATATTCTATCTGCTCTGCAAAAAAAGTTTGCACCTTAAAGATAAATCGAGATGATCCACCTTACCATGTTACAAGATTAGTTTTTGATGAGTCCCAATGAACATTGCAAATAAACGTAAAGAGTTCATCCAATTTGTGAGCTTTAAGCAAATCAACAATTTTCTGATGGTCTTCGTTAGCAGAACGAACAACCTCAAGCATTCTTTCGGTATGATTACTCGCGTGCTCACGACGAATAAAATAACGTTTTTGCTGCTGAAGAAGGCTTATTAAACGCTCATTGCCACAACGTGAAACAAAATACTCATGAAACGCACGCTGAAGCTGATCGTACTGCGAAAGAAGACCTCCACGAATTGCAAGATCCATGGAATCGATTAAAAATTGCAACTGCTGGTAATCACTATCCGTTAAATGCTGAGCCGCAAGACAAGCAGCTTGACCTTCAAGCGGTCCTATAATTTGGAAAATCTCAACAGCAGCCTGTTCATCAAATCCATGAACACGAAAACCTTTGCGAAGTTCGTTGTCTAGGTAGCCATCGTCAGACAGCTTGATAAGTGCTTCACGTACAGGCGTACGTGAGACGCCCATAGCATCACAGATCATTTGCTCACTTACGCGATCACCAGCGGTAATCTTTCCATCATTGATTAACGCGATAATATACTCGTATACATGATCATTAAGCGGTCTGTATTGATCCATGTTTCCTCCGTACTTTCTAATTAACTCTCATCGTGTTCAGTGAAATGCGTTCGTGTAGCTTTAAGCTTATGGAGTTTAATACTTACTACCCAAATAAAATCATATTTACACGGTAATGAGACCGACTTGTATATAGTGCATAAGAATCTTACACACCAAAGGGAACTTAGTATATATCAAATAGGGTGAATCATAATTTTATCATATTAATAACCTAAAAATTATAAAGACGACGACCACACGCGCACGCGTTTAAGCAGACAAAAAAATGATAATACGTGAGTTGTTCTTAGAAGATATACAAGGTGTCCGAAGCAATTTTGCTGCAATCATACATATTACTCAAAACTTGTTATACAAAGAACGTATACAACGCACAAAAACTTATTTCTTAAACCTACTACGCGCGCGACCAAAACTACTTTTTGAGCGAGCCCGTACTTTGAGACGGGCAAGTATATCATCAGCTGACAAACCTTCTAGAACGCTTTGAACCTCTACAATTTGGTCACGTAACTTGGCTGCACGTTCAAAGTCCATAGAAGCCGACGCCGCAAGCATTTCGTCTTGCAGTGCGCCCAAAATCTTGGCGACATCTTCTTTTGGCATACCTTCAAGCGACGAACAAAGCTGAGTTGCAGAATTTTCGCCTGAGCTCTTTGAAGGTTGATGTGTTTCGTTGTTGTCAGAAAGCGTACCTGAAGCAGTATAGAAAACGCCGTCTTTACGCTGTTTGGAATCGAGCGTTTCATGTGCCGCTTGTATAAAACTTGTAACGTCCACCATTGATTTTTTGATAGTTTGAGGAACAATATGATGCTGAGTGTTGTAACGCATTTGCAGGGTGCGTCTGCGTTTTGTTTCGTCTACGGCAATTTGCATAGAATCAGTCATACGATCTGCATACATAATAACTGAACCAGCTGCATTTCGTGCTGCACGCCCCATAGTTTGAATGAGCGAACGTTTATTACGAAGAAAACCCTCTTTATCCGCATCAAGAATGGCTACAAGCGAGACCTCGGGAATATCAAGACCTTCGCGCAAAAGGTTAATGCCCACTAAAACATCCAATGCACCTTCGCGCAAAGCGCGAATAATATCAATACGATCAAGCGTAGCGGTGTCTGAGTGCATGTAGTTTACCTTAAAGCCCTCGTCAAGCAAATGTTCGGTAAGATCTTCTGCCATATGTTTGGTAAGTGTTGTAACAAGCACACGTTCATGCTTTGCCACGCGTAGGCGAATTTCGTCCGCCAAATCGTCAATTTGACCACGCGTTGGACGAATTTCAACGCTAGGATCTAGTAAACCTGTAGGGCGAATAACTTGCTCAACAACGTTTTGACTTACGCTCAGTTCATAATCGCCTGGTGTTGCTGACACAAAAACAAATTGCGGTATACGCTGTTCAAATTCGTCATAACGCAAAGGACGATTATCAAGAGCACAAGGGAGCCTAAAACCGTGGTCAACAAGGGTAATTTTGCGCGATCGGTCACCTTCATACATGCCTCTAATTTGAGGAATGCTGACATGCGACTCATCAATAATGCACAGCATATCCGCAGGAAAATAGTCTATAAGTGTATAGGGAGCCTCACCGGGCTTGCGTCCATCCAAGTGGCGTGAATAATTTTCGATACCCGAACAAAACCCCATCGTTTCGAGCATTTCCAAATCGTAGGTGCACCTTTGTTGCAAACGCTGAGCTTCAAGAAGCATATTATGTGCTTTGAGCTCTTGCACGCGCGCTTCAAGCTCATCTCTAATCGTAAGAATTGCATGATTTATCTTAGGCCGCGCGCTCACATAATGCGTAGCTGGCCAAATGGGAAGCGCATCATACTGCGAAAGCGTATCTCCGGTTACCTCGTCAAATTCGGCAATCATCTCTATCTCATCGCCAAAAAAAGATACACGAATGGGATGCTCGCCATAAGGTGTAAACACATCAACGCAATCGCCACGTACACGAAACGTTCCACGGATCAAATCAACATCGTTTCGATCATATTGAATATCAATAAGACTTCGTATAAAATCATCACGTTCAAGCGGCGTATTTTTGTCGATAGTAGGCGCAAGACCTGCATAATCTTGCGGACTTCCAATACCGTAAATGCATGATACAGACGCAACTACAATTACATCACGGCGCGAAAGCAAACTTGAAGTTGTTTGATGTCGTAATTTTTCGACTTCCTCGTTGATGGACGAATCTTTTTCTATATAGGTATCAGTCTGCGGAATATACGCTTCAGGTTGATAGTAATCGTAGTACGAAACAAAATAGACAACCGCATTATGAGGGAAAAGCGTTTTCATTTCACTTGCAACTTGCGCGGCAAGCGTTTTATTTGGCTCAATAATAAGCGTTGTTTTTTGCGTTTGCTCAATAAGGTTTGCCATGGTAAATGTTTTACCCGAACCCGTTACACCAAGAAGCGTTTGATAACGCAGCTTGTCCTGCATTACGCCTTTGGTAAGAGCGTTAATTGCGCGAGGCTGATCTCCTTTAGGTACAAAATCAGCAACAACTTTAAAGGGTTGCTGCTGTTTTGAATGTCCAAATCGAACAAGTTCTGCACCAAAATGATTGTAAGCACTCATCATGCATCCTCTATGAATCGATACCGTCAGGATAAAGATGCTTGTAAATTTCATAGGTCTGATTAACATTGGTGAGATAAATGCTGGTTTCGGCATAGGTTATATTTTTATGAATGGGGTCATCACCGCCGTGTTTCCATTCCTGAACTTTGCCTGGTCCTGCGTTATAAGCCGCAATAACTTCATCTCGACTTGAAAGTTGAGATTGCAAATATGCAAGATATGCCACGCCGTACTCAATATTATTCTTTGGATTAAACAGATCCTGATAGGGATATGATTTTGAAGAAATTAAACCTTTGTTTGCCATATGTTGAGCGGTTTCGGGCAAAATCTGCATAAGTCCAACTGCACCTGCCTGAGATTTAGCATCTTTATTCCAGTTAGACTCACACTTAATAACCGCACACACAAGATAGGGATCAACACCATATTTTTGAGATGCCTGTTTAATAATCTTTGCATACGAAACTGGATAGAACGTTTTTGCAATCTGTTTATCTTGGCTTACATGAACAAAAAGAACAACAGCCGATATTGCTATCACAAAAATAAGTGGTATTACTCTAAACCAGCGAAAAAACCGAGGCTTACCCATGTTTATAATCCTTTAACGATCCGTTGCATACGGCTAAGATACCACGCTTTAACATGTTGCTTAAGCATTGATACCGAACCTGCATTTAAAATAAGTGTATCGCTCTTACGACAAAGCAGTGAGTCCCCTACTTGTGCAGCCATACGCGCATACATCTGCTCTTTAGAGAGCCCACGAACTTTTGCGTAGCGCAAACGAGCCTTTCGGGGTGCAATAAGAGCTAGTGTTTCATCTGCCAAATAGCTCACTTCCGAAACTTTATTAATAAGCGGAACCTCAACTACAATCATGCGCTGAGACGATAAAGACTTTGAACTTGCACAAAGCTCTTGTATGCGCAACTTAAGTGCACAAAAGACAAAAGGATGTGTAATACGTTCAAGTTCTGCAAGTGCTTGTGGATTACCAAATACTTTATGCGCAAGCGTTGGGCGGTCAATGGTGGATCCAGATAAGATATCTACTCCAAAAGATGCTACAAGCTGTTGTTGGCATAGTGTATCTGAAGCCAAAATTTCATGATACAGCTCATCTAAATCAATACGCAAAGCACCAAGCGTTTTAAGATAGTGCCCCACAAGCGACTTACCCGACGCGATTCCTCCAGTAAGAAATACGATATAAGGTGTAGACAAAGCGCTTTTCACCTTTAAGATTTGCTCTCAAACGAGTGCTTACACTGAGGGCACGTTACGCGAATAATTCCCTTTCCACGAGGTACACGCATATGCTGATGGCATTGGGCGCAACTGAGGTGCTTGTAATCTTTTACTTCTTTAACAAAAAGAAGCGGCTGAGAAATGCACAGACGAAAAGCTCCTAATTTACTTACCACAGCATAAGATTCCTTGCGGCGTGCGGAAATGTTATAAGACATGCATCTAAACACGATATAAACCACAAGAAAAACAATCAACCATGCCAGAAAGAGCTGGTGAAACAAAAGTGTATTAAGTACAAACAAAATAACGGTAATTTCAAGCAAGAACAAGGAAAGCTCGTCTAATCCGTTGCGTCCTTGCAAAAAGTCACCAATTTGTTGGCTCAATGAGTCTGTATTACGTGAAGAAC
>CAMQEO010000076.1 GCA_946999785.1 uncultured Atopobium sp.
TTGACGGTGATGATAAGTATGCTTCACCAGAAGATTTGGAAGGTTGCTATTATAATTGCCCGTTCATTGTTGAAAATGATAATGACAAAGTCAAAGACTTTGTTAAAGCTTATCACGACGAGTATGGCAAGAATCCTTCTAACTTCTGCGCACTTGGTTATGATGCCGCAATGATGATGTGTGCAGCTTTGAAAACCGTTGACGATAAAGGCGACGTTAAACCTGGAACCGAAGAGTACAAGCAAGCTCTCATTGACGCCATTGCTCAGGATAAAGTGGACGGTGTAACAGGTTCTATTGCATTTGAAGGAACTGGTGATCCAGTTAAATCTACCCTTGTTGTTACCTTTGATAAGGGTAAACAAAAGGTATTTCAGGTTATTGAAGCAAAATAACTAATCTTTAATTTTGGTAAACCCTTATGCAAGATGTAAAGGCATAAGGGTTTTGCCATATAAAAAGACCGTATTTTCTTTGTACTTAATTGTTTATATATTTTTTCAACACATCATCAGTTGTTATCGTGATAAGGAGGTTTGAGATGATAGGAATGCAAATTCTTAACGGGTTGCAGGTTGGTAGTATTTATGCGCTCGTTGCTTTGGGCTACACTATGGTGTATGGAATTATCCTGCTTCTCAACTTTGCACATGGAGATATTATTATGGTTGGTGCATATATCTCTTGGCTTTGTTTAGTTCAGTTAGGAATTGGTCCTATACCTGCTATTATAGCAACGATATTTGTCTGTACGCTTTTGGGTATTGTTATCGAAAAGCTTGCGTATGCACCTTTAAGAAATGCTCCTCGCTTATCTTTGCTTATTACCGCAATTGGCGTTTCGTATTTTCTTGAGAATTGTGCACAATTAATTTTTGGTGCCGATGCAAAAGTTCTTCCTAACTTCTTTGAAGTGTCATCATCTGAGTTTATGGGGCTTCCTATTTCTACCGTAGCTGTTATTACCATTGTTGTTACTGGAATATCATGTGCGGTTCTTACGCTTTTAGTCAAAAAAACCAAGCTTGGCGCTGCTATGCGTGCCGTATCCGAAGATATGGGAGCCGCTCGTTTAATGGGTATTAACGTTAACACCGTTATTTCGTTTACCTTTGCACTTGGTTGTGTACTTGCTGGTATTGGTTCTGTTCTTTATAGCATGGCTTATGCGCAAGCAAGTCCAACCATGGGTGTTATGCTTGGAACAAAAGCTTTTGTTGCTGCCGTTTTAGGCGGAATTGGTTCTATCCCTGGTGCGGTGATCGGTGGTTTGGTAGTAGGATTTGCCGAGGTGCTGGTTTCTGCATGCGGTCTCTCTGTTTGGAAAGACGCTATTGTCTTTTTGCTTCTTATTGTTGTTTTGGTCGTTAAGCCTACAGGTATTTTAGGCAAACCGATTAATGAGAAAGTTTAGGAGAAGAACATGCGTTTATTTCATTCGTCTCAAAAAACTTCAAGCAAGAGTGCCCAAGCTGCCCAAGCTACTCAAGCATTTGAGAGTGCGCCTCATCTTTCAACACCTGTGAGCTATCTTGTTAACACACTTCTTATTGTGATTGTTATTGCGCTTGGTCAGTTTTTAATTGCTTCTGCATTTATTTCTCGATATCAAATTTCTGTTCTCGAACAAATTGGTATTTATATCATTATGGCTGTTTCCCTCAACTTGGTAACAGGTTATCTTGGACAGTTACCACTTGGTCACGCAGGTTTTATGTCGGTAGGAGGTTACGCGGGTGCTATCTTTATTATGAAGTGCGCCGAGGCTCTTCATCTTGCACCGCGTGCTTTTGTTCTTTTATCTCCCGTTGCAGTTGCTATTTTTATAGGTGGAGTAATTATCGGTGGTCTTGCTGCAGCTCTGTGTGGCTTAATTATTGGTATTCCCGCGCTTCGTCTTAAAGGCGACTACTTAGCCATCATTACCCTTGGTTTTGCCGAAATCATTCGTGTGGTTATGCAAAATTTTGATGATACCTTTAACGTTACTCTTACGGGAGGCGCAAAAGGTTTAACTGGTATACCTTCATTTACCAACTTTATTAATACATCGGTTCTTGTCGTTATCACCATTTTTGTTATTCATACGCTTATGAAATCTCGATGGGGTAGAGCAATTTACGCGATTCGCGACAATGAAATTGCAGCCGAAGCAAGTGGAATTTCGATTACTATGTATAAAACAACCGCCTTTGTACTTTCTGCCTTTTTTGCAGGCGTTGCAGGTGTTTTGTATGCTGGTTGTATTGGTGTTCTTGCTCCAGCAAAATTTGGTTTTATGAAATCTGTTGAGATTTTGGTTATGGTCGTTTTGGGCGGCATGGGTTCTATGCTTGGATCTATTCTATCTGCAACTACACTTACCGTTCTGCCTGAATTACTGCGAGGATTTTCTGACTATCGTATGATTGCATACTCTATTGTTCTTATTTTAGTCATGATATTTAGACCTAAAGGTCTTTTTGGATCTTATGATTTTTCGCTCTCGCGGATTCTTGGTAAGCTGATGTTGACAGTGCGTGGTACGTCGGGTAAAAAAGAGGTGAATGCTCATGAGTAATGAAACTGCAAAAGTTGAAGCTGAGGGTATAGACCCCACCAATTCCGTTGAGTCAATGACTACGTTACAAGATAAGCCGTCATCTTCACTCTCTTTAGGGAAAAGGTTGCGTTCCATTCTTGTTCCTGTTGAGTCACCTAATTTATTGCCCGAGCGTGATCTTGGAAAGATTCCCGTTTTGCAAGCTGAGCACTTAGGAATCGATTTTGGTGGTCTTACAGCCGTTGATAACTTTAATATTGCTATTGGTAAAACCGAAATTGCAGGTTTAATAGGTCCTAATGGTGCGGGCAAAACTACCATATTCAACCTGCTTACCAATGTGTATAAGCCTACGCGCGGTACTGTTTTAGTAGATGGCTATGACACTGCTGGTAAAACCATCACGCAAGTAAATAAAATGGGTGTAGCACGAACGTTTCAAAATATTAGACTTTTTAATCAGATGAGCGTGCTCGATAATATTTTGGTTGGTTTTAACTCTTCTATGTCAACAGGGCTTGTGAGCGATGTTTTTCGTCTTCCTAAGCACTGGAAGCAAGAGCGAGAATTTAAAGAGAAGGCATATGAGCTTTTGGGCTTGTTTGACATGCAAAAAACAGCCTATACCTCTGCGGGAAATTTGGCATATGGACAACAGCGCTGTTTGGAAATTCTTCGAGCACTTGCAACGCAACCAAAGTTATTGTTGCTTGATGAGCCTGCTGCTGGTATGAATCCTTCCGAAACAGCAGCTCTTACCGAGCATATCGAAATTATCCGTGACACATTTAAGATTGCAATATTGCTTATTGAGCACGATATGAACCTCGTATGCGGTGTGTGCGAATCTGTTGGTGTTCTTGATTACGGAAGAATTATTGCTAAGGGAACACCTGAGGAAATTCAACATGACCCACGTGTTATAGAAGCCTATCTTGGTAAACAGGAGGTGGCGTAAATGGCGCTTTTAAAAGTTTCCGATTTACATGTGTCTTACGGAATGATCAAGGCTGTTCGCGGCATCAGTTTTGAAATAAACGAAGGCGAGATCGTTTCTTTAATTGGTGCCAACGGTGCAGGAAAGTCTACAACGCTGAACACCCTTGCAGGTTTGCTGAAACCTCAGTCTGGAGAAATTTTATTTGAGGATATATCCCTTGTTGGAATGCCTGCCCATAAAATTGTCCGTCGTGGTCTTGCGCTTTGTCCAGAAGGCCGTCATGTTTTCACCAATATGCGTGTTGAAGAAAACCTTATGATGGGCGGATACACGCAAAATGATGCACAGAATAAACAAACGCTTGAACGTATTTACGAGCATTTCCCTCGTTTAAAAGAGCGTCTTAAGCAATCGGCAGGTACCATGAGTGGTGGCGAGCAACAAATGCTTGCTATGGGCAGAGCTTTAATGAGTAAGCCTCGTTTGCTTATGCTTGACGAACCGTCTATGGGTTTGGCTCCGATTTTGGTTAAGGAGATTTTCTCGATCATTAAAGAGCTTAACGAGCAGGGGACTACTATTTTATTGGTAGAACAAAACGCTTCGATGGCGCTCTCAATTGCAGATCGTGGCTATGTTTTAGAAACAGGTACGCTTACCAAGACTGGTACAGGACAAGAGCTGTTGCATGACGACGATGTCCGTAGAGCTTACCTGGGAGGTTCTTCTAAAAAGTAGCATCATCTCCATATTCCGCTCTCATGTGTTTATAGTGTAAAGCTCTTCTTTTCAGAAGAGCTTTTTTTGATGCGTTGTTACGTTCGTTGGTTTTGGTTACGGTGTTTAGTGTCTCAAGAGCTGCATGAGAGTTGTTTTTATTGCAAAGGATAAACAATTAAAACATGGCATAAGTAGACAAGATACCTAGAGTAAAGGCGAAAGAAATATATATTTGTTTCTACATGTGATTATGTAAATAGAAAAAAATGGTGGGTCGTGAGGGGGTCGAACCCTCGACCTTGGGATTAAGAGTCCCCTGCTCTACCAACTGAGCTAAGGAGGCAACAGAAAAAGCTGTATTGGTGCCGGACCTTCACGATTTGTATTGAACCCGCGCAATTAAGCAGGTGGGCAACTCGCTCTAACTGAAGCTGCTTCCGCGTGAGACGGCCTGCAAGCTGTTAGAAGTCTTTTGTTTCCCTAATAATACAAAAAATAGTCGGTCAACACTTAAGTGTGAAGTCGTACACCACAGCGTTTCTATAATTATGATACCACAATTTTTGAAAAATTCAAGAGAAAAAATTGATTTTTTGCAAACGACACCACGATTTTTTAGTGGTTTTTGAGTTGTTCAATCTTATTTTTAGTCATGCCAAGGGCTCGTTCGTACTTCCCGTTTTCGTTCGGAGTGAAATAATCGGCATTTTTAATTTTTTCAGGAAGGTAGTCTTGCTGCACCCAATTACCAGGATAGTTATGTGGATATTTGTAATCTTGCGCGTTTCCCAGCTCCTTGCTACCAGCGTAGTGACCGTCTCGTAGATGGCGGGGGATAGGTAAGTTTCCATTTTGTCGCAAATCCGAAAGAGCTTTATCTATAGCTACTATGGCAGAGTTGGACTTAGGAGAAAGTGCTAGGTCAATGACAATGTTGGCAATGAGGATGCGAGCTTCTGGGAACCCGATTTTTTGAGCAGCTTCAAGTGCGGTCACTGTATGAATCTGAGCATCGGGGTTTGCCAGACCAATGTCCTCATAAGCGATGACCGTCAGACGTCGTGCGAGACTGGGAAGGTCTCCAGCTTCAATCAAGCGAGCTGCATAATGGAGACTGGCATTGACATCAGACCCGCGAATAGACTTCTGTAAGGCGGACAGAACGTCATAGTGCCCGTCTCCGTCCTTGTCCATAGTGATGTAGCTATTTTGCAGGCTGTTTTC
>CAMQEO010000077.1 GCA_946999785.1 uncultured Atopobium sp.
GCCTTACATAAAGCTTCACCTACCAAACAGTTAATCTCAAGTGTATGAAGCTCAAAATTGGTAGACGATTTGTGTGCATGAACCTTAAACGTTAAAAAATGCGGAATGTGGGAAAGTGCCAACACGGAAGCTTCGCAAATTTGGTCTTTGTCTTGCTCAACACAATATGCAAGAGATACACGAGCAACACCTGGTATTTTTGCCGCAGCGCAAGCAAGTTCTGGCGTACAATCTCCACTTTTTACGCGAATGCGAACGTGACCCGAAATCCTATCAACACCAGCAAGATCAAAAGCACGCAGTCCGTGTTTAAGATTTTGAATAAGCTGACGCTCAAACGTAGACCTGTTCTTACCTTTTAATCCTATTTCGTGATAATGAATAAGACAGACACGCGAAAACATACAACCAACCTTACCTTAGATTTCGTAACAAAAAAAATACACGACATGGCGTCGTGTATTTAACAGATGAACACGTATACACGCATGTTATAAGTTATGCTCAACACGTGCATTGGAACCGCGAAGCTCCTCATCAAAAAGATCCTTTTGATAGCTTAAGTCACCCAAATCAATCTCATTCATAGCAGCGGAAACGGGATCTTTTCCCGAAACTTCTGTAGTAATGGTGTCAATATCGTTAATTGCAGCTACACGTAGATGCTGACCACGAATCATGCTTTTAATGTCGCATGCACGTTTAGCAGCTACTGCACAAAGCAAGAAAGGATTCTCTTCTGTTTTTTCGAGAAGACTGTTAATCTCAGGCTTTGTAATATCTACAGAAGGTGTATCACTTTTGTGCATTGCCATATTTTAGGCTCCTTTAGTTTCATAAACATACATCAAATCTTTGAGGTTTTTCGCACATTCATCCAAAGAATCATTGATAAGAGCAGCATCGTATTTATCCTTAAGCTGCATTTCTTGACGTGCATCAGCAAGCCGAAGCTCAAGTGATTCTTTAGTTTCGCTTTTTCTTCCAATAAGACGTTCTCTCAAGACATCCATAGAAGGCGGAGCAATAAAAATAAGAATCGCAGCTGGATAAGCTTTTCGTACATTAAAAGCACCTTGAGGATCAATTTCCAAAATAACGGATTGCCCGCTATGTATGTACTTTTCTACCTCGCTTTTTAATGTCCCATACCTGTTTGAATGGACATGTGCCCATTCAAGAAATGCATCTTGTTCAATTGCACGACTAAATTGCTCATTTGTAAGAAAATGATAGTCAACACCGTCTTTCTCATGTGCACGAGGAGAACGCGTGGTAGCCGAAACCGTCAAGGCAAAGCAAGGGGAAATCTGATGTAATCTACGGATTACTGTCCCCTTACCGGCACCTGACGGTCCAGAAATTACAAATAAGCGAGGTGTACGTAGGATAGCTATTTTGAAAGCACCTCAAGAAGTTGCTCGCGCTGACGAGCGCCAAGACCCTTTACACGACGAGTTGCGCTAATTCCAAGCTCATCCATAATCTTGGTAGCTTTAGCTTTACCATAACCAGGTAATGACTCAATTAAAGCGGAAACTTTCATACGACTTGCAATAGCATCGTCAGATGCAAGAACAGAAGCGAGAGAAACCTCGCCTTTTTTAATTTTCTCACGAAGCTCAGCACGAGCGTGACGTGCGGCTGCTGCCTTCTCGAGAGCCGCTTTACGCTGCTCATCAGTAAGCTGAGGTAATGCCATCGTTCCTCCAAACATATGTGAATAATGCAATCGTAACAATGAATTGTTACGCAAGCATACAGTTTGTCAATAAACGCAGGAAATTACAAGCTTTTTTTAAAAATTCCCACGTCAGAAAAAATATTAACACAAAATCACGGCAAATAAGCAGTGAATCTGTGAGTTTTTAAGAAAAATTAGAGCTAAGAAGCACTACAAATGTCTTCAACAATTGCTTCAAAAGCATCACAGGGATGCTCAGCCTGTGTTATAGGTCTTCCTATCACAAGCTTAGAAGCACCTTGGCTAAGCGCAAATTGAGGCGTTGCAACGCGCGCTTGATCTTGGCAGTCCTGCCCTTTTGGACGCACACCAGGAACAACAATGAGACCTTTATCACCAAAAATTTCACGCATACGATGCGCCTCAAAAGCCGAGCAAACCATGCCATGAGCCCCGTGAGCAGCTGCAAGCGCACCTAGACGATCTACTTCGTTAGCAACACTGTGCTCAATTCCAATTTCGGAAAGCGCCTGAGCATCCATGCTTGTTAAAACAGAAATAGCAACAAGCTTTGCATCGCAACCTATCTGTTCGTGTGCGCGCTCTACGCCCTTACGTGCGCTTTCAATCATCTTAGAAGAACCCAGTGCATGAAGCGAAATTATATCGGCTCCAGCAAGCGCAGAAGAATACGCTGCTCCTTCTACCTGAAACGGAATATCGTGTAACTTAAGGTCAAGAAAAACAGAAAAGCCACGATCACGAAATTCCTGAATAAGAGCTGGACCCTCGCGATAAAAAAGCGTCATGCCAACTTTAACCCAACGGGCTTTTCCGCTCAAGAGCCCAAGCAGCTCTAATGCATATTCTTTATCACAATCAAGTGCAACAATAAGAGAAGAACGTACCTCATCTTCTGTTAACATTTACATGCTCCAATCAAATCGGAAATGCGAGTCACACCTTGCTTTTGGGCCCAATCACAAAGCTCATGTAAAATTCTAGGTGCACTCATAGGATCATAGAGATTTGCAAGTCCAACGCTTACAGCAGTTGCACCTGCAAGTATAAACTCGGCTGCTTCGAGTCCTGTGGTAATACCACCTATACCGCACAGGGGAATCTTAACCGCCTTATGCGCTTCCCATACCATACGAACCGCAATAGGATGAATGGCCGGACCTGAAAAACCGCCGGTAGGACGCGAAAGCTTACTTTTATATGTGGTAGTATCAATAGCCATTCCAGGAATAGAATTGATAAGGCTGAGCGCATCGGCACCCTCTGATTCAAGCGCGCGGGCAATTTCGGGTATATTAACGGGACCCATTTTTACCAACAGCGGGCGTTTTGTGAGAGGACGAAGCTTGCGCATAATCTCGGCTGCACCTTGAGGCGTAGATCCCATAGCGGCTCCACCACAGGCAATATTTGGACAGCTAATGTTGATCTCAAAACCTGCTGCAAACGAAGCTTTTTCTTCAAACACTTCAAGCGCCGCTACATATTCATCTATAGAGTGTCCTGCTACCTGACAAATTACTTGACAGTTTTTCTGCTGTAAACCTGTAAGATAGGCTCCAGCTGTATTTATAAGGCCATTAACGCCAGGGTTTTGCAGACCAACCGAATTAATAATTCCCGAGGTAACTTCGCACATACGCGGAGCAGGATTGCCTGCCCACGGTTTAATAGAAGCTCCTTTTGTTGTAATAGCGCCAAGTTGGGAAACGTCATAAAACTTTTCAAATTGTTGGCCAAACGCAAAAGTTCCGGCTGCCGTATTAACGGGGTTTTTCATATGAATACCGCCGAGATTAACTTCCATTGAAACAGGTGTCTCTACCATGCTACCTCCTCGGCATTAAATACAGGTCCTACCATACAACAACCTTTATTGCTCCCGTCAACCATTTGAACGGTACATGTTGCACATGCTCCAAAACCACAGGTCATCATACGCTCAAGTGAAGCCTGACATGGAATATGCGCAGCTTTTGCAAGTGCTGCAACACGCTTCATCATAGGTGCAGGGCCACAGGTGCACACACATCCATAAGATGTTTCGGCAAGCAACTTTTGCATTACATCAGTAGTAAAGCCTTTTTCGCCTAAGGTTCCATCATCAGTTGTCAAAAACAAGCGATCAACACCTATTGCATGAGCACGCTTTACGCCCCAAAGCTTATCGGCTGTTTGTGCGCCTATAATAACGTCAACCGCAATTCCTAAGGACTTAAACCAAGCAGCTGCTGCAAGTACAGGTGGCGCACCAATACCACCGCTTACCAGTAATGCTCTTTCTTTTGAAAGGGGTATATCCCAACCATGGCCACATGGACCCAAAACACGTAAAGCCACTTTAGGCTCAAGCGCACTTAAACGCTTTGTGGCACTTCCAACTACAGCGTAAGCAAGATAAATCAAGCCGGCTTCTACATCAATATGAGAAAACGACAGTGGAATGCTCAAAAGCTCGGTTTGGCTTCCTGGGACATGAATATTTATAAACTCTCCCGGCAACATAGTGCGTGCAAGTTCGTCACATACCAAAACCAACTCGTAGATTCCATCACCTACACGGGTATTTGAAACAATATATGCAGTATGTAATTTTGTATCTTTAACTGCCACGCTATCCCCTCCCTTTTGCGCGTGTAAACTGGTGACGCTTTTACGCGTCACCAGTAAGTGTACGACTTTACAAGGTCTTTTTCTCAGCGAAACATCAAAAGTCTTTTGCAATTACAAAACCACAAGCCACGCGCTCTAAGAAAACCATACAAAAAGACATCACGCAGCAAAGAATTTACACTCGATATGATTAATTGAGCATATGAACTTTATGCGCAAACTTGTACAGCCTACCTACGTACATTTTGGTTTATTTAACAACCTTTGTATTGCACAAGGTATGTTTTCCAGCTACAAAAACATCTGTTGCACAGCCACAAAAATCGTTGCCAAGCCATGGTGAGTTAAGCGACTTACTTTCAAAATAATCCTGGTCAACATGAACTTTTTCAGACATGCTAATAAGCGTAATATCTGCTTGTGATCCACGCTTAATAGACACCTCATCAAGACGGAGCAGCGCACGTGGATTAATAGCCATAAGCTCTACCATACGTGACATGCTGATTTTGTCGGTTGCAACCATCTTTGAAAGCATAAGCGGCACAGAAGTCTCCAATCCTGTAATGCCAAGTGATGCAATCTCAAATTCGCAATCTTTTTCGTGCTGTGCATGAGGCGCATGATCGGTTGCAATACAATCAATGGTACCATCTGCCACGCCTTCTTGGAGCGCAAGCATATCAGACTTCAGACGAAGCGGAGGATTCATTTTAAAGCAAGTGTTATAGCTATTATCAATGTCATCTTCGTTGAGGAACAAATGATGAGGTGTAACCTCACAACTTACTGGCAGGCCTTCTTCTTTTGCTGCACGCACGAGATCTAAGCTTTTTGCAGTTGAAATATGCGCAACGTGAAGCGGACAGCCTGTAAGACGGCAAAGCTCAATGTCACGATATACCTCAAGTTCTTCGGCAAGTGCGGGCCAACCAAACATACCCAAACGAGTAGAAGCTCTTCCTTCATTTACAACACCGTGTGTAGAGAGCGATTTGTCTTCGCAATGAGCAATGACCAAACGATCGAACTGAGAAACATAGCCCATGCCCGTACGCATCATACCTGCAC
>CAMQEO010000078.1 GCA_946999785.1 uncultured Atopobium sp.
CTCATAAGATCGGACGCGGACGTAGATTTTGGAAATGCAATCACATCTCTAATTGAATCTGCACCTGCTAAAAGCATACAAATTCTATCAAGACCTAACGCAAAACCACCCATGGGAGGCGCACCAAAGGTAAGAGCATCCA
This sequence comes from uncultured Atopobium sp., assembly GCA_946999785.1. GTDB lineage: Bacteria > Actinomycetota > Coriobacteriia > Coriobacteriales > Atopobiaceae > Fannyhessea. The sequence continues at coordinate 143 of CAMQEO010000078.1, forward strand.
GTAAGAAGCCAAACTGCGCGCGAGCGCGCTGCTCGGTAAAACCAAGCATTTTAAGAATGCGCATTTGAAGCTCGGCATCGTGAATACGCATGCCACCACCGCCTGCTTCATATCCGTCCATAACAAAGTCATACGTGTATGAACCAACAGACAGTGGATCAATAGAAAGCTTATCCATATCTTCTGCACGAGGTAATGTAAACGGTTGGTGTTCAGATGCATAGGCATTACGCTCGGGATCCCAATGGAAAAGTGGAAAATTGACCACCCATAAGAAGCTGTGACCACATCGTTTAATAGACAGCTCATCAGCTAAATGAAGACGCAAAGCGCCCATTGCTTGGTCGGCTACAAGGCGTTTATCAACAATAAAGAGCAGCAAATCTCCAGCTTGTGCATCCATTTCGGCACAAAGCGCGTGAATTTCGTCCTCTTGTAAAAACTTAGCAATAGGACTTTTAATTGAGCCATCATCGTGCAACGCTATCCACACAAGGCCTGCAGCACCGTTTTTCTTTGCCACATCAGCCAACTTGTCAATGCGAGATCTGCCCCAGTTACCAGCACCTTTAGCACACATAGCTACAACACGTTGATCATGTTGTGCAGCTTGTGAAAAGACTTTAAATGCACTGTGCTCAACCAGTTTGGTAACATTGTGCATTTTCATGTCAAAGCGCGTATCAGGCTTATCGCAACCGTAGGTATCCATAGCATCCCAATATTGCATGCGCTCAAGATGCTGAGGGAATTTTACGCCTAATTGTGTGAACGCCTTAGACAAAATTACCTCTGCCATATCAAGTATGTTTTCTTGAGTTACAAAACTCATCTCAACATCTACTTGCGTAAACTCAGGCTGTCGATCGGCCCTAAAGTCTTCATCTCTAAAGCATTTTACAATTTGATAGTAACGCTCAACACCACCAACCATCAGCAATTCTTTAAGCAGCTGAGGAGACTGTGGTAACGCATAAAAATGACCTGCACGAACACGTGAAGGAACCAAAAAATCGCGCGCACCTTCTGGAGTTGACTTAAAGAGCGCGGGTGTTTCAACTTCGATAAAATCATGTTCGTGAAACGCTTGACGCAATGCATAGGCAAAATTGCTGCGTAATTTCAGGTTATTTAACACGTGTGGACGACGAATATCCAAATAACGATAGGTAAGGCTCATATCCTCGGATAAGTCTATTTTATCTTCAATCTGAAACGGTGGCGTTTGCGACGTATTAAGAACTTCAATAGTATCAACCAATACTTCTATTTCGCCTGTTGGCATAGAGGTATTCGCTTGACCTTCGGGACGCAGACGAACAGTTCCTGAAACCAAAATAGGCCATTCAGGCCTTATATCCTGTGCAGTATTAAAAGCAAGACCGTCTTTAAAGTTAGGATCACATGCAATTTGTGTATAGCCGCTTCGATCTCGAAGATCAATAAAAATTAAACCGCCAAGATTACGACGATGCCATACCCAACCAGTTAACGTAACCGTGCTGCCAACATCGTGTGCACGAAGTTCACCGCATGTATGCGTATGCATAGAAAACGCCATACCCCACCTCTTTATACATTTGTAATCCAAACTGAAAACTTTGTGTTCACATGGCTCAGTGTAGCTGTGACTAAAACACTTGCAAACATGGTTTTAGTTATGACTCTGAGCTGTATAACTTAAAAAGAATATAACAAAATGTCTGAGTGTACATGCTTATTGCTCATATTCCTTTAATAATCTAAATTATCTAGGGCACGCGCCGCGCTGCGTTGCCCAAGGGTTGTACGACGCGCCGCGGTATTCAAGGGCACACACGACACACTGCGTTGCCCAAGGGTTGCGCATATACACTTGAGCTGTACATTGCGCGTAAAAACTTGAGCCCTACATCACCTATAAACTTTAGCTGCATGTCTTAAAGAAATCTTACAAAAATGTAAGAAAACAACTCCATAGACAAACAAATGTTTTGGTACAATACTGCTATAAGCAAAACCCTTACAAAGGATGAGTCATGTTTAAGAAAAACACCAATACAGTGCCTCCCCTCCCTCAAAATAACCAAATACCTGCACAAAATATGCCAACTCTGCAAAAAGACGAAGCAGATGCCAATCAAGCGCTTAACGCCATCATGGAGTTGCGCAAGAAAAAACGCCGTAAAAATAAAATTATCGGTTTGTCTATTCTGGGTATATGTGTTTTGTTCATTATTGCAGGTGTTGTAGGATCATTTCTTTCAAAGTCTCACAATTCAGCGCAAGACGCACCTCTCGCAACGGTAGAAAAGCACGATTTTACCAGTACCATAAAAACCTCGGGTACAGCAGAGCCAGTATCTAATACTGTGGTTACACCTGAGGTCGATGGCATTATTGACGAAGTCCGCGTAAACCAAGGAGCCAACGTAAAAAAAGGTGACGTACTGTTTACTATCAAAAACGACACACTTGATAAAGCGGTGCAAACTGCACAAAACCAGCTTAATGTTGCAAAGAAGCAGGTAAAAAGTGCACGAGATGCATATTCACGAGCTTACGCCAGCTATCGTAAAGCATTCAATGAATACAACAGTGCGCCTAGTGCAGAAGTCCAAAAAGCACTCCCAGATCCAGATACCGTTTACGAAAGTGTAGCTTCGGCTCAAAGTGCTATTGATCAGGCAAAATTAGCCGCCGATCAAGCACAGTCAGCTGTTGATGACGCGCGAGAAAAAGCAAACAAACGCACGGTTGTAGCCCCATGCGATGGTAACGTTATCACCATGAACGCAAAACGAGGAGCGGCGGTAGGTTCACTTACTGCTGGTATGGCAGGAAGCGTTGGTCAAAACCCCGAAAATGGCATACTCATCCAAATTGCTGATCTTTCAAAGATGCGCGTTCGTTTAAGCGTCAGCGAAATTGATATTTCTGCAATAAAACTAGGACAGCAAGCAAAAGTAACGTTCAGCGCGCTGCCTGGTGTTACCTGTGACGCTGTGGTAGAAAATATAGCAAGTACAGCGGAAAATGCTGCGGTATCACCAAGTCAAATGGGAGCCGCCACAAGCAATACCATGGCAAATTATGCGGTTGATGTTCTTATTGACAAGCCTCATGAATCAATCAAATGCGGTATGACTGCCGACGTAGAAATTGTTACCCAAGAGGTAAAAAATGCTCTTGTAGTACCAACTTCTTGCATCGTTGAAGAAGATGGAACATCGTATGTATATGTTTTAGACGACAATCACGATGGAAATGCAAAGAGCTTTACCAAGGAGGCTGTAAACGTAATTGCACGGAGTGGCTCACAAACGGCAATCGAAGGTGTAGCTGAAGGCACCAGTCTCAAACGCAATGCGAGCTCAGATGACTTTTCCTCACAAAATTAGGAAGGATAGGTATGAGCGCTGTTGTAGATATAAAAAACATCCATCGTGTTTATGAATCAAAGGCGGGAAATGTTCATGCGCTTAAAGGGGTTTCTCTTTGTGTGGAACAAGGTGAATTTCTATGCATTATGGGACCCTCGGGTTCGGGTAAATCAACGCTTATGAATATTCTTGGCTGTCTTGATACACCTACTCAAGGAAGTTATTTTCTTGAAGGAATAGACATTGCCACACTTTCAGATGGCGAACTAGCAACTATTAGAGCAAAGCGCTTGGGCTTTGTTTTTCAGTCATTCAATTTATTACCACGTGCCACGGTACTTAAAAACGTAACGTTGCCCTTAGTCTATTCAAACTATCCAGCACACTTACGTTTTGAACGTGCATGCAGGTGCTTAGAATCGGTTGGATTACCTGCAACGTATTACAATCACAAGTCAAATGAGCTATCGGGTGGCCAAATGCAACGTGTTGCAATTGCACGAGCATTGGTAAACAATCCAGCTGTTATTCTTGCTGATGAACCAACGGGAAACCTTGACTCCGCAACAAGTGAGATGGTCCTTAATACGTTCAAACAGCTCAAACACAAAGGAAAAACAATTATTCTTATTACACACGATCCCGAAGTTGCAACGTGGGCAGATCGCTGTGTTCACATTCGTGATGGACATCTTTTAAGCGATGAAGAAGAAAAACAAGCTGTTTTGAAAAGTACACGCCACGGAAGAGGCTTAACATGAACGTACGTGATTTATGCTTGGAAACCTGGGAAGCGCTTAAAGCTAATAAAGGACGCTCAATTCTTACCATTTTAGGAATTGTAATTGGCATTACCGCAGTTATTTCTATGACTTCCCTTATTGGTGGTATTCAAAATACCTTATCGTCCTCACTTGGGCTTGAGCGTAGTAAATTAATCTACGTTACCATGTATCAAGACAAGGATAGCTGGTCAGAAGCCGATATTACAAAGATCAAAAGCGATATTCCCACGTATCGCGATTTTATGGGTGTTGCAATGGCATCTGATACTATTTCTGTGAGCACAGGCGCCGTCAATGCTCAAGTTACTGGCATTAGTAAAGGATATTTGTCTGCTCAAGGTATCGAGATTATTGCAGGAAGTAGCTTTGCTAATTCACAATATGCGGAAGGCTCAGATGTTATTATGCTTGATAAAACAAGCGTAAAGGAGCTTTTTGAGCTTAACTCCGAAGGCGTCATTCACTCAAAAATAAGTGCGTCCGCAACCAAGCAAGAAGTGCAGGAAGCAGATAGTAAGCCTAAAGGAAACTCCTCTACCCCTTCGCTTTCGGCACAAGAAGAAAAATCATTGTGTGAGCAGGCAATTGGAAAAACAATCCGCTTAAAAGGTCGCCCCTATACCATTGTTGGAATTGCAGAAAGCGCAAATATGCCATCCCTTGGGTTTGCTGGGAAAACTGTTCAGCTCTTTACACCGCTTAAAACGCTTCAGATGCGTATGAGTCACTCGATGTCGTGTACGGAACTTTTAGGGGTTGTTGACGATAAAAATAAAGTTGAAGAAACGGAAAAACGCACCAAGGAATGGATTTCTTCTCGTTTTAATTACAAAAGCGATAAAGATGCACCTAACAAAATGCCTAACTTTGCTGTTCAATCGGTTGAAGGCGTAACAAAAGGTTTTAACAGCTTTATGAGTGGCTTTCAGATGATGGTGGGCTGTATAGCAGGTATATCTTTGCTCGTTGGCGGTATTGGTATTATGAACATGATGCTCACCAATGTGTCAGAGCGTATTCGCGAAATTGGCTTAAGAAAGGCTTTAGGTGCCAA
>CAMQEO010000079.1 GCA_946999785.1 uncultured Atopobium sp.
TTGTATCACATCTTAAGTCTATTCTGGGATTTTTTGGTGAAACAAGTGTTTCTATTGATGAGTATGAAAGCGAAACAAATTCTCTTATTTTTGATATATCCGGTGGTGATTTAGCTGTTCTTATAGGACATCATGGCTTTACTCTAGAAGCGCTACAAACCATCATTAATGCATTTGTAAGCAATGAATTGCATTTTTATTATCCGGTTACTATAGATGTTGAAGAATATAAAGTTCGTAGGAAAAGGAAAGTTGAGGCTATTGCCTTAGCCGCCGCCGCTCGCGCACGTAATCGTCATGGAAAAGTAAGTTTGCCTCCTATGAATCCTGCTGAACGTAGATTAGTACACATTGCCCTTCTTAGTGATTCTTCTGTAGCTACTCACTCAGAGGGAATGGAGCCTTATCGTAGGGTTGTTGTTACCCATGTGCGAAAGAATGGACAACGTTAATATCTTATCTTAGATACTGATGTGGAGCTGTAGCCAAATGGGTTGCAGCTCTTTTTTTTAGACAAAAAACTATGTTTCTTTGTTACAGACTTGAGTGTGCCTAGTGATAATGACTCCAACACACGTACAATATGAACTACCTAATGAGTATGACGACTATTTGAGATTTGTATTCCATGCATAGCAATTATGTGTTAGCAGTTCATACTATGGTTTTTGTTTGTTGCTAAAGAGAAACGATATATATGAAAACTTCTGATATGCCAATTAATATCAATTTGTATGACATACCTCTCCCCTATCGTGATTTTTTGGAAATCAACAATGGGTTATACAGCTTTAATACAACATTTTTAGATAAAGAAGAGTCCTTTTTTATCCATCTGTTATGCTATCTAGCTGGAGCGTATGATATTGTTCTTACTGTTGAAGAAGCGGATGTGTTGTACAAACACTTTTGTTCAATGCGCGCCTACAACAAAACCACCAACTTGACACGTATTACTGATACGTGGAATGCTCTTGTTCTTCACTACCTTGACTCACTTTTAAATCTTCTTGTTATGCAAAACCTTAATATCGATATGCATACACAAACTATTCTTGACATCGGTACGGGCGCTGGGTTTCCGGGCATTCCTTTATCAATAAAAATGCCAAAAAAACTCGTGTTGTGTGATTCTGTCGGTAAGAAGGCAAAATTTCTTTCAGATTATATGAGAGCATACGGTGTCGATGATCATATTTATATTGAGAATAAACGTGTTGAGGAACTTTCTCCTCAATACAATTATCAGTTTAGTCTGATTGTAACCAGAGCTGTTGCACGACTTTCTATTCTTCTTGAATATGCTTCTCCCCTGCTGCAACACAATGGTTTACTTATATGTTCTAAAGCACAGCTTTCAGATGAAGAAATTCAACATGCAGAAAAAATAACCTCCCTATGTGGGTTTACATGTGTTTCACGTGAAACATTAGAATTACCCCTTCAGATGGGACATAGAGAATTTATTGTGTATCGTAAAGAAAATAAAGAAAAGATAAAACTTCCCAGAAATATTGGTGATGCTGTTCATAAACCGTTGTAAAATGTTTCACGTGAAACAAGATATTTGAGAGGTGTTTGATGGAAGTAGAAGCCCAAACAAAGCAATACAGGGGTCATATTATCCCAATTATTAACCAAAAAGGTGGTGTAGGTAAATCTACAACTGCTATAAATCTTTCATCATGCTTAGGTGAGCAGAAAAAGCATGTTTTAGTTATTGATTTAGACCCGCAAGGTAATACAACATCGGGTTTTGGCATTGATAAAACATCTCTTGAAAAAGATGTTTACAACGCTTTATTGGATAACACGCCTTTAGATGAACTGATTTATGAAACACCACAAAAAAATGTTTGGGTTATTCCAGCGACAATTCAACTTGCAGGTGCTGAAATTGAGCTTGTTTCAAGTATAGCTCGTGAAAGCATCCTTAAAAGTTTGCTTGAGCCTCTTAAATATCAATATGATTATATTTTCATTGACTGTCCCCCGTCCCTCGGCCTTCTTACTATTAATGCACTTGTAGCAGCTGAAAATCTTCTCATCCCTATTCAATGTGAATTTTATGCTCTTGAAGGAGTGAGCAAGCTCATTGAATCAATGAAAATGATTAATTCGAGGCTTAATCCAACGCTTGATGTGTTTGGGGTTGTAATGACTATGTATGACCCACGCACAACCCTTTCAAAACAAGTGGTAAGTGAAGTAAGAAAATATTTTGGCGCTAAGGTTTTTAAGACAATTATTCCAAGAAGTGTAAAATTGTCAGAAGCTCCTAGTCATGGACTTCCAATTAATTTGTATGCACGTTTTAGTAAGGGTTCGTTAGCTTATCTTAAGCTTGCAAAGGAAGTGAGTCGTCGTGGCTAAAAAATCTGGATTGGGGAGAGGTCTTGAATCTCTTCTAATAAGTAGTGATACCGAGGCTGGAACACCTAAGGAATCAGAACTTATATCACTTGATAAGATTAAACCAAATAAGAATCAACCTAGAAAACACTTTGACCCGGTTCAACTGCAAGAGCTTGCAGATTCCATTAAACAAAATGGCGTCTTACAGCCAATTTTAGTACGAAAAAAAGGCTCATTTTACGAGATAGTTGCAGGGGAGAGACGTTTTCAGGCAACAAAACTAGCTGGTTTAAAGGAAATCCCGGTGTGTATTCGCAATATTACAGACGAGGATATTTTTAAACTAGCATTAATTGAAAATCTTCAACGGTCAGATCTTAATCCTCTTGAAGAAGCTTTGGGTTATAAAAAACTTATTAAGCAACTTAAGGTTACACAAGAGGAATTAAGTCACGTATTATCAAAATCGCGATCAGCCATAAGCAACACCATGCGCTTACTTGATTTACCTCTAGAGATTCAAAATTTGCTTGGTGATATGCTTATAAGTGCTGGACATGCTCGCGCTTTGTTAAGCATTCCTCAAGAAGAAGCACAAATAAAACTGGCAAAAAAGATCGTGGAAGAACATTTGTCGGTAAGAGAGACAGAAAAACTTGCTCCGTTGTTTTCTGGCGCAACGTTAGACAAAAAACCGCGTACGGTATTACCGCAAGAATATAAGCGTGCTGCTCGCCAACTACATATTGCGCTTGGTGCTAAAGTTAAAGTTAAGCAATCCGGCAAAAAACATAAGATAGAAATTGAGTTTGCAGATAATGATGACTTAATGAGACTGGTTAAACGCATACAATCTAGTTCGCCTGAGGAATAGAGTCTAACTTAACGATAAAGCAAACGCCCATCTTTTTCATAAGATGGGCGTTTTTGTATCTATAAATTCTTTTAGTAAAACTCACGCATTAGAAATAATCTATTTTAGAATTTTGATAGCTACATACGTTGTTTCCCAACTACTTTCTGTTTGAGTTGTCCACATGCAGCATCTATATCTGCACCGCGTGAATGACGAATGGTAGCTTCAACGCCAAAACGTTTGAGTGTTTTAACAAAGTGTTCGGCACGTTTTTCGCTTGTTGGTAAAAAGGGAGAATCGTCTATCTTGTTAAGTTGAATAAGATTGACATGTGCAAGTGTTCCAGCGCAAAAATCACACAGAGCCGCAAGTTCTTCATCAGTATCATTAACCCCTTTAATCAAGGCATATTCATAGGTAGGCCGTCTACCTGTGGCTTCTACATATAAATTCATTGTATCGTGTAGATGTTGCAAGTTAAATCGCTTAACACCAGGCATGAGATAATCTCTCGTAGATTGAACGGCGGAATGAAGAGAAACAGCCAAGGTAAATTGTTCTTTTTCGTGAGAAAACTTAATAATATTAGGTAGTATGCCGCAGGTAGAAATAGTAAGATGTCGAGCTCCTACACCTAAGCCGCAAGCAGCGTTCATCATTTTAAGTGCAAATATGCTGGCGTCATAATTAGTAAGCGGTTCTCCTTGTCCCATAAGAACAGCGCTTGCAACACGCATCTGGAAATCATCTTGTATGAATAGTGCTTGCTCGTAAATCTCATAACCAGTAAGAGATCGAGTAAGACCAGCTTTGCCCGTTGCACAAAATACGCAACCCATGGCACATCCGGCTTGAGTTGAAACGCATATTGCAAGCTTGTTTTTAGTTGGCATGCCCACACATTCTGCCATCACGCCATCTTGAAAACGTAAAAGGTATTTTCTACTACCATCTTGTGACACCTGCTTACTTACGAGGGTAGGGGAGTATAAAGCAAATCTTTCCTCGAGCTGCATGCGTAACTTTTTAGATAGATTTGTCATATCATCAAAAGAATGAGCATTCTTTTGCCATAGCCAAGTCTCAATTTGTTTAACCCTAAATGCAGGTTCGCCTATAGAGGTAAGAGCATATGTTAGTTGATCGTGACTTAAGCTTCTAATCTCAACTTTTTTAGATACTTCTTGTTTTTGTTTGCCTGCGTCCATGCAGGTTTTATTAATATCACTACACCTCGATTGCTGTTTTGATGTGTGGGTTTTTGAAACAGCATCATCGTTTGTGCTTGATTGAGCCTGATGTAGGTTTGTCTGTTTCTCTTTATATAAAGAATGTACCTCATTGGCAATAGTTGCGCGATCTACTTTGGTTTTACTGTCTTGATTATTCATATGTGTATGGTGTGCCTCTCTCATAAGTGATAAATGTTGTATGCTAATACCACTTAAATACGTTGTATATGTATGTTTTTATTCTACCCAAATCGCAGGCACGTAAGGAGACGGTTATGCAGAAAACTGATGTAACACATTATCGCATTGCGGTGTTGGCAGGTGGTTGGTCTGACGAAGCTCAGATATCGCGCCAGTCTGGTACCGAATGTGTAAAAGCTCTTAAAACAGCTGGTTTTACAACAGTTGAGATGTTTGACGTTAAAGACCTTTCATTTATTCAACGACTTGCTGCGCATGAATTTGACGTTGCGTTTGTTGCTATGCACGGACGTTATGGTGAAGACGGTTGTATTCAGGGTTTGTTGGAAATTCTTCATATTCCTTATACCTGCTCTGGAGTGTTGGCGTCTGCTATGGGCACCGCAAAAGATATTGCTAAGTTGGCATACGAAAATGCAGGTATTCCTACTCCCAAAGATATGTGCCTTGCTTCGGATGCCGAAGTTGATGAAAATGTAGTACAGAATATTGTTGATAAACTAGGATTGCCATTATTTGTAAAACCCACAGATAATGGTTCGAGTTTTGGTGTGTTTAAAGTTGAAGAACAAAAAGACCTTGCTCATGCTATTACAGAAGCGCAAAAAACAGGAACACATGTTCTGATAGAGCAAACTATTGTTGGTACCGAGATAA
>CAMQEO010000080.1 GCA_946999785.1 uncultured Atopobium sp.
TTGTAAGAGCCTCATCATGAGGAAAAAGCATGCCACTATCCGGCAAACCAAACGCTAAGCCCACAGTTGCCGCACCAGCTAAGATAGCACCAAGTGCCATAGGTCCAGTTATATGGGCAAACCATGAGGCGCGGACTAGGTTAGCTGTTGTAGTGGATGCATGATTGGTGGTGGTGTCAATCACTTTGTTATCTAGAGAATCCATAAATCTACCTTTCTTTTATACAAAGTTTTGAAGGAAATATTGAAGCACGTACTACTAACTAAGGTTAATGTCGGCGTAGACACTTAGGCATTACAAGAGATACAAGCAATGCGAAGGTTGCCAAAAGAACAATAACTGATCCAGGCATTAAATTAAATTCATACGAAATATAAAGACCTATATAGATCACAACAAGCGATATACACATAGCAACCAATAAGGTGCATTTATACGTTTTGCAAAATTGCATAGCACATATAGCAGGTATTACTAACAATGAGGAAACAATTAACGAACCAATTGTCTTTGCTGCAATAGAAATACAAAGCGCAACCAAAAGCGCAAACGAAAAGTTAAGCGAAGCCTGATGTATTCCCATAAGAGATGCACTGGTTGGATCAAAAACGCTTAGATACAACCGTTTATACATAAAAATATAAACAAGGCTAACAACAATTGCAGAGATGATAACCAAATAAAATTCAAAGTCATCAATAGTAATAATTGAACCAAACAAATATGAACTAATCGATTTAGAGTTACCAATAAAACTCGTAAAAATACCAGCTAAGCCAATTGAAGCTGCCAAAACAACAACTGTTGATATTTCCTGGTACGCCTTAAGACGAGAAGAAATGGCTTCAACGCTTAACGCCGCTACAACACACGCGGCAACCGAGCCTAAAAGTGGATTAAATCCAAAGCAAAGACCCACAGCAACTCCAGCAAGTGATGCATGAGCAAGGGTATCCCCCATCATAGAAAGACGCTTAAGCGTTACTGGAAGACCAATAAGCGGTAGAATGCAGGCAAGAGCAGTTCCAACGATGCAAGCGCGCTGCATAAACTCATATGAAAACATATCAAGCACAAACATCTACCTCCTCTTTCCAAAGGCGAGCAGAAACTTCGGTAAGCTGGCCCTTTTCAAGCCTCACGACACGATCAACATAAGCAGACAATTCATGAACATGGTGCGTAATCAATACAACCGTTTTTCCACTAGAGCTCAGGTGCCGAAGAAGCTCATATAATTCTTTAGAAAACTTTTTATCAATACCACTGGTAGGCTCATCCAACAAAATCAACTTGGCGTCTTTAAGCAACGCAAGCAAAATGCCCACGCGCTGAAGCTGTCCGCCTGATAACTCTGAAAGAGCCTGATCAAGGTGATCTTCAAGTTGAACGATTTTAAGCAAATCTACAACATCTTGCTGAACGTGTAAGAACGAACGATAGATCGAAACAAGCTCTTTGATTGTTGTTGGAAAATTACGATATCCAAGCACAGAATTTTGAGAAACATAGGCAATTTCTTGATGATGATTGTTCTTAGTAATGAGATCACCAAAAAGCGAAATGCTTCCAGCTGAAGGTGTCAAATTTCCCAGAATAAGATTCATGAGCGTAGATTTACCAGCACCATTATCACCTATAAGTGCAAGAAAATCCTGCGAAAAGATTTCAAGCGATGCGTGCGAGATAACGGGGGTATCTGCATACGCAAAACTAATATCGTCTATACTGCAAACACTATTCACCAAAAGACTCCATCAATGCATCAAGATTTTTTTCCATAAGCGCTAAATATCCCATGTTTACTTCATCATCTGTAAGGCTTTCCATGGTATAGAGCGAAGATGTTTTTGCTCCTGTAGTGCGCGCGAGGGTTTCTGCAACCTTAGGCGTTGCAGTACCTTCAAAAAAGATGGTAGTAATGTTGTGCTTTTTAACAAAATCAGAAATAGTGGCAAGCTGCGCAGCCGTGGGCTCGTCTTCAGGAGAAATACCAGTTACTGCTACCTGTTTTAAACCATAATCACGAGCGAGGTAATTAAACGCAGCATGAGAAGCTACAAAATAACGTTTATCATCAGGAACGCTAGAAAGTGTGTCACTAAATTTCTTATCTAATTGCTTAAATTCAGCAAGTGACTTTGCATAGTTGTCTTTGTAATACTGTGCATTGTCAGGATCCATCGTAGCTAACTTTTGATAAATGGTATCAAGCTCTTCCATAGCATTTTTTATGCTCAACCACGTGTGTGGATTAACGTTTCCATGTTCATGATTATGATCATGTGCGTGCTCGTGATCGCCTTTATCAGCATCCTTAGTATCATCTTTTACCACTTGATATTCATCGGATGAGGCCGCATCAGATAGACCATCTGCAGCGGGCTCTGATTTATGCTCTAAAAGCTCTAAGCCTTGACTTAAGTCAAGAAATTTAGAATCGTCACCAACAGTTTTCTTTAAATCAGGAATAAAAGCTTCCATACCGGCTCCGTTATAAACAAACAAATCAGCTTTGCTCATAGCGGCCATATCTTTTGCTTTAAGTTCAAAATCGTGAGGTTCCTGATTACCTTTTATGATCATCTTAACGTTCATTTTGTCGCCAACAATGCGTTTAGTAAGATCATAAACTGGAAAAAATGTTGTATAAATTGTTTTCTTAGACGCATCATCAGCGCTTTCCTGAGCAGATGGCACATCTTGCGTATCCTGTTTTCCCTTACACGCAACGAGCGGCAAACTTAAACAGCATGCCATCATAACAGCGCCCAAGCCTAACATAAATCTCTTATTCAACGTTACTCCCCAACCTCTATGCACTTACCAAATTCAGATATATCAGTAAAACGATATAAGCGAATATGAAATCTATTTTCATTTCATAGGTACTATATCAATATTCACAAGGTGTTATTGCATAAATTTAGAGAAAGCTCTAATGTTTACGATTTATTCATAATTGGAAATGGATTTCATTTTCTAGGGTGTCTATACCGTGTGAGTAAGTCTATTTTGGCATTTAGCTATGTTCAGGAAAAATGGGCTAAAGACAAACATATTAAAAAAAGAGCTATACCATAAACGGTATAACTCTTTAGATTAACTCGTACATGTTAAAGGAGCAAAGACTCAAAACATATAAAGTATTCTCCGTGAAAAACAGCTATGCTTGAGTGCTTTTAACCCATTGTGTGAGTTCACGCTCATACTCATCAACCGTCATAGACTTTGAATCATGAGTTTCCCGTAAAAACGTTTGACTAAAGCATGGCTGCTTATAGTCGTTATTTGCATAGGTTGCTATTGCAAAACCAGTGTACTCATACTTTTGATCGATGATATTGAGATAGTGACCAGCAGCAGTTTTATTCTTAACCGGATCAGCTTCATACAAAGCCTTTTCTTTATCGTACCATCCTGTAAAAGGTTTCTCAGGACACCATGCTAAATTCTCACCAATGTTAAACTGAACCGCATGGGCTATATGAGAGCTCGACCAGTTAGCATCAGACATCGCCATAGCAACTAAGTCATACGTTACACGCAAAGGTTTAAGACCATGGCGAGCGCGAAGTTGGTTACACTTTTTCATCTCGGGAATTGATGCAAGCATATTTTTTACTGCCGTAGCATCGTTTGGATTTCCTTTGTGGGTGAAGCTTGCATATTTTGCCGTGTTTAAAATCTCTAATGCGCGCGCGGCTCCTTTTGCTTTAAAGAATGCAAAGGCGCCATCTTGATAGGCAGCAGAATTATCAACAGAAGTACCTGACGGCTTAGAAGGCTCAGGCGTTTGATTTGACGTAACCTCAGGTTTTGAAGGCTCCTGTTCAGCTCTGATACCAACCAAGCCTTGGTTAACGTCTAAGGTATAGATCTTACCGTTTTGTTTAAGCTCTCCTACTTTCATGGTGTAGTTATCATTGAAGTAGAATAATTTACCATTTGAGGCGTAGAACCACCCTTTAATAAGGCAACCTTTATCATCGGTGTGAAGCCAATTACCAGATTCGTCTTGTGCCCACTCGTTATAGAGTAATCCATTGTTTTTATCTAACCAATAGGTACAACCTTTATCGACTACGTTACCTGTTTTCATAGTATGGTCTTGATTAAAGTAGTACCAGTATCCACTTTTTGTCTTAAACCAGCCTGTAGCTAATACACCACTGTCATCAGTATGTAACCAGTTTCCTTTAGTATCTTTTGCCCAAGAGTCATACAAAAGCCCTTTTGAGTAGTCAATATAATATGGTTTATTAAGCTTAGTAAGTGCTCCAAATTGTGCATAACCATTGTTATCAAAATACCACCAAGCACCATCACCTGCACGATACCAGCCAGTAACCAGGCAGCCTTCTGTGTTTGTATGCAGCCAGTTACCTTGAGCATCCTTAACCCATTCATCGTATACAAGACCTTTTGATTCATCAAGCCAGTATGATTTTCCATCGCCATTGTCAAGATAACCCGTAACCATCTTATGTGATTCGGGATCAAAGTAGAACCATTTACCATTTGGAGTTTTTAACCAACCACTTGCATACGTACCATCGCTTAAAAGATAAGTCCACGAATTGTCATCATGATTCCAACCACTATTTTGTGCTAAAGCGGTCTGCGGACTTGAAAATAGAAGTGAACATCCAAGACCAAATGTAACTGCCGCTGCCAAAATGGAAGCATGAGGACGTGACCTCACATGCTCAAAATGTTTACAGGAAACCATAAACCCCTCCCTTGACTAAATGACTCGGATTATTTTACAAAAAATATTCCGAACGTCATAAATTACGAATTAGTCAATCATATTGTATCTATGCTCATTTAAACAATGATGAAATTAAAAGAACGTGTACCTATCCTAAAAAAATGCAAAAATGTAAAGAAGCCTTAAAGTTATACCTCATGAAGATTATTCGTTCACAATTTAAACAATAAGTATTTCTCAAACGTTGCAAGAGCTTATTGTGAGACGATTTGGGAGTTAAAGGTGCTTAACAAATCACTGATCACATATCTGTACGTTCCCACAATTATCATCAACCAGCAACTTTAGACGCGATATTCATGTAAGATTACGAAGATTTTTCCATATTTCAATCTTTTTCGCAAAAAAGACTTGCACTTTTTAGAATTATTCGTCATCATTATCAACGCACAACTTGATGGTGGGTGTAGCTCAGTTGGCAGAGCGCCGGACCGTGGCTCCGGAGGTCGAGGGTTCGAGCCCCTCTACCCACCCCATTGCAT
>CAMQEO010000081.1 GCA_946999785.1 uncultured Atopobium sp.
ATTTCTTATGAAGACATAACGTAACACATACCTAACTTATAGCTCACCTTGACGGGGTGAACAAATCTTCTGCACAAATAAAACCAGATCAGTAAATGTAGCGCGCGATAGTTTAAAGCGCATATTTAAATCAGCAGATTCGCATAAAAAGTCTTCAAGCTCTGCGACCTCAAAATTATCCGCCGCCGCACGTAATTTATTTACTTGCCAACTTTTTACATTCGCCTTTTCAGGCATCTGCGCAAGTTGACCACGCACAGCAAGGCTCTTCGCACAAATAAGCTCACGTAAACGCTTAGAAATAAGCGTCAATATATATAAAGGAGATGTTTGAGTTTGTGCCTCTAACAAAGTAAGTGCACGAGCACTTTCGCGAGCGGCAAGTGCATCGATAAGATCCCAGGGTTGCTGCGCATTTGTTCTTATGACATGCGAGCAAACCAAGTCTTTGGTAATTCTTAGAGGCTGAGCTGGGCGCGCGCAGGAATCCAACGATACATTGACGCTGTGTTTGAGTATTTCAAGCTGCTTTTCGAGAACAGAAAGCGAGGTTCCTACCCTATTTATAAGTTCATCTGCAGCATCAAAGTCAACGCTTACGTTGAGTTTTTTTTCGAGTACTGCCAACGTACGATGCGCTTGAGTTGCCGTTTGTGGGTCACAATTTATAATTGCCTTTGGATCAACTGCAGAAATAGCTTTATATAACTTTGAATTCTTTACAAGCCGTTGCATACATAAGCAAACAATACAGCTCGGATTAGGATGCTTAAGGTAATCTATGATGTCGGCAATAACATCTTTAGGTAATACATCTGCTTCATAAATAATTGCAAGACGTCTTGCATCACAAACAGGCATTTGAAGAAAAACACTCAACAAACTTTGGCTGTCTTTAATATCAGCCGCATGCCATTCATTACAATTAAAAAAGCTCATTTGAGGCTGAATGTAGAGCTTAAGACGACGAACAATTTCTGCCATTTTTGCCGTATCGGTACCTATAGCAGCGTATACAGGCAACTTTGGGGCGTTTTGGTGTGCCATAAGACTCCTTTAAGTTATTAAGTGCGGCAATAATAATATGCATACACACGCACAAGCGCGTTCAAACACAGCTATGAGCTTGGATTGTGTGAATCTAGTATACGTCATGTGATCTAGGACGAGGCCATCTATAAGCAATAACCACAAGGAATACAGCTGCGATAAAAGCTACGCCTGCAGAAAGTCCATCGGTGGAAACGTAGGCAATTGGAAATTTTGAAAACAACGTCAGTACCAGCAAAATTGCTGACGTAGCATATGATCCCACGCATAAAAGCAGATGAGTCACAGGTGCAAAAGGCGCGCTTACGATCGCGATGACTGCCAGAAGCGCTGCATACACCATACAAGGTACAAGTACCACATTACTTAAAACTGCTATAAAAGACACACCCTGAAAAAAGCCGATCGAAAATGGCAGTGTACTCACCTGCGCACAAAGCGACATCGACGCAACCTGAAGAGCTGATGTAAGAGCTTTTGTTTTAATTGCACGCATCAAAAGTTCTAACATGCGTTTGAGATAACCTTTTGATTGAGAGCGGTAATAGGACAAGGTACGTACCAGTTTTGCATACGCCCACTCAATATGAAAGTTGACATAGTTTCCAAAAAGTGCAAGCCCAATAACGCAGCTTACCGATAAAATAAAACTTACATCGCAGGCACACCAAGGGTTTACAACAATCATGATCAAAGCTGTACACGAAACACTTGATATGACATGCCTTTGTGCTCGAAAAAAGTCTGCAAACACGCTACAGGCAACCAAACCCCAAGCTCTGAGCGCTGAAAGCGGCATACCGCAACTCATAACAAAGACCATGCTTAAACACAGGGTAAGTATACGTTGCGTAAAAAGGGAAAGCGGCATGTGACTTAAAATCTTAGCAATTAAAAGCGAAAAAAGAGCCAAATGTGTACCAGATACACAGACAACGTGAGAAATTCCGCACACCCTAAATAAATCAGTCATACCGAGCTGATGCATGGGTTCTTTGTATCCGCAAATACTTGCAAGCATGAGTGCACTATGTTCTGGTGTTGAGCGTTTAAGAATATTCATACACTGCAAACGAATAAAACTTGCTAACCCATAAAGCCCCACCGGCTTTTGAACATGGTGTACGCGTTCAATAGTCACAGACCCTAAAAGTCCTTGAGCACATGAGGAAAGTTTAGTGGAATCAGATGTATAAGCCTTAAACTGTCCTTGAACCGTATACGTGCTATAGAGTTCAAGAACTTCTTTGCTTATAAGCTCTGCAGTACCAACATAGTTATCATTTACAAAAATTTTAGCAGGTGTCACATAGCTATGAAACACTGATCTACTGTCTGCTATGCACATACACTTAAGCTCATTACGGGCGCTTATATGCTGCAATACATGTTGACGAACACAGGTCTGGTATACCAAAAAGATACCAAGAACGCAACTTATACCAGCTGTTAAAATGACCATCCACCCAATTTTTTGTGCACGTTTCAAAAACATATACCAAGGCGCTGCGGTGCGCGCACATCGATATAACAAAACAGTACATCCAACGTACGCACTACCTATACATGCAGGTATTATTGCGTAACTACACAGCAAACCTAATGCAGATGATAGATATACCATGAGCTTCTGAGCGCGAGCCATTTCATATAAACGCACAGAACGCAGCACCAAAAACAAAACAAGATGAGCCGTCATATACACGCCTAAGAGAGGTGGAACATATGGTTTTGTAAAACGAGGAAGCCCAAATTCATCGTCTTTTCCTTGGCTTATGTTGTTATACATGAAGATACTTTCTGAGCTTTTCAAATTTCTTTGAGCCAATACCTTTAACACGTTTCAAATCTTCAACATGTTTAAATGGTCCGTGTTCACGACGATCGGCAATAATCCTATCTGCCATAGCAGGACCTACTCCTGGAAGCTCTAAAAGCTCATTTTTTGAAGCCTTATTAAGTGAGATAGGACGCGCTGGCGCGTGTCCTTTGCGCATTGTTGAAGCGCCTCTGTCTTGCCGGGATGAATCACCAGACGAAGAAGAAGCTGCCGGGGGATCTTGCGTGAGTGTAGCGTCTTCCCCAACACGAGGTATATGGACTTTTTCACCGTCATGAAGCTCAGATGCTAAATTAAGGGCAGCCACATCCGCATCAGCAGTTAAGCCACCTGCACGCTCAATACTATCTTTCACGCGCGATGAAGAAGGAAGCTCATAGACATCGGGATGCGCAACACAACCGTCAATATAGATGATTATATGTTGTGATGAGTCTTCTTGTGATGGTTGTGCATCATCTGTTTGTTTGCTAGCTTCATCTTTTTCTTCAGAAGCGTTTTGACTTAACGATGCCTCTTCTTTTGACGAAAGGGGCGCAGGTGTTATCAAAAGTGTTGAGCATATCCACCAGCCAACACATATAATAACAACGATAACACCTAACACACATCCAATAACCTCAGGTCTTACCTCAAGCAACTTGTCTTTAAGAGTCTGTACAACATAAGCTAAACTAAAGCTTTGTTTGTACTGGTTAGGTAAAGACACGTCCCAGGATAAAGGCGACTGAGCACTCAAAGGGTCTTCTAAAGAATGGTGCTTATCAGAAATTTGAGCCATAAAAATCACTTTCTTTGGATACCGACAAGACAGTAGCCCTATCGTACAAAGAAAGCTAAAAGAGTAAACGCACAAATAAAATAAGGCATGTAGCTAACTTGCTGAAAACACGCATGATTATCAGAGCGTATTGGTAAAAATCAAAGTCTGAGGCGCGCGTTTGAAGCAAAATTATCAAATGAGCAAAGCTACAAAGCCTATCTACCTAGCTCACGATGATACGCGCGCTTAGCAGAACAACTGTGATATGCATAACACGAGTCATAATCTATGTATTCAATGTGATCAAAGAGCTCATCAATCATAGCCGCGTGATCAAATGAGTTCCATGCTGCATGTACCGCATCAAGTTTAGCGTGTGTTTCGGGGCGGCGTGGCATAAATAACGTGCAACAATCAGGCGATGGTTTAGAGCTTATATCGTACGTACCAATTTGCAGCGACCGTTTAATAATCTCTTGTTTATCAGAACCAATTAACGGGCGAAGCACCGGCAGACTAACCATTTCGTTAACAGCTGCAATATTATCCAATGTTTGAGAAGCAACTTGTCCAAGTGACTCACCTGTTACCAATGCTTTTGCACCTTCTGCTTGCGCAAGTTTTTCGGCAACCGCAAACATAATGCGACGATAGCAAATAATACGCAGGCTTTGAGGTACGCATAAGGATATCTCACGTTGTTGATCCCCAAAGGGGCAAACGTAGAGTCTTCCAATACAACCAGTAGGATCAAGAGCAGTCACAATTTGACGAGTAAGATATTCGCTTGTATCTGCTGTTTGAGGACGACCCGAAAAATGCAAAGGTATACACACCGCCCCACGGCGTCCAACCATCCATGTGGCAACGGGCGAATCAAAGCCACTGGAAAGCAAGGTTACAACTTTACCAGCAGAACCTACGGGCAAACCCCCTACTCCAACCAAAGATAAAACTGCATTATCATCAAATGAATCAAAATTAAGTGCGCCATATCCTGCAGCGAGCAAACTCTGCTCAACAACAGCGTAAACATAGGCCACATTGTTGACAACTTGAACATCTAATTGAACGTCAGGCTTATGCATCTGCACTTTTTTATCGGGAAATGCTTTACACAAAGCTTCACCTACTAGACAGTTAATCTCAAGCGTATGAAGCTCAAAATTGGTAGACGATTTATGTGCATGAACCTTAAACGTTAAAAAATGCGGAATGTGCGAAAGCGCCAAAACGGCAGCTTCACAAATTTGGTCTTTATCTTGTTCAACACAATACGCAAGAGAAACACGGGCAACACCAGGTATTTTGGCCGCGGCTCGAGCAAGCTCTGGTGTACAATCGCCATTTTTTACACGAATGCGAACATGACCCGAAATTCTGTCAACACCTGCAAGGTCAAAAGCACGCAGGCCATGTTTAAGGTTTTGAATAAGCTGGCGCTCAAAGGTAGATCTGTTCTTACCTTTTAATCCTATTTCGTGATAATGAATAAGACAAACGCGGGAAAACATACAACCAACCTTAC
>CAMQEO010000082.1 GCA_946999785.1 uncultured Atopobium sp.
GCGAATGATGGCTTGGGAAGCCATTGCCTTACCTCTTGGCGATGCCCGCGCAATATTTGCCCATGAGCAAAGGCGCGCATTACATTGTATCATATGCGCGCGCGAGATAGCGCTGTATTACGCGCGACGAATAAGTTCACACACCATTTGCGCTACTTGTTTTACCTGCTTTGCGTCTATCATGTGAGCAACATCGTCTTGTGTGTGTGCCAGCGCAGGAAGTCCATTTTCATCACAACCCATAATGGTGGCAGACCTCACGGAAGCATGCATAGCCGGCGTTGCGTCCGTACGACCATAGTCATATACTCTCTTTTGCAACTGAATGTGCAAATCTTCAGCAATTTTAGAGAGCGTGCGCGTAATCCTTCTGTCTGCTCGACGCGTGTTATAAGGATCTTCTGCCGTTAACACCGTAAGAGCACCTGCTCCTACGCAATCAAGATTGATAAGAAAAGCACCACGTATTTCGCGACGATATTCAGACAAGAATTGTTTCATGCCTGCATGGTTATTTTCAGAAGCGCCAAGCGCCACAAACCAAATGTCATGACATAATAATTCATCTAATCCCATCGATAAAACAGCGTCCTTCATTTCTTGAATTTGCTCATCAGACGACATAGATTCATCTTTTTGCTCAAGTTTACTTGAAGTTGACTTTACCGCGTCCTTTTTAGCGTCTTCCCATAATGCGCTTTTTTCTGAAATGTTTTCATCACTCAAAGCGTCTGATGAATGTGCATCAGAACGTGTTGTGTCTTCGTTAGCAGACTCTGTAGGAGCCACGCCTGCATCAACGATGCCACCTTGCACAAATGGGTTATTTTTCAAACTCAACGTAGGAACATCTGTTTCACTCGCGGTTGTTGCATGGGCTTCTACATCATCAACACTTGGTAGGTCTTGTGGCTGCGTACCTTTTATACCATCGTGAACACGCAGACTAATTCGTGTTGTTGCGCCACCTTTCCACGACTTTGGATGAGAAGAAGCCTTGGTATCATGATCTTCTTCGTGTACAAAGTTATCCCACGAACCAATCTGACGGCCGTCTTTCTTAGCGTCAAAATTATCGTCAACGCCTAACCACGAACTCATTGAGTCTTTATCAGATGTTTCTTTTTTCTTTCTACCAAACAAGCCCAGCACCCGTTGCTTCTTTTCATCGGGAAGCTTTGCGTGGTGCGTGTCAGAAGATCCGCGTGATTCCTCTAAGGGCTTAGAAGTGCTGTCCAATACTTTTATATCGTGTACACCTTGAGGTGTAGAAGTAATAGTTTTTTCATCTGCAAGGGCAGGTGTTGATTCCTTTTCGTCTGCTTCGTCATGGAAAACGTCATGGGCAGCCTTGTCATCATCTTCTGATGCAAATGGATCTTGAAGCTGCTCACGTGGATCAGGCAAATCAAATAACACTGCACGACGCGCCATAGCAACGCCCGAAGCTGAACCACCCAGTGCACTTTGTTCATCTTTAAGTATTTGTGAAGCGTTAGAAACTTGTGAGTCATCACTTTGTGTACGAGCTTGTACTTCTTTATGAATTTGAGAAATTATTGCCTCTTCGGGTGAAAGTAACTTTTCAGGCTCTTTCTCTGTTTCATGAGAGTCTTGGTCTTCTTTCATTTTATCAGCAACTTCATCCAGTGGTTTAGTTTGTTCTGCAGCAGCATTCAAAGTGTCTACATCAGAGGTGGGCGCAGCTTGTGCAAGTTCATTATTTGACTTAGACTTGTCAGCTTGTACATCTGCCGGAATCTGAACGTCTTCATCTTCATGGTTTTCTAAATTCTCAACCACAGACATTTTTTGTTCTGCAGTTACAGGCTTCCAGCTGGCAATTGGATAATCTTCTTCAAAGGTAGGAGCAACATATGTGTTTCGCGATTGCATGCGCGAGGATATATCTGTTTTTTGACCATCACGTACGTTTTGAAGATCATTATCTTCCAGCGGCAATGTGTCAAAAGTTTCCAAAGAAGCACTTTGTTTTAGACCGAATTCTGATTGTATAGCCGTAGTTTCTACTACAGGTGTTTCGTATTTAAGACCCACAGCATAGTCTATTTCGCAATCTTTAGGAATAAGGTTTAGATTTATCAACGTGTCTTTACCACGACGAACAACACCAGACGCAACATCATAACCAATAATCTTTGGCGCGGGTGCTTGACTGTCAAAAAAGTCTTCATGGTGCGAAGGCATAATTTGTTCGGCGGCGTTTTCTAATCCATGATTGTCAGACACAGGATCTTCGCTCAACACAGATGCAGGTGTTGCGCTTACTTGCGCGTGCGGCTCATCTTGTTCGCGTGTAATAGGCGAGGCGTCTTGCTGTTGGTCGCTTGCAGTAACCTCACTCTTTATATTTGCAGATGAATCTTTGGCGCGTGCCTCAGACGTTGACTCATCTAAGTTGTTCGGCATAAGATTATGGGTGTCTTGATCCAAAACAGGAGCCATTTTAAGTGTTTTTTGAAGGTTGGCAGGATCAGATATATGTTCTTCTTTTTCACAGGTCAACTCACGTTCATTGTCAACCAAAGACAATAAGCTTGCTTTGGTGTCTTGTTGTATCTCTGTTATTTCACTAAACTTTTGTTGAGGATGAACATAACCCCATCTGCTTGCTTCGTCATCTGCAGGGCGAACAGTATTCATAATATCCATCATTGCTGCTAAAGAGCTTTTATTACTGTTTGCGCCTCTGGTGCATGAAGCAAACTTCTTATATACCGTGTTTACTCCCAATGCTAAAAACGAAAACGCACTTAAAACGCCCAAGAGCCAAAACGCACGGCGAATAATATCGTTTAAGAACGGCAAGAAAAGCGCAACTTGTACCAATGCACAAAACATGGTAAATAACACCGCGGAATATACTATTTTTTTAAGACGAGCTTGATACGGTGCAAATTGTGGCCTGGAAAGAACATCTTCGTTAGGAGTGTCGTAATGCGCAACCACAACAATGGGTCTATTACCCTTCATGACCAAAGGGCCTGTTGCGCGGTGTACGCCGATAATATTTTGACTTTGTGCAAGCGGTCCAAACGAACTTATTTCAAAAATATGAAGTTTTTCCAGCACAAGCAAAACCGTTGCCATAAGACATACTATAAATCCAAAATAACTCACAAATGTACCGGTAAAACCAGAAATAAGCATTCCGATAAACAATGCTATATACAAACTGTCGTGTATAACCATACCCCAGCCATGTGAAACCACGTCTTGACTGTGCAGTTCAAGACTGTGGTCCTTCATGAGTTTTTCAATAAGTTCAGCGGCGTCAAGCTCCTCTTGACTATTTGTGGGCGCAATTTCAATGGATTCATTTAAGTAATCAAGATATGTACGAATATCTGCCATGCGAGCATCCTTTGTTTTGCTGTGAGCCGTTTTCTTTAACAACTGCAGAATAAATAACCTACGTTATTTTATGCAAACACACACTCTTTTTATAGAGAAATGTGTGTGTTTCTTCCACATACAGTTATGTATAAGTTTGCCACAAATTTCCTCTTTACGCATGCAAAATATAGAATTTGTTACAAAAGATATTCCAGCAATTCATAGAATCCATGATTTGATTGAGTTTTGTATACTGATACCGTAGATTTTGATATCCCACAAGGCTTTTACAGCCAACGCTCAAGACAGTGATATATATGTTTACCGAAAATGATTATGCTGTTCGACGAATCGTTGCATTGGCAACGTACTTCATGAACAATGCATCAAGTGTAAGCGAAGATCATCTTTTATCAGTGTTTTATACTTCAATCACAAAAAGAGAATCCCAAGTTAAAGCACTTAAACGCGATATAGAACGCCTTGAATCTTGTGGTTTTGTTTTTAGTAAACACACAGACTCAAAACAAGGAAAGCCGTGTATATCATGGCAGGTAAACAAGAAAAAGAGTTTTGTCATCCATAAGTTTTCGCCTTTTTTATGCAAACACTACGTGTTTTATGTGATCCGCTTACGCTTGACAATTCGTTTGCGTGGAGAGATGAATTAAGAAGCGCACTTCTAAAACTTGACTCCCAACCGCATATATCAACGTTGCCTATTGCTAAGAAAACATCATCCTTCCCCGTGGATACACTCACAGACAAACAAACCATACTTGCCATCTTAATTCAGGCGCTGAGCACACACCATTGTGTTAGCTGTTTATATACCGTGCAAAATGGAGAGACGCGCAACTACACACTTGCAGTGCTGGGCACGTTTGGATTTCACGAGCACACCTATTTTGTTGCCGAAAAACAAAACAAAACGCTCAACAAACCACCATCTTCTGAAACTAATGATCAAAAGCACGTTCGTGTGTTTCGCTTAGATCGATTTGTAAAAGTTACACTCACTTCAAAAACATATACATCACCTCAAGATTTTTCATCACTTGATTATCGTGTTATGCCCTATCAGCTGGGGAACACCCCCATAGAAGCAACATTTGCTGTTTTTGACAGCTGTCCGCAAGAAGTGCGTGAAGCATGTCATATGCACTTATGCTCAATTCAGTACTAACTCATGCGTTGCGCAATCAATGTGGGGTGGAATTTACCTACGTAAAGTCAAATCTGTCGTGTTGTCTTACAACAAATGAGCCACAGCAATCTAACTCTTTTACAAACCAAGTTCAAACTTCCTCTTATCAGCGTCATGCAACCACTTGAATTACAACAGCGTGATCAAGCGTGGTATGTTCAAGCATATGACTTAGACAAGCATGCAATACGAGTATTTGAATGTAAAAATATGCATAATATTATGGAACTTCCCCATAAAACCCATAAAAACCTTACGAATGTAAACAGCACAGCACACCTCAACACCGAAGAAAACGCAGATTTTATAGACTTCTTTGTTACCAATCCTGCTATTCTACAAAAGCTGTGGTGGCCAAGCTCATCAAGGAAACCTCAAGAACTAGATGGTGTCATCAAAATATCTAGTTTCATCACATGTTGGATACAATGAAACTTTTCATTTGTACTCTGAAACTATTCCTCTAAACTCTGAAATTTTACCCTTGAACCCTGAAACCTTAGCTCGGAGCATCATACTCACAAGTTGGCACACAAAAAAATGGCTCTAACATATCGCTAGAGCCATCTTCCAATAAACAATGCTCGTTACTTAAAACAGGCAGTACCTAC
>CAMQEO010000083.1 GCA_946999785.1 uncultured Atopobium sp.
CCTTGCAAAAAGTCACCAATTTGTTGGCTCAATGAGTCTGTATTACGTGAAGAACGATTGAGATTTTGCATGCGTGCCATATTCCTACCTCATATAATGCAAGACCGTACAACCTTAAAAAGGCATGCGAGACTGTGCAGAAAACTTTACGACTGCTGATACATCTGTATTGTACAACATTTTGGATGCTATTTTTACATCGTTTCCGCAAGATAAGCGTATACTTATTCCGTGTGGTAACACATGCTTAAAAATTTTAGATTAAGGAGCAAAGTATGCCTTTAGTACATGTAGAACTTATCGAAGGAAGATCTGACGAAGCAAAGAAAAAGATGGCTCAAGAAATTATTGAGACCATACACACCTATGCTAACGCACCCAAAGAGCATATTCATGTGATTTTTAACGATATGAAACGCTCAAACTACTTCCATGAAGAAGGATCAAACAAGTAAAAACCAATCAGCTGTAACCAGCAGTTACATCACCATGCAGTTTGCGACCACGCGCAGAACAAGCGCAGTATGTATGAGACGCGTGCGGTTTGGCTGTACAGCTTCGATGTATGCAAAACTCCCGAGTGCACATTCGTTTAACTCAATATGAGTTGCGAGGCTGCTCGGGAGTTTCTATATATCTTTCGATATGGTATTCGAAATGCGTTTCATCACGTCCATTACGCGCAAAATGCTTTAGCTAAGGCCCAGCATCTAGAAACGCAAGTTCAACTAACCAACCAATTTTTGTACGTCCAAAGCAATCATAAGCTCTTCGTTAGTAGGAACAACAAGCACACGAATCTTTGAATCTGGTGCAGAAATATCGCGTACTTCCCCGCTTCTTACAGCGTTTTTCTCGGCGTCAATTTTTACCCCAAGCCATTCAAGTCGTTTGGCAACTCCAGCGCGAACCGTTGCAGAATTTTCACCAATACCTGCAGAAAATGCCATAGCATCAAAGCCCTGCATAGCTTGCGCCATTTCCGCAATAAGAGCAGCGCAGCGATAGTAATACATGTTGAGCGTAAGTTGGCAATCTTTATTTCCTTCGTGCGCACCTTGTTCAATATCACGAGAATCAGATGAAACAGTTGACAGAGCTTTTAAGCCAGACTGTTTATTCATCATGGTATCAATTTCATCAATAGTATAGTGGCCCTCGCGCACAAGATAAAAGACAACAGCTGGATCAAGTGTTCCACAACGGGTGCCCATAATAAGTCCGTCAAGTGGTGTTAAGCCCATAGTTGTATCAATGGATTTTCCATCCTTAATTGCACAAAGCGATGCGCCCGATCCTAAGTGACAGCTTACAAGTTTATGAATAGCACCATCGGTAAATTCGTGAGCAGCCTTCCAAATAAAACGATGCGAGGTGCCGTGAGCACCATATTTTCTAATATGTAATTTTTGGGCAACATCACGAGGCAATGCGTAGCGAGACGCTTCCTCAGGCATATGAAAATGAAACGAAGTATCACAAACAATTACATTGGGAATAGAAGGAAACATAGCGCGACAGATGTCAATAACATCGGCTTCAACAGGATTGTGAAGCGGTGCAAGCGGCGCAACTTCACGAACCCAACGCATATTTTCATCATTTACAATTTGTGATTCGGGAATATGCCAACCGCCTTGTACAACACGGTGTCCAATTCCTGCAACTTCTTTGCCCAAAGGCTTAATAATCTCAAAAACGTACTTGATAGCCTCTTTGTGCGTAGGAAGAGCAACGTTCATAATTTGCTTTTCGCCACCTTGCTCTTCGTGACCAATAAAGGAGCCATCAATACCAATACGCTCACAATTTCCTTTTGCAAACACCTCTTTGGTATCAGGATTTAACAGCTGATATTTAAGCGAAGAACTCCCCGCGTTAATCACAAGTACATTCATAGCGAACCTCTCAAGCATTAAAGCAAAACATTACAGACTGAAAACATTGTTACATATATTTGACAAACCACACACAATATAAAAGAGCTACATAAATTAAGCTTTTCCAAACGAATTTGAAAGCGGAGCTGCACCCAAAAGATGAATATGTAAGTGATGTACGCTTTGTCCTGCATCATCACCTTTATTGGTAACCAGACGAAGCCCATGCTCTAACTTGTAATGTGCAGCTATTTCGCGCGCTGCGTGCACAAGCGCCGCCAGCGTATCAGCGTCTACATCATCGAGTATGTCGGCATAGTGATGTTTGGGAACAATTAAAATATGAACTGGTGCCAGTGGATTTAAATCTTTAAAAGCGCAAACAAGATCATCTTCATATACAAATTCTGAAGGAATTTTGCCTTCTATAATCTTGCAAAAAATACAATCATCTACTGTTTTCATAACAAGTCCTATTCATCTATATACGCAACGGAGGGAGCAGCACAGGTATCGGAAGTTTCAAGCGATTCTGAAGATGCGTCTACAAGAACCTGCACTTTTTGTTCTGCGTGCTCAAGCCTTTGACGCAAACTTTTAAGCAGCTCAACTCCACGGCTGTAATTCTCAAGCGATGCTTCAAGCTCCAAATCTCCACTTTCAAGACTGCGAACAATGCGTTCAAGCTCAATAGATGCTTCTTTAAAGCTCATTGCTTCAACGTCTTGTGATTGAGACACTGCGCTTTTTTCTTCTTGGTTTGACATAACAGAACCTTTCTCTTATGCGAAAACATAGTTTTCGCGTGTACACATGGGTAATACTTGCTATCTAACAGACAAAACACACACGTACGTAATGCTTAACTCTTTGAAAGCTTATTTGTGGTGCACACATCGCTTACAGACGCATGAAGCGAGCCCGTACCAAGCATAATAGCAATACGATCTCCAACGTGTACGTCCAAAGCAGACGAAACAACATGGCCGTCATCTGCTTGAACGATACTGTATCCGCGCGCAAGCGATTTCAGCGGCGAAAGCGTATCAAGTGCTTGAGCATACAAACTTAAAGTATGTTTATACGGTTGTAAGAAACTTACTCCTGCCTTATTAAAACGCATGAAAAGCGGAGTAGTACGCTCACGAAAACGCGAAATATCACGTGGCGTTGCAGCAAAAAGACGCTCGGCTGTAAGCTCTAAAGATGTTTGTTTTTCGCTGATAAACGCATCTGGACTCGTAAGACACTTACGTGATGAAATGTGATCAAGATATACTTTTGTTTCGGCAAGTTTAGAGTGCATAACACGATTTGCGCTTTGAGAAAGACTTTCGACATTTGCACGCTGCGCTTTTAAAATTGCTGACATAGCTTGAGCAAGTCTTCTCTGACGTTCCCAAATTTGACCCTGTACCTCATCAAAAGCAGGCGCAACTGATTCGGCAGCAGCAGTGGGCGTAGATGTTCTTCTATCAGAAACCAAATCGCAAATGGACGTATCAGGCTCATGACCAATTCCTGTAATCACAGGTACCGGAGAAGCTGCTACAGCACGTGCAACGCTTTCATCGTTAAAGCACATAAGATCCTCAAACGAACCACCGCCTCTAACCAAAAGAATGGCATCGGGCTTTGCCTGCGCAGCTATTGCCAGTGCACGACAAATGGTAACAGGAGCCGAAGCGCCCTGAACAGAGCACCCTACTGCTTGTATTTCAACTAAAGGATTTCTGCGCGCGAGCGTTCTTTTAACGTCTTCGATAACGCTTCCAGAAAGCGATGTGCAAACAACGATTCTTGAGCAAAAACGCGGAATAGGGCGTTTGCGCGCATCGGACATCAAACCTTCGGCCTCAAGTTTTTTGGCGAGCTGTGCTACCTGCAGACGTAAAAGACCTTCGCCTGCAACATGAGCAGACGTTATAACAAACGAAAGCTTACCGCTTGCACCATATATATTAAAAGAGCCACGAACCTCAAGTTGAAGGCCATCTTTCATTTGAAAGTTACATGCCTGGAAGGTGGATCGCCACATAATGACGTCCATACTTGATTGTGCATCTTTAAGCTGAAAGTAACAATGTCCAGAACGAGCATTAGGGCCTCTATAACCACTTACCTCACCATTGACACACAGAGAAGGCATGGTTTTAACACAGGATTGAGCCTGCGCAACAGCGTCACATACAGAAATAGGTTTATCGTTTTCCATATATCTTATCCACTCCTTATACAATGCTCTACATCGTATTTTATACTGCAGGGCAAGTCGTTATACACAAGACATGAGTGCCGAAAATCCTTAAGTTCTCCCCCAACTAATCGCGACTACCCCGTACACGACTTCGCATATAAACCAACTGAAGAATAGAAATAAGTGCCGCAGATACATAGGTAAGTGCTGCAGCAATAAGCACCGAGCGTGCGCCTGCTTCGTCGATGGGTGCACCTGCTTGCCTAAGATATGCCAAGGCTCTTCGCGAAGCGTCTATCTCTACGGGAAGTGTAATAATCTGAAAAATCACAACCGCAAAAAAGAGGAGCACACCAAACTGAACAAGCTGAATAACATTAAGAAAAACACCCATAAACAAAATGGCACTCCAGCTATTTTGTGCAAAATTAACCAAGGGTACACATAACGAGCGCAACTGTGCAAATACAAAACCTCGTGCATGTTGTACCGCATGCCCTGCCTCGTGACAGGCAACTGCAACAGAGGCTACACTTGCTTGCGAAAAGTTGGCAGGACTTAAGTGTAAACTATTATCGCGCGGGTCAAAATAATCGGTTAGATCACCATCAACGTGACCAATACGCGTGGAAGCACTCCCTAAATCAGATAACATATTTTGCGCAATTTGCGCGCCTGTTAGACTAAAAGATGTTTCGATCTGAGACCAGCGCGCATACGTTTTTTTAATATAGGATTGAGATAAAGCACCAATGACCAGCGAAACCACGACTATACCCATATAAAGCGGATCAAAGCCGAACATATATCCGTATAACATAAGTACCTCACAACATTAAAAGCCAATAGATTAAAGTGTCTAGATATTTTATACCACAACACCTAGACATTAATGCAGACGCTCACAAAGGGCACGTACACATCATGGGGTAAAGCATGATTGTCCTCTATAAAAGTTCAACCTTGCCATCTTTTACGGTAAGTCCAACTCGGCCTTCCATAAGCGCTTGTAATTTTTGTCCAATCATCTCAAAACGCCACGAATCAGACAATTGTGTATCTGAAACACCACGCACAAAGGCACATAAATCATCTC
>CAMQEO010000084.1 GCA_946999785.1 uncultured Atopobium sp.
ACCAGCACGATGCATGGAAATAACATCGGTATAGCCTTCACACACAATAGCGGTACCCGTTACCACAAGAGAATTTTTTGCTTCGTCAAACGCAAACAGGTGTTTGCCCTTAGAAAAAAGGACGGTATCTTTTGTGTTAAGGTATTTGGGCTTACCTTCCCCTATAACACGTCCGCCAAAAGCAATACATTTACCTTGTTCATCGTGAATGGGAAACATAACGCGATCAAAAAAACGCTCGCGTAAACCCTGAGGTGTAAGACGTGCTAAGTCACAAGCTAGAAGTTCTTGACGTGTAAAGCCTTGTTTTGTCAATTCTGCTAACAATTCGTTTGAGCCACGTGCAAATCCTAGGTGCCAACGTTTAGAAACAGCACTTCCAAATGAGCGACCTTGTAAGTACATACGTGCTTCTTGCGCTTTTGCTGAGCGCGAACAAAGAAGGGTACGCTCGTAAAATTCTTGAGCCGCCTGCATGCACGCATAAAGGCGAACACGCTTAGGCGTATGAGATGAACGATGAGAAGTTTGTGTTAACTCAACGCCATATTTATCTGCTAAAAATTTGAGTGCGTCAGGAAATTCGAGGTGTTCGCGCTGCATAATGTAGGCAAAAACATCGCCACCAAGTCCGCAACCAAAGCATTTCCATAAACCAGTTGAAGGATTGATATGAAATGAAGGGCTTTTCTCGTGGTGAAAAGGACAACAGCCCCACAAATCTGCACCGCGAGGTCGTAAAGGTACAGTTTCTGCTACGAGCTGCTCAAAATTTACCGCAGCACGAACCCGTTCTTTATCGTCTGTTTCCATACCTGTACACCTCGATTCCAGATTCTCCTAAACAGGTTTTCACTGTTTCAATATTATCATGTACTGCTTTGATAAGCGCAGACACCGACTCAAACTTCTGTGCATCACGCATACGTTTAATAAAGATAACATCAACAGTTTGGCCGTATATAACGCCTGTAAACCCTAACAGATGAGCTTCTAAAAATCCCTGTGGTGATAAAGGGCACCTCTTAGAATCATGAGCATTATCTTGAGCATTAACTTGTGTGTTGTCTAAAACTTTATTTTGTGTCTTACTTTGCGAATCCTCATAAATTTCGGAAGAAAAGGTAGGTGAAATTCCCACATTTACCGCAGCTGGATAGATATGGTTTTGACAAACAACGCAAGCCATATATACACCAGATTGAGGGACACAATGATTTGCTTGACAAAGAATATTTGCCGTTGCAAAACCAAAACCACTGCCCCTTCCCCTTCCATGAACAACTTTTCCCGATAAGAAATAAAAGCGTGTAAGATAACTTGTTGCAAGATCTATATGACCGTTTTGTAAAAGCGTACGAATTAACGTTGCAGAAATAACCACTTCATTATCAACAGCAAGTGTATGTCCAAAAACCTCAATATCATACAAAGAACCAAAGGCGCGCAAGGCGGCAATATCACCTTGACCACGATACCCCATTTTAAAATCAGTTCCTACATGAATGATTCTAAGTTCAAGACATTTCATAACAACATCGCTCAGAAATTTTTGATAACTAAGCTTTGCAAGTGCTGGCGTAAAGGACACCACCATAATAAGATCAACATGAGTGCGCGCAATGAGCTCTAAACGTTGGTTAGTTGTTAACAAGCAAGCATCTAAATCAAGAGCGCAGGACGCGGGCGCATGCGAGCGAAGTACAAACGATGGATCGGGATCAAAGGTAACAACCGCAGATGCAAGATTATGCGCATGTGCGCTTTCAAGGGTTTTATGAAGAAGTCTTTGATGTCCTACGTGAAAACCGTCAAAAACACCAAAAGCAACGCAGGCCGGTGTGTGCGGAGTATATGTAAACTGAGGAGAAACATAAAGCGTAATTCCATCTTGTACGATACGCTTATATGCTGTCAGTGCCTGCGGATATATAGAGCTAGATTCACATATGCTTGCTAAAGACACATCATGAGAAGTCAAATTTGCATGTGCACGTCCGTGATTGTTATCACAGCTTATGTTGCGCTGAGAAGACATTACCATGTTACACCCGAAACGCCATTCAACATGTTTGTTCTGCATATAAGCTTATCATCTTTACGCTCATAGATACCATAAAGTTTATGTTGGTACACACAGCCCACAAGTTGAGAGCTTGGGCAAACACCGAGGTTGTTTTCGCGTATTGTCAATGATCTGCCATAGGACATTTCAACTAAATCAGTATCATTGAGCATATAACGTGCGGTATCAATAACATCAAAAGGATTAAGTATCTTATCGGTACGTGACGGCAAAAATCCTTCTTTAAGCTCATCAAGGGTAACGCAATCGGCTATAGTAACGCTACCAGATGAAGAACGTTTAAGAGCTGATAGATGTGCATGTGTTTGTGCATACAGGCCAATATCGCGCGCAAGAGAACGAATATAGGTGCCTTTTGATACGCAAAAATGAACATGCCAAGTAGGTGCATGAGTAGTAGAATCAAATGTGATATCGCTTAGCTCTGCCTTATGCACGCACACACGACGCGGTGCAAGATTAAGCGGTGCACCTTGTCGAGATGCATTATAGGCACGAATACCCCCAAGCGATATTGCACTATATGCTGGTGGCACTTGTTGAATCTGCCCTGTGAAGTGTTGAAGCACGCGTTGTGCATACAATTCATCTTTAACACAATCGGGAACCAAAGAAGAAGCGCAAACATCGCCCTCGGTATCATCAGTAGTGGTTTGTTGTCCAAAGGTAATAGATGCTTCATAGCTTTTATCGTGACCAACAATATAGGATAAAAGACGAGTTGCCTGACCAATACCTATAAGCAAGACACCATCAGCTAAAGGATCAAGCGTTCCTGCATGACCAATACGGCGTTCATGCAATATGCTGCGTAAAGCATTGATACAGTCATGAGATGTTATGCCTTTGGGCTTATGGAGCGCAATTAAACAATTGATACCGCTTTGGCCTCGCTTCATAAGGATTCTTTCTGAGTTATGAGCTCTTGCAACTTAGGGAGAACAAGCGAAAATGCTTCGTCCAAAGATGCGTCGATAGTAAATCCAGCAGCTGCTTTATGGCCTCCTCCGCCAAAAGAAGCAGCAACACCAGATATATCAATCTCTGATTTAGAACGAAGATTTCCACGAATAGTAGCGTCGCAGACTTCTTTTAAGAAAAGTACAATTTCGGCACCTGACGTGCAGCGAACAGCATCAACAAGGCCTTCGCTTTCTTCCAAAGACACACCAAAACGTACATAATCGGCACGCGTGGCGTAACTATATGCAATTTTTCCATTACAAAAACAGGTGATACGCCCCATAACAAGCGCTTTAAGATGAAGATAACCTAAGGAAGCGTTTTGATAAATATTCAGCGAAACAACTGATGGATCGGCACCAAAATTGACCAACTGAGACGCAACTTCAAACGCCTCGGGATTAGCATTTTGATATTGAAACCTTCCCGTATCAGTCATAAGCGCACAAAAAAGATTCTGAGCAATATCGGGTGTAATAGATACGCCCAAATAACGCAAGAAATCAAAGATAACAACACCTGCAGCAGCCGCATCAGGCTTAATGTAGGACACATCACCAAACGGGTGCTCACAGGGATGATGATCAAGAATAGCTGTTGCGTGCGCGCGCTTAAGCACGGCCTGTGCGTCATTAAGACGATGCGAAACACTTAGATCTACAACGATCATAAGATCGGGCGTCTCGGCATAATCACCTGCGTGTACCATTTGAGAAATACCTGGTAAAAAGCTATAAATATGGCCAGGATCAACTGAATCAGCTAAAAGATTAACAATATGTTTATCAGGAAAAAGCGATCTAAGACCTAAAGCTAATCCCAAAGCAGAACCTAATGCATCACCATCAGGTGATGTATGGCCACAAATTGCAATTGTTTGACTTTTTTGTACGAGATCTTTTAATGCGGCAAATGCCTGCATTTTATGAAATGGTTCTTGGTCACTCATGACAGATGAACTCCTTACGCAGCTAGAGAATCTATGTTACTAACCACAAACTCTGAACGCATGCCGTTACCATAAGCAAGGCAATCCATGAACTTAACTAGCCTTATATGGGATAGCCAAACTCATCCTTAGAAACGTGGATCGTTTTGGGTACATCCTGCAAAGCCTGACTAATACGCTCGGCTTGATCGGCTGTTGTATCGATCTTAAACACAAGCGCAGGCGTTACGCGCCAGTCAAGCGCGTGACCAAGCAGGCGCCTAATCCTGCTTTTTGCACGCGCAAAACCACGCTCAACTTCTTCATAGCGAGAACTCTCACAACTTACATATACAACCATAAGTGACTTATCAACCGACACTTCAACATCGCTGACCACTACAAGCGATAAAGTGGGATCTGCTATATCAAAAAGCAATATATGTGCAAGTTTTTCACGCGCAATATGGTTAATATGGCGTGATTGCTGATTTTGTTTCATACATACCTACTCTGTACGAGCAACTTGTTCAATACGATAGGATTCGATAGTGTCACCAGGGTGAATATCTTGGAATCCGTCCAAACCAATACCGCACTCGTATCCTGCTTTAACAGATTTAACATCATCTTTGAAACGACGCAAGGAGGCAAGTTTTCCTTCATAGACCACAATACCGTCACGAACTAAACGGCATAAGTCATCGCGATGAACCTCACCCTCTTCAACCATACAACCAGCAGCGATACCAACTTTTGGAACCTTAAAGGTGTTTCGAACCTCAATGGTCGCGCTTTGAACCTCTTGTTCAGTTGGCTTAAGCATACCAATACGCGCGGCATCAATGTCTTCGATAGCTTTATAAATAACACTATACGTTCTAATTTCAACACCTTGACGCTCAGCCGCTGCACGTGCCTTAGCTTCTGGTCGAACACCAAATCCAATAATAATTGCATTTGAGGCATCTGCTAAGACAACATCTGTTTCTGAAATTGCACCAACAGCCGAGTGAATGGTGTTAAGTCGAACTTCAGACTGATCCATCTTGTCAAACGAATCTTGAAGTGCCTCAATAGAACCTTGAACATCAGCTTTGATAATGAGATTAAGCTCTTTAACATCGGAGGCAGCCATAGTATCAAAGAGGTTTTCAAGGGTAACGTGACGAACACGATTTTGTT
>CAMQEO010000085.1 GCA_946999785.1 uncultured Atopobium sp.
TTAACATGTCTGATGTTTTGACGGGTTCATTTTGCTTATAAATGATGGCTGAACTTTTTTATTCTCTACGGAGCATTCTTGTTTATAAATCTTGATTGATATGAATTGTTGATTAATCCCATTCAGCCTTTACCAAACAAAAATATATACCGTCTACCGACTAAACTATACCATACGCCGAATTACAAATTTTCGTATTTTTACTCATTTATTAAGCAAAACCTTAATTTTTGGTGGCTTATGAGTTTTGTTTCACGGCGTCTTTTTCTTTAAAAAAATTTACTTCAAAATTTTAATCTTACGTGTTTTGTGCAAGTCTTTTTCCAAATCCGTGCAAGTTTAGTGCAAGTTTTCCAATTTTTAGCGTTAAGTGGACCTCTCATGCATAAAAAAATTCAAAAATCTAAAAAATCTTTCAATTTACTCTTGCATTTTTCTTGCAGATTACTTTTATTTTCATTCAAGTTATGGCTTTTCGTTTTTCTGAATGGAATCCCTAACTTACAAAAAAATAGGTTTCCATAGCTGAATGGAGATGATTGTTATGTGTTATTATTCGGATACATTAGGACATTCTGAGATTTCTGTTATCTCATGTGATGATTACGATTTTACTTCTGATCCAATTTTGCTTCCATCTAGAACTTCTTTGCTTGATAAGTTTGTACCCAATGATGACCAACACGGGCATATTCTCCTAATGAGCGCTGCTCACGGATGCGGAAAAACTTTCTCTACGGATGCACTTATGCATTATTATCAACAGAATAATTATGAGTCCGTCCATTTTGATTTGTCTTCCTGCGCGCAAGAAAATCTGTGTAACTTCTTCATGCGTTTATACCATAAGTTCTCCAAGAAGAATCTTTTAGCGCATCGATATTTTGTTGTCTTTAGCCATGTCTATAGCCATGATGAGCAGGTGCATGAACAACTTATCCGAGTGGTTTCTCTGCTTTATAACGCACGCAATCGTATTCTCATTGCAACAAGGCCGCAATATCTGCATTTTTATAGAAAACTCTACCCACTTGCTCAGCTTGTCAACAAGTCTGATTTGTCTGCTAAAACATCAAACAAATCAAAAGGTATTTTGCAGGCAACGCATGGGATTGCAGTGCTGTGTCACGCCCTTTTGTGTGACAGAGAAAACGATTGTGATATTCATGCATACAAGTCGTCTTATCTTAAAACACTTACAAACTACGTGCTTTTCTATATGCGTGATTATGAAAAACATTGCCAGAGCAAGGGTCAGAATGTATGTCAATCATATGTGCCTATGTTATTGGTGCTTTTTGGTTTGGGGTCGTCTAGTTTAGCCGAAGTTGAATCAATTTGTAGCAAACTTCATATAGGTTATAACGAGATCCAAAAATATGCGTGTTTAGAGGATGGACTTATCGAATTTAATTTGTACACTTCTTCTTTTGAGGTTGCGGGATTATGTGATGATCGTTTATGGCAGCTCGTAGTACAACACTTGGCTCCATATGTTAAGAGTTATCCTGAACTGATTTGGGTAGTTGCTTCTAAACTTGCACAAAGAGATTCATATATACGATGTGCAACCATGCTTAATCTTATGAGTACGTTTAGTTCTACATCCTATGACATATCAAATGCATCTTCTTTAGACGCTACGTATCTTAAGGAATGTATGAGAACTTTGCTTGAGCGAGGCTATGGCCTTATATTGTCTGGACAAACCGATGCCGTACGTTTCTTACTTGAAACTTGCAGATATACATATGCTAAAACATGGAGCTTTCAATTTTTAAAGCAGGCTTATAACTTGCTTACCAATGAATGCCTTCCAGAGTCTTCAAAAAAGAATGAAGATTTGTTATTAAAGGATATAGATAAATCTAATTTGATTCATGAGACTACCAACTGTGCCCACGCCTGCGTTGCGCACACGGCAAAACGAGATGTAGAAGAAGCTGAAAACTTAGAGCAATCTAGCCGCCGCACCTCATCTGCTGCAAATGCTGCGCTACCACAAACAACGCTGACGAATCCTAATCAAGTACCTCATGCAACAGTACTGCAAACAGCTCACAAGAGAATACCATATGTTACCAAGAAAACGAAGGAATACTATGCATATATGGAAGTTGTTCGTTTGCTGGAATATATAAGGGAGTACTGTCGCTTTGCTTTAGACGAACATAAACGTCTGCCGCGTTTATCTAAAACTCGTGCACCTTTGGTTTATCACATTACACAGATGGTTAAGCAAGTGGTGCAGGGTAATTTTCTTAAAGCACTCCATAGAGCAAGCTTACAAACACATGTGAGTGTACCACAAACTATATTTGATGTTTTGGAGTGCCACACCAGATATTATGCATATGTTATGCTTGGCCTTCCTCCCGAGGGCACTCTTCCTTCTTCAAGTGGTGAGAAAAGTATATATGCTTTTGGTAAGGACTCGTCTTTATACACTTATATAAGTTATTGTGATGAGCTTATTGCCATGCTGTCTGCATTAAAACCTGTTTTTTCCCGAGGTGCTCAGGCAATACGATGTGCGCAGGAACATGATAATAAAACGTTTGAAGTTATTTTTTATATAGCAGATGCTATCCATCATCTTTTACAGGGAAATTTTAGGCAAGCGCTGTCGCGTGCTCAAGCAGGATTCAGCATGGCAACCAGCTTTACTGGAGCGTCTGCAACATACATTCAACAGGTTGCATATTTTATTTATATATGTGCATGTTTACTTTCTAAAGAGCCCATTAAAACAAAAGATATCAATTCCTGCGAAGGTTTCTTTCAAGACCTTGTAAGCCTCGTTTTATATTCGCTGTATGCTACCAATTGGTTTGATGATAGAGGGTCGATACCATCGCGCAGTACCAAACTTAAACCCATCGTAAGCATTCCTTCGAGAAATATGTCGTGGATTTATGCACTGGTGTACAAGCTTTTCCCAACTTGTGCGTCTGTGCTTGTGCAAAACACACCGCTTTTGTGGCAAAAAACGTTTTTCCAATTCATGAAAACCTGCTTTGTTGATTTTTCATGGGATGGTCCACAAACAATGGTATCTATGCAGCCTCAATTTAAGCAAATGGATATATCGCCGGATAAGGGTTTATTGACAAGTGATTTACAAGACAACAAGGTGAATCTACATTCGGAATTAGAGCCTTTGCATGAACTACAGCTACTCTCATGTGGAAAGCGCGTCTATATTCAGTGTTTTAATCGGTTTTCAGTTTATGTTGATGGTGTGGCTCAAGATACACGTTTGTTGCAAAAACGCCATGTTAACCAGCTTTTAGGATATTTGTCACTTTGCCCACAACATCGTTCTAATCGTTATAATTTAATCACTGCTATTTGGGGAGATTGCGACTTTGAATATGGCATGGTAAGGCTATATGAAACCATGAGTGCCGCTCGTAAAGCTATGCATGCAAAAGAGCTACCTCAAAATCCTTTACGTGTTAATAAGAATGAAGGCATGATTTTTCTAGATGATGCCGTAATTACCTGTGATGTTGATATATTTGCGCGCTTATCAAAAAGTATTGTGCATGAAGAACTTAACGATGAAGCTGTGATAGATAAAGGATGTCGTGCACTGACATTATTT
The DNA here is from genome assembly GCA_946999785.1 of uncultured Atopobium sp. Lineage (GTDB taxonomy): Bacteria > Actinomycetota > Coriobacteriia > Coriobacteriales > Atopobiaceae > Fannyhessea. Next base: position 3,608 of record CAMQEO010000085.1, read on the forward strand.
GGATCGGGTATTGACGTTATAATCAACGATTTGAATGGTAAGTTTTACGGTTGTTGTGAGGAAATCCAAAACTTATTTGCCACCGTATCGATATTGGTAAGTAATGCTGCGTGCAGACAGGGAAGAATACGGCTTGCTTTACGTGTGATGCAGTCAGCCTTTTCGCAAATGCCTCTTAGAGAGGATATTGTTTGCTATCTTTTAAAGCTGCTGGAAACAAACGATAGAGCGAGCGAGATTCCTCACTATCTTGCGATGTATAAAGCTCAATTACATGCGGTAGGTGTACGCGAGATACCTCGCGCGATACAGCAATTTACGCGTCTTGCTTCGCGCCACACAATAAGCTGTGCCTCAAATAGTAAAAATAATTGTATGACAATCAAAATAAATCAAAAAGATAGGTTGCAAAATTAGCTCTGAAAATTAGATCTGAAAAGATACTATGAAAATTAACTCTGAAAAGATATGAACTGTCGTGCCAGTATTGCACATGTTGTGCAATACATGCGATAGAATGCGTATGAAGTGTAGATAAGTTTATTAAAGACAAAGTGTTATCGTGCATTTTGTGGTGATTGCGCGCAGTTTTACAAGACGAGAACGTGCAGTATCTGCCGAGATGTGCATAAAGAGATTTAATTGCTAGAATAGTAAAGATTACATGTAAAAGTTTGCTTTCTTTGATGGTACAAAAGGATTAACATGCCGAATTTATTTTCACGCCTTCTTTCTCGAGGGGCTGATAAGCAATTAAAAGAATTTCAACAAATTGCTCAATTAGTAAATGAACAGGAAGAAGCCATACAGGCTTTGAGTGATGAGCAACTTCAGCATAAAACTCAAGAGTTCAAAGAGCGTTTTAGCCAGGGCGAAACGCTTGACGAGTTGTTGCCCGAGGCGTTTGCAGCGGTGCGAGAGGCATCACGTCGTGTTTTGGGCATGCGCCATTTTGACGTTCAGGTCATTGGAGGTATTGCACTTCATCATGGCACTATTGCAGAAATGAGAACAGGTGAAGGTAAAACCCTTGTTTCAACATTAGCTGGTTATCTTAATGCTATACCCGAAAAGGGCGTTCATATTGTTACTGTTAACGACTACCTTGCACGACGCGATAGTCAGCAAATGGCACAAATTTATAATTTTATGGGTATGAAGGTTGGATTACTTCAAAATGGTATGCAACTTTCTGATAAGAAGCCATCATATAGCGCGGACGTTACGTATGGTACTAACTCTGAATTTGGTTTTGATTATCTACGTGACAATATGGTTACGCAGGCTTCACAGCGTGTCCAGCGTGGCCATTATTTTGCAATTGTTGATGAGGTTGACTCAATTTTAATTGATGAGGCACGTACGCCACTTATTATTTCAGGTGCGGGTACTAAGTCGGCAACTACCTATAAAGATTTTGCGCGTGCGGTTCGTGATCTCAAGCCCGAACTTGATTTTGATATGGATGAGGCAAAACATACCATTGCGGCTACAGATACAGGCTTGAAAAAGATTGAAACACGCTTG
>CAMQEO010000086.1 GCA_946999785.1 uncultured Atopobium sp.
TCAGGCGCGCCTGGTATTTATTCTGCGCGTTATGCTGGCGAGCACGGCAACGATAAAGCTAATAATAAAAAATTATTGGAAGCCTTAAAAGATGTAGATGATATTCACAGACGCGCACATTTTCACTGTTCTATTGTGCTGATAAAGCGCGAAGACGACTCCTCGGTTGAACAAATTTTTAGAGGAGAAGGCAACTGCTTGGGATATATTGCCCATGAAGAAATTGGCACGCAAGGTTTTGGGTATGATCCGCTCTTTTTGCCCGATGCAGCCCAGGCAACGCATAGGTCTATGGCGCAACTTTCTGCCGACGAGAAAAACGCAATTTCTCATCGTCGTCGTGCGCTCGAAGATTTGGCGCTTAAGCTCCAATAGCCCGTGTTGGCTGCTGCGTGCTTTTTGCAATTGTAGTGCGAGCGTTCTGCAATTATGACACGCGTCGTGCAATCGCAGTGCGTGTGTTTATGGAAATCTTCACAGCTCACGTGCCTTTCGTTCGCAACTGGTATTAAATAAAATACCAGTTAAAAAGGATTTTCTGTATAATTTAATACCAGTTACTCATTGTTGTTAAATTTTTTACCTACTTGCGCGACAATAAAAATATACAAGGCGTTTTGCTGAGCCTTTGGCGCTCGCGATCTTTGCTGTTAAAACCTTTGTTGCTTGTCAGATTTGCGCGTTGGTTATGGAGGACCTCATGAAGATTATTCGTACGCTCAATTACAATGATATGAGCCGTAAAGCTGCTAATGTTATTTCCGCCCAGGTCATTCTTAAACCTAATTGTGTTTTAGGCTTGGCAACGGGCACCACTCCTATAGGCACCTATAATCAACTGGCACAATGGTATAAAAAGGATGACATCGATTTTTCGCGCGTTTCTACGTATAACTTGGATGAATATCGTGGTCTTTCTCACAGTGATGTGCAAAGTTATCACTATTTTATGCGTAAGAATTTCTTTGACCACATAAACATTGATATTAACAACACGCATGTTCCCGACGGCTCTAATTTAGACGCCGAAAGCGCCTGCCGCTCTTATGACGAGCTGGTCAAGAAGGCAGGCTATCCCGATTTACAGTTGTTGGGTATTGGTCGCAATGGTCACATTGGTTTTAATGAGCCCGACGATCATTTTTCGTGTGGTACGCATTGTGTAGACCTTACCGAAAGTACCATTAACGCAAACAGCCGTTTGTTTGAGCGGAAGGAAGATGTCCCTCGTCAAGCATATACAATGGGTATCCAAACCATTATGTATGCTCGTATGATTTTGATTATTGCAAGCGGCGAAGATAAAGCCGACGCCGTATATAACATGTGCTATGGCGCTATCAATCCAAATTGTCCTGCCTCTATTTTGCAGTTGCACAATAATTGCGTGGTAATTGCCGATGAGGCCGCGCTGAGTAAGTGTCCGCACACTATCTAAGCAGCAGCATTAATACAGGCTATATGTAGTAATGCTACGGTTTTTTTGCGTAAATGCGTAAACTGTAATACAATACTAACTTGCGCTATGTCGCTATGTACGAGTTTGCATTGTGGTTGCAAGAAAAAAGAACCTGATGTAGTGATTGGGTGCTTTGAGCTTTGTGTATTTCCATTATCTGGTACTTATTTAGACACGCGCAGCACCTAATGTTAGCGTGTGTATGTTTTCTTAACGCAAGCTTGTTACAGCGAATCTTTAAGACAACAGCACATCCAAAGCACTACCTGTATTGAGTGGAGGCATGTATGGATAGTTTAACACCTTCTAGTCTACGTGTTGAGGATATTCGCGAAAAATTAAAAACACTTGAACAGCAGCGCATTAAAGTTCGAGCTAATATGGGTAGATCGCGTGTGGTCGATCGTATGGGCATGCTGGTAGGAGTTCATCCGTCACTGTTTGTAGTAGAAACCGAAGAGCGTCGTGGTCGCGTTGAGCGCCAATCGTTTCAATATGTTGATGTACTCACGGGTGCGGTTGAGCTTTTTGACGCCGATACGGGAGAGCGCCTGTTTGATTGTGTTATAGAAGAATTTTAGGCGCTGTAATCGTTTTGTATGAATAATTCGGTGACTTGTTGCGCATCGTATCAAGACGGTGCGCCTGCTTACGCAAAAATTAATCTTCACTTAGGAATTTATCCTCATAACGCTGGTGAAAGTGGCTATCATCGCGCGGATTCGGTTATGGCTGCGCTTGAGTTGGCAGATATGGTAACCCTTAGCTATAGCGGTCGCACTCAACAAAATACGGTTGTTATGGATGCATATCACGACGTTGCCATGAGGGACAACACGGCATTTCGCGCGCTTGAAGCTATGTGCCAAACGTTTCATAAACAACCGTTATATACCGTAACCATACAAAAACACATTCCAGCGCAAGCTGGTTTAGGCGGCTCAAGCTCCGATGCAGCAACCACTATAAAGTTGTTGTGCAAATTTTGGGGGATAGATGCTCTTGATGAGCGCGTAGTGCGCGTGGCTCAATCTATTGGTGCAGATGTTGCCTTCTTTTTGCATCCCACTCCTGCGTACTTAAACGGCGTTGGAGCAACGCTGCAAGAATCTTTTGAACATGTTCCCTCAATTCCTTGCGTGATCGTTCGTCCTCAGGCAGGTGTGAGTACTCCCGTTGCATATCGTCTTTTTGACGAACGCATTCAGGCTGTGACAGGGGCACAGTTAAAGTCAAGATTAAATCCAGAAGCAGAAATACAATCGTTTATGCCTCAATCACCTGATAGGATTATTCAGGCTTTACGTGTGGGCGATGTTTTGGCACTCAATAATCTTTTATACAATAACTTGGCTGAGGCTGTTATCCAGCATGTTGCGGATGTTCGCGAAGTTTTGGCATGGCTGCGCACGCAGCAAGACATTTCTCATCCTTGCGTAACGGGTTCGGGAAGTGCTGTTTTTGCATTTGCTCAAAGTTCTGCTATTTGTGATGAAATTGCTCAAAAGGCTTCCAAAATGCGGAATTGGTGGGTATATTCTACTAAAACACTTGGATTAAATCACGTTTTTTGATACAGTAAGCACGCGCATGCAGCCCCTTTAGCGTGTTGTATCATGTGTTTTGTTTTGTCGGGTTGTGGCTCAGCTTGGTAGAGCGCTCGGTTCGGGACCGAGAGGTCGCTGGTTCGAATCCAGTCAACCCGACCATTTTTTCTTCCCACAATGTAATAGATCTTTAGAAGTATGGTTTCGCTTAATGTACAGACCAAAAAGTTTGTCTTGACCTTTAAAGACAGGTCTACTATTTCGCTTGATATGGATAAGGTTGTAAACGAGCACACGAGCACATACAAAACACGCACATGTGACCCCTCGCGCAGCCGCTTGAATCATCTCAGTAGATGCAAGTGCATGAATAGTAATGACGAGACCTGCGAGTTTCGTGTCATAATAGTGATAGAGGCAAATAGTTATGTAAATACAAGGAGTTCAAGACTTCTGCCCAAGTTTAAAGCTCAAACAAATAAATAGTTGGTGTGCTGTTTAGAGCAGTTATTATGAAAATAAATGTTGCAAACGCTACATCAGCATAAAAGAGGAGCTCATATGTCTAAGGTGAAAAAAGAGACGATTGAAGCAAAAGCCTACCGTGTTTGTTTACGGTGGGCTTTTGGTTATTTGATGGCGATTTTTGTAATTTGCGATTCTCGAGTTGCGACTTTGTGACTAGAAGTTAGCTGCCTAGTGGGGACAAATTTTTCCCTGGTGTATATTGGTGATAATCTGCATAGTTTGAAGTTGCTTGATAAAACGCATGCAGGAAAGATTAATGTGATTTAAATAGACGGGTAAACAATAAATATAGAATAAATAAAGACTAGCCAATATAGAAATTATCTTGTATAATCAGTCTTATTAAAAGTTATGTATAAAAAGGTTGACAAGGCTATGGAAAATCTGACAAAATCCTTGACAGACAGACAGACAGACAGACAGACAGACAGACAGACAGACAGACAGACAGACAGCATAACTCTGTCTCTTTTCACATAGAATTTTTTAATTGGCAGAAATATATACCTAATGGATAGGTATGTGTTTCTGCCTATTTTTATGCAATTTTTCAAAACAATAATGTAAGTAATTTAAATGCATGAAGAAATGTAAGAATAGAAAATGGAGTTGTGAAATGAAAATGAGAATGAAAAGGATAATGAGTGTTTTCCTTGCTCTAGTAATGTTTATGTCTTACCTGCCTTTAAAGCCAATAGCTAGCTATGCAGATGACCGTATAAGTATAAATGGCTATACCTTTCCGGATCATAACTTTAATGTGTATGTGAGTGATTTCGATCGTAATGGTGATTCTTATTTAGGTAAGGACGAGTTAGATGCCGTTAAAAAGATAGATACTAGTGTCCTGGGGCCATTTAAACCTGAAAGTTTAAAAGGAATTGAATATTTTAAAAATCTTAAGAAATTGAAGTGTGTTGGATTAATTCTTGGGAGTTTGGATCTAAGTGGCAACCCAAATCTTACTGAATTGGATTGTGGTTACAGCCGTATAAGAAATTTGAAACTACCTCACAACAAAAAACTTACTAAATTGCTTTGTCATTATAACGAACTAACAGAGTTGAATGTAAGTGACAACCAGCTAACGAGTTTGGATCTAAGTGGCAACCCAAATCTTACTACCTTGAATTGTTCTAATAACAAACTAACAGAGTTAGATGTAAGTAACAACAAGAATCTTACTTACTTGGATTGTTCTCACAACAATCTAACGAGTTTAGATTTAAGTAACAACAAAAAACTTACTAACTTGAAATGCGATGATCAAACATATGATATAACGCTAAGGGGCACAAGAGAATTTAAATATAGTAACTTCCCAGGACATTTTGATAAAGACAGGGTTAAGTTACTACATGGAGCAACTCTTGGCGATAATGGTCTTATAGTTGATGGTAATAAGCCAAGTGTAGTAACTTACAGCTATGATGTTTGCGATAGTAAGCATACAAAGATGAATGTCACATTAAATATTAACTACGAATTTGATGAAGATAATCTAAAATCTATGAAAGTAACTCACCAGCCTAAGCTAGACTACACAGA
>CAMQEO010000087.1 GCA_946999785.1 uncultured Atopobium sp.
CGGCCAGTGATGATTTACCTGAGGCAGTTGGTCCAACAATGGCAATAATGGGAGACGCCATAGATCATCACCTAGGCTGACCTGTGAGTTTACCGCGCAAATACCAAGTTTTTGTTTCTTCGACATAGACATCGCACATTTTGCCAATATAGTCTTGAGCTGACGCGTCTTTGGGAAGCGAGAAAAGAACAGTTTGGTTTTTTGGACTATGTCCAACCAAAACGTGGGAATCCTTTTTTGATGTACCTTCGACAAGCGAGGTAACTAAGGTATGCAGTTCCTTTTGATTTGCTTTATAAGCAAGTTCTTCAATAAGATCAGTTAAGCGATTAAAACGTTGCTGAATAACTTCATGTGGTGTGGTATCTTCTATGTTTGCGGCAGGTGTGCCAGGACGTTTTGAATAGATAAATGTAAACGCAGAACTGTATTCAACTTCGCGCACAAGTGATAAGGTTTCTTCGAAGTCTTCTTCGGTCTCTCCTGGAAAGCCAACGATAATATCAGTTGAAAGTGCAATATCGGGCATTGCGCTCTTGAGATGGTCAATAACCTCTAAATACTTCTCACGGGTATAGCTTCGGTGCATAGCTTTAAGTATACGAGTTGATCCACTCTGAACTGCTAGGTGAAGCTGTGGCATAACAGCAGGTGTTTCGGCCATAGCTGCAATTGTTTCGTCAGAAAGATCCTTAGGATTAGAAGACGTAAAGCGAATACGCTCGATGCCTACCTCCCCCACTTTTCTTAAAAGCTCTGCAAAACAAGGTTTTTTATAAAGATCTCTACCATAGGAATTAACATTTTGTCCAAGAAGCGTTACTTCACGAACTCCATCATCTTTAAGACGACGAACTTCATCAACAACGCGTTCAAGAACACGACTACGTTCACGGCCACGTACATATGGCACAATACAAAATGTACAGAAATTATTGCAGCCGGTCATAATAGGTACCCACGCATGAAAGCTTTGGTCACGTTTTGAAGGTAAATCAGTTGAAAATCCGCGATTTTTCTCAATGGTGTCTACAAATACTTCGTCATCGTTGCTTTCAAAGGCTTCACATAAAAGCTCGGGCACACTTGCAAGTGCAGAGGTTCCAAAGACAACATCAACATTTGGAACATGTTCACGTAACTTAGCGCCGTCACGCTGAGCAATACAACCTCCAACAGCAATTACGCGCTTACCGCACGGCGAAGGTGGAAGCGTTACCAAATTAGAAACTGCGCCATACAAATGTGTATCGGCTTTTTCTCTAACAGAGCAGGTCATAAAAATAACGATATCAGCTTCTTCAAACGTGGCGACTTCATTTGCTCCACAATCGTCTAAAAGACCGGCAACGCGCTCAGAGTCATGAAGGTTCATCTGACAACCAAAGGTTTTGATAAGATACGTTTTCCCTACTAATTTGCTTGCTCTAGCCACAAAATTCCTTTCCATTGAAGCTTTGAAGACTCGTTACATGTGTTTGTAATATAAGGTGATAGTGAACATCACCGAGGAACTAAAATTTTCCTAATAATATATGGTTCGACTATAAGGCGTGTAAATACTTGATTGTTAAAGTGTAGTATTTTGTGATATATGGTGCACCAAAACGGCAATTTTTATAGCGGTGCGGTCGTGACCTTCTATGTTAATATCTGCAAAGGTAGGAGAACATGAAATATCTAGACCAACAGGAATTAAAAAACCTCGCGCAATTGCAACTGCTTTAATTGCTTGATTAACTGCTCCCGCACCAACTGCCTGCAGATTTACAGGAACACCATCTTTTACCATGCCTGCTATGGCGCCTGCAATAGAAGCAGGAGACGATTTGGTTGAGATCTTAAGAAATTCCATAGATGCGACTCCATTTATACATCAGATAAACTATAAACACACGTATAGTAGTTTAGCGAATTTAAGCAGGTAATGCACGATATATTTCAAAATTATACGAAATCTGATTCGTCGTAGTCAAACGTCACAATAATCTTATTATTTCGCATAACGATTGACGGCTCACGCACCAAGCCAATGTAGTATTTTTGCGCTAGTTTATCAAATGTTGAAGACAAATTGCGCGCAAACAGAGCTTTATCCTCAGGCGTTAAGTGTACAGCCCGTTTGGTGTCATAGATGCTAACGGGCGCAGGAGTACTTTGATAAGTTTTACGAAAATACGAACTAAGTGATTTAACTGGCTTAATATGGCCAGATAAAATGCGATGTATATTTCGTTCTGATACTTCAAGCGCGCAATTGTGTGCTACATCCATTAGCTCATGTGAATCGCTTGCTGCAAAAAAACGATCAATAATGGGAAGGGAATCTAAACTATCAGCAAACAAAAAGTCTTGTACATCCGTACGTTTAGATACCAATGTATAGAGCGTGGCAATGATTTCGGTAGGCGTCCCTAAATAAACTTCACAATTTTTTGACTCACGAAGAGCAAAATCACAGCAGGTACGAATAATATTATGCGGTCCCACCAGTTCAAAATCAGATGTAGGCGCTTGTTTTATTTGAGTTCTAGATTGGATATCGCCCGAATCTTGTTTAAGTGCATGATAGAGCGGCCGACTTGATTGATCGCGCTTTTCGGTAACCTTATCGGTGTTAACCCGTACGACAAGCGCTGTGCCAAGACCTGGCAGAGAAGATGCAACATAAGCCTGTTGAGCTTGCTCTTTGATGGCGTAAAGCGCCATTCCTCTACCATGAATCCCCCAGTGGTCACTGTGAACGCTATCGAGCTTGGAAGTAACGCGGGCTTCAAAAATCTTGTCATGCATGGATTGCGGAATGCCCACCCCATCATCTAAAACAGTTATGGTACGTATAGTATCCTGCTTGGTAGTGGCAACAAAAATATGATGAGCACCAGCATCACGACTGTTACGAAGAAGCTCAATAACAATATCTTCTACGCAACGAATATCCTGTTGTGCCTGCCTGCGCTCTGCTTCTCTAATACGTAGGCGAACAAAACCACATCCAAGCTTTTCTTCAACACGAAGATTGCTTTGTGGGGCTACGCTATCGAGAAAATCTTTCATATCTTTATGTGGTTCACTCATAATAACACTCAGTTTCCACAACGTATTTTGACGTATGAGCAGGTACATATATAAAAATAAAGATAAAAATTTGGCGCGGCAGATGCGTCGCGCCAAATTTTATTTTGCAATATCATATGCACGTGATTCACGAATAACAACTACGCGAACCTGTCCGGGATACTCCATCTCTTCTTCAATCTGTTTTGCAATATCATGAGCAAGAACAGTAGCCGCAGCGTCAGAGATTTTTTCGGGCTCAACCATAACATGGAGCTCTCTACCTGCTTGCATAGCATAGGTACGAGCAACACCTTCATGAGCGTTAGAAATCTCTTCAAGTTTTTCAAGACGTTTAATGTAATTTTCAGCCGACTCACGACGAGCGCCCGGACGTGCAGCAGAAATAGCGTCTGCAGCTTGAACTAAAACATCGAGTACGGTTTTAGGTTCAATGTCCGCATGGTGAGCTTCAACTGCATGTACAACTTCAGGCTTTTCGCCATAGCGCCTGCAAAGCTCAGCACCAATAACAGCGTGCGGTCCCTCAACCTCGTGATCTATTGCTTTACCAATATCATGTAATAAACCAGCGCGCTTTGCGGGACCTGTTTCAAAACCAAGTTCTGAAGCCATAATACCGCACAAAATTCCAACCTGAACACAATGCTGCAAAACATTTTGGCCAAACGATGTACGATATTTAAGTGCACCTAACACGCGCATAAGCTCGGGATGCATGTCATGAATACCCACGTCAAACGCCGCTTGCTCACCAGCTTCTTGAACTTGCTCGCGAACCTGACTTTGAGCTTTTTTAAACATCTCTTCAATACGTGCAGGATGAATGCGGCCATCGGCAATTAAATTCTCTAAGGTAACGCGCGCAATTTCACGGCGAACAGGACTAAAACTAGAAAGAACAACAGTTTCAGGCGTGTCGTCGATAACAAGAGAAACACCAGAAATCTGTTCAAATGTTCTAATATTGCGTCCTTCGCGTCCAATAATACGACCTTTTAGATCGTCAGATGGTATGTGAACGGTAGTTACCGTAATTTCACCAGCTTGATCAGCGGCGCAACGCTGAATTGCTACAGAGATAATCTCGCGCGCCATTTTATCTGTTTGAAACTTAATGCGTGCTTCGGAATCACGAATAATCTGAGCTTCTTCTTTAAGCGTGCTTTCACGAACTTTTTGTAGCAGCTCATTGTGAGCTTCATCACGTGTGAGCGTTGAAATTCTTTCAAGTTCCGTAGTTTGTTTTACAAACAATTCGTCTACATCGTGCTTTTTACGATCAAGCTGACCTTGAAGGCTAGAGAGTTGATGCTCTTTCTTATCGAGCGTTTCACTTCTTCTATCAAGCGTTTCTTCGCGTTGCATGATGCGATTTTCCATAGATTGCAAATCGCGCTTGCGTTGCTTCTCTTCAGATTCTGCTTTTTGCTTGAGCTGATAAATTTCTTCTTTTGCTTCTACAAGTGCAGTTTTCTTGGTAGTTTTTGCTTCGCGTTCGGCGTCGCGAATAATACGATTAGCATTTTGCTCTGCTGCTGAAATATCGTGTTTTACCTGCTCAAGTTTGGAAGTACCCACATGAGTGAGATACGCATAAACACACAAGGCTGCAAGAACAAAACAAACTAGACCAACTACCACTAATAAAACCATATGATCCATATAAACTCCTCAAATGAAAATAATATGAGTTCAGGAATCCGTAACGGAACCCGCCATTTGAGGCATATCTCGCCTAGAGCAAGTATTCGAAACATAATAAAACTGCAGTTAATTGGCAGCATTTAATAATCAAAACAAATCGAACAAAGTTAGCGCAGTCATAGTGACCTGCGAGAAATATCTCAAAAGACTCTCTAATAGTACGGTTATATGGAGGTGATGTCAATATAAGAGTAGTGTTGTAGGAAAAACGCGAAAAAAATCCATTCACATGTAGATTGGCTTAATTCCAGACTTAAGTCGAACACTAAGTAAAACACAGGCATTCTTCCAAAA
>CAMQEO010000088.1 GCA_946999785.1 uncultured Atopobium sp.
TGTCTGTCTGTCTGTTGAAGATGTTGTTAGTATTTCCATGGTTTGTCAACCTTTTTATACATGGCTTTTAATAAGGCTGATTATACAAGATAATTTCTATGTTGGCTAGCCTTTATTTATTCTATATTCGTTATTTACCCGTCTATTTTCATTACGTTCCCATTAAGGAAAGTAAACTCAATCTTTATTCAAGTACTTATAGATCCCCTAAAGCAAAAACACACACCCTTGCCTAAATAGCACACACCTCTAAAAAGAAAAAGTCTAGCGTAAGTTCACGCCAGACTTTCATTTACGTTCTTCTGCTTCGTCAGCCTACAATAAGCCGTTATTTACCGTGTTATTCTAAGCAACAGCCGCCAAGCTTTGTAGCATTTCCTGTAAATGCATCGCTACACTTTCGGCTTACCGTATTTAGCACAATGAAACTTTATAACAGTCTACGAATAACTTAAAAGACTGTAAAATACTAGCTTTTCAAAATTTGACAAGACCCCCTTACAATTACACACCCCACCTAAAATAAAAAAAATTTGACCCTAGCTAGCCAAAACTACATTTTTGTTTATCTGATAAAAAAATTTCTAGCCGATTAACCTCAAGGTTTCAGTGTATTAGATAAGGGAACCACATCTCAAGAATACGCTGATAATCATCACATAATTTTAATTGATGGCGAAAAACATTTGAAATTAAAACGATTGATACGGATACTTTATCTGAATATCTAGATGATTCGCTTTAGATGAACAGATAAATAAGCTTGTATCTTCAAGTTATTTTGCTGCGAGCTCTTTTTATGCTGTGCCCATTTTATGGTGCGCGTGAAGACATTATCTAACTCATTCTCAAGTATCCGCTGTATTAAGGCCAAAAGATTCTCAAAAGATGTCAGCAAATTTGGCATAGCTTACTCACATTATATGAATAAACCTTAGAAATAGGGCATCAAGCGAGCAGGAGAACACGTTGCAAAACTAAAACACAACAGGCATAAGTGAGATGGAATTAAACTGTATAGTAACTGGAAGGGAGTGCGTGTGGGGGTTATACGAACACATGGGCAGATAGGCACAATTTTCCCCGATTCTAAACAACCGCGAAAAAAGAAAGGCAAAGGGAATGGACGTACAAAGATTTAACAGGTAATAAAAAAGCGCAATGAAACGGATGATGAATATGATTTCGTTTTATTATGTCGATAATGCCGGAACATTTTACTAAAATAAAATTGCCTAACCGAGATAAGAAATAACAGGCGTAAGCTAACTATAGATAATGACTGCAAATAGGTGAAAAGCGAAGATTTGCAGGTAATTGCTTCGTTTATGAGGGAATATTATTGGCGGCATTAAACGCGCATGATGATATTAGCTCTGTTTGCTGCGCGTCTTTTCTACATAAGAAGACAAGTTACCCAATTTGGGCGTAATTTTAAAGTTGAACTTGAAATTTACGCCCAAAATGTATGGGTTATTTGCTATTATAATTCCTATATTGGCACTTGTTATAGGTAATTTATTTAGTGAGGTTGTTGTTGCGGGAACAGTAGCAGTCACAGAACTTATTTTTGTATTTATCTTACAAAAAGAGGTAAGAATTTTTAAGAATAAGGATCATAAACCCTAGATTGTCGAACTGAATAAAATATGAAACTAAGACATTTACGAAAAGTAGATGTCTTTTTTCATGCCCATTTTTAAGGTGTGATAAGTATTTCTGAACTGGATCTTTTAACTATCGGCATGATATTAGACATGTGGACTCATAATAAGGAAATACAAAAAGCACGTGAAAGTAAGTGCATTACACCGAAACAAAAAGAATATTTAAAGTCATTTAAAGGATAACGAAATGTAGTTGATAGTAAACTTTAACTCAGGGAATGCTAAAACGCTCATTTAGAAATATGTCCGAAATGGAATTATTTCTAAATATATCTGAATTATATGACCTTATACGTTATAATATACTTAGATTAAGTTCCAAAACGGAAATAATTCTAAATAGATAGAGGCGTAGGCGTATGGAAATAAAGCGTGATTATTATTTAGATAAATTAATACGAAAAAAAGACAATGGGTTCATTAAGATTATTACCGGAATAAGAAGAAGTGGTAAATCTTATTTACTTAATACTCTATTTTATAATTATTTGGTCCAAAGCGGTGTTGATGAAAAGCACATTATAAAATTTGCCTTTGATTCTGCTAGAGATTTATTAAAAATTGGCGAAGATTTAATAGATTTAGATGTACTAAGCGGTGAAAGATTAGTAACTCCTAAAAAGTTTTTAGACTATATCATGAACAAAACTAATGACAAGGAAAAATTTTATATTCTTTTAGATGAAGTCCAATTGCTTAAATCTTTTGAGCAAGTCTTAAACGGATTTTTGCGTCAAGACAATTTTGATGTTTATGTTACTGGGAGTAATTCTAAATTCTTATCTAAAGATGTCATTACTGAATTTGCAGGTAGGGGTGATGAGACTCATATTATGCCCCTTGTATTTTCTGAATTTCTTCAAACTTATGATGGCGACAAAGAAGACGCTTTTGCTGAATATCAAGTTTACGGCGGTTTACCAGCTGGAGCTTTAATGAAAACGGATGAAGATAAGATGAATTATCTAAAGGGGCAACTCGAAAATGTATATTTGCGAGATATTGTTCATAGGTATGACATACACTTCACTTCTGAACTAGAAGACTTACTTAATATTTTAGCATCAGGTATTTCAAGTCTTACGAATCCAAGTAGAATAGCCTCAACGTTTAAGTCCATCAAAAAATCTAACATTTCTGCAAATACAATTGATAAGTTTATAGGCTACTTTGAAGATTCTTTTATCTTAAAAAGAGTCTATCGTTATGATGTTAAAGGGAGAAAATATATAGGCACACCTTATAAAATATACTTTGAAGATCTGGGACTTAGAAATGCAAGGTTAAATTTCAGGCAAATAGAACCAACCCACCTCATGGAAAATATCATTTATAACGAATTACGGTATCGTGGCTATATGGTCGATGTAGGAATGGTCATAAAAAGGGAAAATGTTAATAATAAAGATGTAAAGAAGCAGCTGGAAGTTGACTTCATAGCTAACCTTGGAAGTAAAAGATATTATATTCAGTCTGCATATAGTCTCCCATCCGTAGAAAAAATAAATCAAGAAAAAGCGTCCTTGTTGCATATTGATGACTCATTTAAAAAAATTATTATCGTGAAAGATCGAATAAAGCCGTTTTTAGATGAACATGGAATACTCACTATTAATTTATTTGACTTTTTGTTAAACAAGGAAAGTTTAGACTTATAACGAATAACCCGACTGATTCGTTATAGATAATATTCCCACATACGAGACTTTTGAAAAATGCCAACTTTTATCCATACTGACCACTCAAGCCACTCATCATGTGTGCAAAGGCTCAAGCCGCACTAGTTGTGCGCGCGCTTATGCTTGAAAAACTGTTGCAAAAGATTTGCACTTTTATCAGCCATAACGCCGCCTTTTAGATCAAAGGAGTGATTAAGTCTAAAATCATTGCTTACGTTATACAGGCTTCCGCAAGCTCCTGCCTTTTGGTCGTACGCGCCAAAAACGCAGCGTCTAATACGCGCGTTGAGCATAAGACCTGCGCACATAAGACAAGGCTCAAGCGTTACATATACACAACACTGCTCAAGATGCCATGAATCAAGTTTCTTTGCTGCTTGCAATATGGCAATAAATTCTGCATGATCACTAGGGTTATGGCTGTGTTGGCGTGAATTATGCGCTACCGAAAGTATGGTATCATCACAAACTACAACTGCTCCAATAGGGACTTCTTGCTCTAACGCTGCCTTTTGAGCCTGCGCAAGTGCGTGTTGCATATAGTATGTGTCACACTCGCAAAAAGCCTGGTCGTCACATAGCTTCTTTGATGTATCAGGCGTGCATGAAGCACGCGCAACGTACAACGGCTGCTTGTGGTCAACATATGCGCACGGTAAATGCGTCTCGTTGGCTTCTGTGTTATCAGAATAAGAGCTCTTATGTGTCATCAATAATTCCTTATGCCTTTGCAAATCCCTATAGCTTTATGCGCGCCTTATAGCTTGGTACATGCCTTGTAGCTTGGCAGACGCCTTATAGCTGGCACACACCTTGTAGCTTGCCTTATTCTTCAATACTTGCTCATAAACTTGCCCCTTGAGCTGTATAATTTTTTATAACAGCAACAATGCGCATAGCGCACACAAGGTTTGTATCCTTAAATTTTACACGAAAATCAAAAAGATATAAGTTTTTGTACACTTATAGAGCTTAATGTTGTACACTATAAAAGCTATGCAAGAGTTTATGTATCTATTTCGTTTGTTCATCACGCATACATAAGCTGGCAACCACGGAGGGGTGGCAGAGTGGTCGAATGCGGCGGTCTTGAAAACCGTTGAGCGGCAACCCCGTTCCGAGGGTTCGAATCCCTCCCCCTCCGCCATTTTTACGTAATCACATTTACACAATTTTTTTGCAATACGTCCAGTTTAACGTGCAGTTGTTTGCGCGCGCTTCGCATGTAAATCGCGCGCTAATTACGTTTTAATGCCCATACACTTCATATAACCTGTATTTCATCAGCCGCTCCATCTTTCGTTGTTTGATTACTTCGTAACGATATGCAACGTCTCAAAACCGCTCAGCAACGTGTATAATAAAGGGGTATGTACAACAAAATTATCAAACACAACAAGGCGAACAGGAGATACCATGCCTGAAACACTTATAATTGTCGGCATAATTGTGGTTGTGTTGCTTATTGCAGTTATGATGTATAACCACATTGTCCAGCTGAACAACCGTTGCGACAACGCATGGCAAACTATTGATACACAGCTTCAACG
>CAMQEO010000089.1 GCA_946999785.1 uncultured Atopobium sp.
TTCCATGTTATATAGTGCGCTGTTTGTTATAGCATTTAGCGAGCTATTTGTTGCGTCATATGCTTCATGTTTGTTGCTATTAAGCAGCACACTATCATCATTGCACGCATGCAACTCAGGAAACAAAGCAACCCAAGTTGCATCTATAAGCGCAATAACATTTTGGTAATTAGGTATGAATGTAGCTTGTCTTATGTCAGAATCATGAATTGAGTTGAGTTGGTTGGTAAGGTCAAGATGCTTATTCATACATTAATCTCCAGTATTTTTTTATTTTCTCGTTTCAATTATTATGTAGTGTCTGCATATAGTGTCTGCATGTATGAGCTAATCAAAACTTGCAGCTTTATAGCAGTGCTCATCAATGCAGTTAGCCTTCAAATAATGCAGTAGACAAGTATCGATCTCCTGAATCTGGCAGTATCGTAACAATGACTTTGCCCATGTTTTCTTCTCTTTTTGCTTCTTCAATCGCTGTCCAAACTGCAGCTCCAGAAGAAATACCCACAAGAACGCCTTCCTTTTTGCATATAAGTTTGCCAGTTTCGATTGCATCTTCATTGGTTACCTGAGAAATACGATCGTAAATGTTTTGATTAAGCACTTCTGGCACAAATCCCGCGCCAATTCCTTGAATCTTGTGAGCTCCTGGCTTACCACCTGAAAGAACAGGAGAATCAGCTGGTTCTACTGCAATTATTTCAAGCTGCGGATTTTGCTCCTTTAAATAGGTACCAGTACCCGTGATTGTGCCCCCAGTTCCAACACCACCAATGAGCATATCAACGTTTCCGTCAGTATCCTGCCAAATTTCTGGACCGGTTGTCTTGTAATGCGCATGTACATTTGCCTGATTTATAAATTGCCCTGGAGTCCATGCGTTTGGAGTACTGTCAACGATTTCCTTCGCCTTTGCAATTGCACCTTTCATGCCATCTGCAGCAGGAGTAAGCACAAGCTCAGAACCGTAAGCTTTCATGAGTTTTCGGCGTTCAATAGACATGCTTTCTGGCATCACAATAATACTTTGGTATCCCTTTGTTTGCGCAATCATTGAAAGACCAATACCTGTGTTTCCAGAAGTTGGCTCAACAATTACAGATCCTGGTTTAAGCGTGGCTGCAGCCTCTGCTTCTTCAATCATCTGCTTTGCGATGCGGTCTTTTACAGAGCCTGCTGGATTTAAGTATTCAAGTTTCACGAGGATTTTTGCCGCTAGATTGTATTCTTTTTCGATGTGTGTGAGTTCAAGAAGTGGAGTGCGACCTACGAGTTCTTGGATGGACTTGTAGATGGTAGACATAATATTTCCCCTTACGTATTGGTTTTATTAAATTGATTTAATTTTTTAAAACTAATTTTAGATAATAAAGTGATTACGTATTTGCAGGGTTCTAGTGTAAAAGCATTTAACACAAACTAGATGTTATCTATGCCTCGTACCCGCAAACAATACTTCTCTTATGAAATGCACCACAATATACGTAACGTTAACAACATGTCATCATATTGGTATGATACATGCGCGCTCCTTTACCCGCCGAAATTGTAATAGGAGACGACTATAACGAATGGATTTGAGTTTGTCAAACTTACATAGTTGATTCTAAAACGTAGGAGAGCGCCTAAGAAACACATGAACCAATACAATAAAAGCGCACGTCCCGTAAAAAACGTGCGCTTTAGAAACTTACAACTTAATTGAGTCCTCTTTAATAGGGTTCGTTTCTGCAAAATGACACGCACAAAAATGACCCGGTGCAACTTCTTTCAGCTGAGGCATAGGCTCTTTGGAACAGATATCTTTTGCAATAGGACAGCGCGTATGAAAACGACAACCCGAAGGCGGATTAATAGGGGAAGGAGGATCTCCTGCCAAAATAATACGCTTACGATTATGCTGAATATCTGGATCGGGAATAGGAACTGCACTCAACAAAGACTGCGTATAGGGATGATTAGGCTCGGCATATAAGCTTTTCCAATCTGAAAATTCCATCATGTTACCTAAATACATAACGGCAATACGATCGGAAATGTGCTGAACAACCGATAAATCGTGCGCAATGAACAAATAGGCAGTTTTGTACTCTTTTTGTAAATCGCTCAACAGATTGAGAACCTGCGCTTGAATGGAAACATCCAACGCAGAAACAGGCTCGTCACAGATAATAAGCTTTGGCTTTAATGCAAACGCACGCGCAATACCAACACGCTGGCGTTGACCACCTGAAAACTCGTGAGGATAACGGTTAATATGCTCAGGATTAAGACCGACCACGTCTAAAAGCTTACGAACATAGTCTATACGCTCTTCACGATCGGGCATAACGTTGTGAATCACCAAAGGCTCAGAAACAATTTCGCCAATAGTCAAACGAGGGTTTAGAGATGCATAAGGATCCTGGAATATATACTGCATATTACGACGCATATGCTTTAATTCCTTTTTGTTCATCTTAACGATGTCTTTACCCTCAAACTCAACAACACCAGAAGAAGGCTGAATTAAACGCATAATACAACGACCCGTTGTAGACTTACCACAACCACTCTCGCCTACCAGTCCAAAAGTCTCGCCAGGATAAATATCAAACGAAATGTCATTTACCGCGTGTACATAGCGCTTCTTCATCTTGCCAAATAGAGCACCACTTGATACAGGAAATAATTTTGACAAATGCTCAACATGTAAAAGAGGCTTACCAGTAAACTTATGCTCTGAGCTTACGTTAGACTCTATATCAGCCAGGGTTAAAGGCGTTGGGCTTTCTTGAGCGTCACTACCTTGCATGTGCTCGTTCATTACTTTTGGCCTCCCTTCCTAGTTCTTGAGTTTTCGGGCGTATGCGCCAAAATAAACTCGGGATCATTTGCATAATGACAACGTGAATAATGTCCAGTTTCGGTAACAAACAGTTCTGGACGTTTCTGCTTGCATAAATCTGTTGCATACGGACAACGAGGTGCAAACGCACATCCCTTAGGAACATTAACCAACGAAGGCGGATTTCCTTCGATAGGCGTCAATGGCTTTTTCTCGGTCATAACCGCATCAGGAATAGAGCGCGTTAAACCCCAGGTATACGGATGCATTGGATTGTAGAATATCTCGTCAGCTGTTCCAAACTCAACAGGAGAACCTGCGTACATAACCATAATCTTATCGGCAACGTCGGCAACAACACCTAAATCGTGCGTAATCATGATAATAGCGTTACCGTTTTTCTTTTGCATCTTTTGCATAAGCTCAATAATTTGAGCTTGAATGGTTACGTCCAAAGCTGTTGTAGGCTCGTCAGCAATAAGAATATCTGGATCACATGCAAGAGCCATAGCAATCATAACACGCTGACGCATACCACCTGAAAACTCATGTGGATACTCTTTAACGCGCTGCTCGGGGTTTGGAATGCCTACTAAGCTTAAGAGCTCAATAGAGCGTTTAAGCGCAGCCTCTTTTGAATAACCTTTATGTAAGCGTAAACCTTCGCTCAGCTGGTGACCAATCGTATAAACAGGATTCAAAGACGTCATTGGATCTTGGAAAATCATGGCAATGTCATTACCACGGATGTGTTCCATCTCTTGTTCGCTCATTTTAAGCAATGAATGCCCACGATAACGAACATCGCCACCTTCGATTTTTCCTGGAGGCATATCGATAAGACCCATTATTGTCATAGACGTAACCGATTTACCCGAGCCAGATTCACCTACAACACCAAGTGTTTCTCCACGGTCAAGGGTATACGAAACGCCATTAACAGCCTTTACGATACCGTCTTTGGTATGGAAGTACATCTTTAAGTTATCAACTTCCAAAAGGTGTGCACCTTCAGGCACAGGTTGATTCTTAAGATCTACCCACGCACCATCTTTCTTTTTTCTAAAAGCAAACAGCTTTGATACATCAAACATTTTCTTCGACCCCATGGCTTATGCATCCTTCATTTTTACATCAAGCGCATCGCGCAGACCGTCACCTAAAAGCGTGAAGGCCAAAACTGTTGTAAGAATTGCAAGACCCGGCATAATCATAAGCCAAGGCTGTGTTGCAAGATAAATTTGACCATCTTGAATCATAATTCCCCAGGAAGGATCAGGTGGAATAACGCCCATACCAAGATAGGAAAGAGCAGACTCGGTAAGAATTGCGCCACCGATATTCATCGTAGAGTACACAACGATCGATGCAACTGAGTTTGGAAAAATATGACGCATAATAATACGAGCGTCAGATGCACCCATTGAACGAGCGGCATCAACAAAATCGGCTGATTTAACAGAGAGGATAGCCGACCTAAAGACACGCGCAATCGAAGGCCAGCCAAGTACACCAATAGCAAGAAATACGTTTTGAATACCAGGCCCTATAACTGCTAACATGGCAATTACAAACAAAATATAGGGAAACGCGAGAAAAATATCGGCCAAGCGCATGATAAGCGTATCCCAAATACCACCATAGTAGGCAGAGAACGAACCCATGACCAAACCAATAACGGTAGAAATAAGGGTAGCGAGCACACCAACAGAAAGTGAAACGCGTGCACCATAAATAACACGACACAAAACGTCACGACCGAGCGTATCGGTACCAAAAGGATGTTCAAGCGATGGTGGAAGCCTTGAACACTGCGCCATCGTGGTAGAATCGATCTCGGTTGGGTTACCCAGTGTTTGAGGTACCCAAAGATCAGCAGTTAAGGCTACTAAAATTATAAATATAATCCAAATAATGGAAGCAATAGCAAGCTTGTTGCGGCTTAAACGTCCCCATGCATCGCCCCACATAGTTCTAGTTTTTGGTTTATCAATAGGGTCAGAACCCTCCTTAGGAGCATTTTCTTTTTGTTCAT
>CAMQEO010000090.1 GCA_946999785.1 uncultured Atopobium sp.
TGATAAACAACATTAATTAACCCAGTTGTTGCATTTTCAAACACATAAAAGTCATGACCAATTAAATCCGTTTGTACAAGGGCTTCTTCTTCGGTCATGGGGTGAAGATCAATATACTTCTCACGTACCAGCATGTCGTCATCGGCAACCTCATCAATTAAGTCGGACAAGTCCTTAGACGGCGCAGGCGCCGGCGCTTGAGAGCGTTGTTTGCGGTCAATAATACGCGTTTTATATTTACGCAACTGTCTGGTAACTTTGTCGCTTGCAGCGTCAATAGCGGCATACATATCTTCTGAACTTGCTTCAACACGAACTACATTATTACGAACGTAAACCGTAACTTCGCACGTTTTACGATCAGGATTTGAATGATTTTTATCGACACGAAGAACCACATCACAGCTCATCGGTGTAATATCAAAAACTTTAAGCGCATCGCCTACTTTATGCTGCACGTGATCACGCAATGCGTCACTTACGGAAACCTTACGACCGGAAATTTTAATGTCTGTCATGATTCCTCCTTTGATAAAGTTACTTCAAATTCAAGCGTATGAACCTTTATAACAGCTATAACAGCAATCAACACGCTCATCCACACTGAATTTAGTACGCTTTATTATATATTTGATACCCGCAAAGCTTATCCGTCAAACAAATATAGCTGTACGGCTGAATTTTTTCGCTTAATGCGTCTTTCAAGTAAGCCTTCATCAAATTTTAAGCGTACATCAAATTTTGACCGAAAAAAGGCTCATGCAAGCTTGACAAGCAAGTGCATATGATATGCTTTCAACTAATTATCTAGTATAAAGATAAATTACATACACAGGTAGCTCTTGTCGCAAATGAGGTGAGGATGTATGAAACATCGTGTCTTAATAATTACGGTAGGCGTTACGCTTTGCGCAGTACTCATTGGTATCTTGTATATTTTTACACAGCCACCAACCATAAATTCCCAAAACTTTACAACTAAAGATCAAGCCCTTGCAATACGCTTGAGTAAAACGCATACAGACTTGTTAGATTTTAACCCCAATGTTGGTTATCTGGTGCTTGCAGACGCAGCAGGAAATACACGCGCATTTAATACAGGGAGTATGCCCTCGGCTGAGCCGCTATGGACCGAACTTGGTATCTTTTACGCTGGTGCAAAATCTGAATTTTTTACCAATGATGAGGGCACAAAAACGCTTTCACGTGATCTTGAACCAAGCGGAGAATATGCGCGGTATGCGCGCGAAAACGGACGTGGATTTATTGCCTTTTATGGAGGTGGAGGCAAGCCCGGCGAACACAATCAGCCTCTTGTTGTAGGAAACTCAGAAAAGACCGAAACCATTAACACAGAAGGCGGCTACATGAATATGGGCGCTTGTGAAGATACGCTTTATGCGCTTGCTCAAACAAGATACGCTCCTCAGCTTCTTGAACAAGCTCAAACCGTGTATCAAGAGCGCACAGGTGCATCAAACGATGAGCTGGCAGCTATTGACAATTTTGATGTGCTTGTCCAGGTTTATCCTGCAGATCAAAACAATCCGCAAAGCCCGCGCGTGCTTGAAAGCGTTGCACATGATGAAAGCATTTCACATGCCAATAAAGAGTTTCAGCGTTACAACAACAGCATATATCTTTTAAGCTATCTGCGCGATCATCCCGATGCCAGCAAAGACAACAATAAAGATCCAAAGGCTGGACATGCGGTTTTAGAAGAGTGGAATCTTACAACACACACAAGAAGAACTCTAGATATTATAGACCCCAACGAAAACTTCATTGATATCGACACAGATGACATGGGCGGACAAAAAGGCGTGTTGGAAGGTAGTGAATATCGTTTTGTAACCAGAACAGGCAAAGTATATTCCGTTGATGTAACAACAGGAGCGGGAAAACACCTTTACACATTTAAATCGCTTGCTCATGGCGGAAACATCCCAACATTTGATGTTACCTCTCGTGCCGTGTATCGCCTGGATGACGGCGAGAACGATTCGTCTACGCTTGATTTCTCTCGCTACGTGTTTAACACGGGCGCTTACGAGCATTTGTTTGACGTTAAAAGCTTAGCAGCATATCGCGGCGAAAACGTTCATATCGGAGGAATTGCAGTTAATCCTAACTGGGAGAAAACGCTGCCGTAATACTTTTGATCACAAACGATATTGCACTACTTGAACAGATTAATCGTATGGATCATGTTATACAAGCGCACCGTCTGGTATGGGCGGCGCGCTTTTGTATGAGCCTTATTTAGTGACCAAAGCATTCATTTCGTTGACCTTATGTTTTATGATCAGATACTGAGTAATCCAGCAGATCGCAAATATTGCTAAAAATATACCCACGTACAGCACGGCTCCAACAACAGAATGCGGCATCCAATATGCATAATAAGAAATGGGGAACATCGCTATACAAGCAATTACAAAATATATACCCGTTTGTTTTGCAAGGCTCCACGAATCAATATCCCAAACAACCGAAGCCATTGAAAACATCGAGCCCATTATGCCACACAGAAGTGTTTGAAGACAAACCGCGTTTAATTCGGTTCCAGCTGTGGTTATGAGCTCTGGGTTAACGGGATAGAAGACATTGTCCCCAATACCAATTGATATAGCAAGCGTTATCATATACCCAATTGCAATGCCTAGAGGAAACCCAAGAAATCCAAGTTTAATGAGTGTCTTTTTCATTATTTGCTACCTTTCATACCTAAGAATTGTTTAATCTTGGCAACATATCTTCTGGAAACATATGTTCCAGTTCCGTTTAACAACTTGACGTAAATTGTTCCCGTAAAGCTCAAGTCAAAACTCTTCACTTTGCTTAAGTTGATGATTTCAGAATTTGATATCCGTACAAAATCTTTGTTTATAAGCCACTGTTCTATCTCATAGAGCCGCAAACGAAGAGTGTAATCGCCTTGGCTGGTTTGGGCAAAAACCTTGCCAGATCGAGCAAAAATGCGATAGATATCAGATGGATCAAGTACTACAACATCACCGTCTTTAAATCCGGCGATCACATGAGCGCGCTTATCAGAAAGCATTTCCATGATAAGTTTTATTTCGTCCGTAACTTGATTTGTCATGATGACAATTTTTGGTTCCTCATATGTTTTATCAAGTTTAAGTTCAATTTTCATGAGCTCACCTCCTGTTCGATAAGCATTCTATAAAAGAGCAGAATACAATTTCTACCAATATGTAATAAGTGGTTGTACGAACGCTACAGATGGTTACTTTGCAGCTAATATAAAAAATCTTTCCAAGCGCATGAATGAGCGAGTTAAAACACTTTGCATAAACAGCTATGAATAAAGACACCCATAGATCCAAAAAAACCTCGGTTAAGCACCTTATCCATACATGAGACACAGAACGCAAAAACTTATTACATGCCTGCTATATACTTATATAGCAGGCATTTTATGTCCAATACACTCATTACAGCCAAACAAGCTCTACAAATTTACCGCATTAGAGCCTGCAGTTGATGAATCAGACGCATCTTTATTTTTAGAGGTAGAAGCATCATTACTTTGCAATTGGGGTGTCTGTATACCCTTTATTTGTGCATCTGCTGAGAAAACAACATTTGATCCAACCCAGCGTGAGCGAATAAGCTGATAAACACCATTGCTTTGAATATTCGAAGAGGCGTTCTCAAGCGCATCCTGTAGTGCCTGATTTTTTGATGCAACTGCAATACCCGCCTGAACAGGCTTATCAAGTGTCCCAACACATACAATATTTTTTGCATGTTTTATCATATAAGCACCTGCATAGGCCTCACATAACACGTAATCAGCTTTACCCGATTGAACTGCATCAAAAGCTTCATTGAGGTTAGAGCAATCCACCGTGGTCATAGCTAAACCAGAACGTTTATACGCAAGCTCGGACAGTGAACCTTTTTGCAATGCAACGCGCTTGCCAGACAAATCAGAAACTTTAAGTTGTGTGCCAGCTGATTTGCCATAAAGCGCGGCTGCAGATTCTGCATAGCCACCCACAATCTTGGCAACAGATGTTTCATCAGGCTTTGCGTTAAGTACAACATCGCAGGTTTTTCCTAAACTTCTTCCCACATCTGATATCTCAACAAATGCTGCTTTGAGTCCAAGGGCATCACCTAAAGCATATGCCAAATCAACATCTAGACCACAAAGCTCAGAATTATCAGCCTGCATTACAAAAGGAGCAACGGTTGAACTCATTTTTATACCAACGGTAAGTGTTTGTGGTGTAACCAAATTATCATCAGTAACTTTTGGCGTTAACTTAGCTTGCGAAGTTGATTGAGCCTGTTGCACCGAAGGTTTTTCTAGTGCGGAAAGTCCAACAGAAGAAAGAGAGCATCCACCAAGCGCCAAAACACTTAAAAGTGTAACTTGAGAACATAAGATAAGTGATATGTGACGCCTGCTCATATAACGCTCCTTTAACACATGCCGTATGACAAAGTATCATCTCGAAAAAAGTGCTCTAAGGTACAAATATAATAACTTACCTAGTTGACCTGGTATTTGACCCCACACTCGCATACTGGAGCCTTCGCTGGTATACCGCAGTATCCATACTGTAAACCCTCTCGCCTGCAAGACCGTATGCCTTGAAATCAACAGGCGGTATGACTAACCCCTAGGACGAGCCATGCTCACACACGTGCGTACACCTGTATTTACGTGGATCCTTTTGACCTCGTCTGCCTTGGACTAAGAAA
>CAMQEO010000091.1 GCA_946999785.1 uncultured Atopobium sp.
TGAGTCCACTTAATTTTGCGCTTCTGGTTGTGCTTGCACTTTCTGGTTTCTTTACCGTTATTCTTATTTTAATGCACTCAGGAAAAGGAACAGGCGTTTCCGACATGATTGCTTCTTCGATGTATAACTCAACTGCTGGTTCGGGCGTTTGGGAGAAAAACCTTGACCGTCTTACCATTATCATGGCGCTTATTTTTGGCTTATGCATTTGTGTAATGGCTTTAACATTTCCTTTGGGCGTCATTTAAGTTCACTTTTGCGAGCTTGTTTAAGTATCTAAATTACAAATTGATGAATACGCACGAGTAATCGTGCGTTTTTATTTATGTTGCAGCTGAGACTTTTCTCAAAGGAATATGTACGTAGCTTTAGATCTTGTTAACTGTTTTTCAAACTAACGCTATTTCAAACGCTTTTATAGAGATGTTCGGTTGTTATAATTTGCTTTCCTTCTCGGATTTTTTGCATGCTTCGTTTTTTAATACGCGTGTCAAGATGCGTATTAGTTGCTAGATAGTCAGTTATAGAGCTAGGATCCTTCTTATAAAGCGTTTGTATATACCATGCTGCGCCCATTTGGACGTAATAGGGCATATCATGGGATAAGCTTGCAATGATATCTAAGCTAGCCGACTTTTCATGTTGCGCCAGCTTAGAGCAACCAACAAGTTTTATAAGCAGAACAAAAGCAATGCGCTTACCCCATGGATCATCTTTTCGCAGCCATTCTATTGCTTGTTTTGCATAATTCAAAGAGTTTTTCTTAAGCATCTTCGGTGCAGTGCAATCTGATACCATCCAGTTGGTGCAAAAGGGGATAAACGTCTCCATTTCGTCTGTCCACGTTTCAAAATGTGTTTCATTATTCAGCATAATCATATGCAGCATATTCATTTCGAGATAGGGATGCGGAAGTGCCTGTAAAAATTCACCGCGGAGTTTCACGTTTACCTTATTTGCATATGAACGTAAAAGGGGAGTACGTATTCCTAAAATGGTCTGTGGGTCAGTATGAGGCACAAGCTTTGCGTTAAAACGTGCAAGACGTTCAGACTGATAAGGACGTAAATCATGCAAAATCTTTGCATGTACATCTTGTAATAAGTCATCTTTTTGCATGTAAGTCTCCATGGTTGTAGCTGCTTTAATCGATAGTAGTATAAATGATCTTTGCAAATAATGAGTATAGCCGCATCTATAGTGCCAAGATACAAGAATATGCTGGTATTTGGGCAAAACATGCATTGCAATGCAGCGCATAAGAGAAAAATACTTACAAATCAAAAAACAAATGATACGCCACTGTGAATATTGGAAAAATTAGCCTCAAGTATTTCATAATTGTTAACATTTATAGAAAGAGTTTGCATACGTATGCATAACGGGGCAAAATAATACGCAAGGAAAGTTCGTTATCCCGTTCGTGTATTCAAGCGTGCGTATAACGTTTGGACTATGAGTATTGGAGGCATCATGGCGAATGAGAAGCTT
Source organism: uncultured Atopobium sp. (assembly GCA_946999785.1). Classification (GTDB taxonomy): domain Bacteria; phylum Actinomycetota; class Coriobacteriia; order Coriobacteriales; family Atopobiaceae; genus Fannyhessea. The sequence goes on from CAMQEO010000091.1 coordinate 1,492, forward strand.
ATGATGGGGCGTCGTAGCTTCATTGGCGGCAGTATCGCTGCGGCTGCATTAACTGCGCTTGCAGGATGCGGAAAAAAAGGTGGATCTGCTTCAGGTGATAAAAGTGGAGGAAATAAGGGTGGTACTCTTAAATTCTACATTAATGAGCCTGTTGCAATTGACCCGTATAACACTCAAGAATCAGAAGGTAGCCAAGTTGAGCACAACTTGTTCGATTCTTTAACTACATTTGACTGGAAAACTCACAAGGTTGTTCCTTTAGCTGCTGAGTCTTGGGATGTATCTGACGATGGTTTAACCTATACCTTCCATCTTGTTCAAGGTGCAACATTCCACAACGGTGATAAAGTTGATTCACAATCATTTAAACGTGGCTGGGAGCGTATTGCATCTCCTAAGATGAAAACTCCTTCTCAAATCTCGTTCCACCTTTCACCAATTGCTGGTTATGAAGAGTTCCACAGCGGAAAAGCTGATTCTATTTCTGGTCTTTCTTGCCCAGATGAGAACACTTTTGAGGTTAAGCTTACTGCTCCTATGTACGACTTCCCCTATGTAGCAGCATGTATTGCTTTGGTACCTGTTCCTCAGGCCGCGGTTGATTCTCCTGATGACTTCTTGCTTGCTCCTATTGGTAATGGTCCTTACCAGATGGATGGTAAATGGGAAAGCGGTCAAAAGATCGTTCTTAAGCGTTATGAAAACTACTATGGTTCCAAGAAAGCTAACCTTGATTCCATCGTATTCTCAATTCAAAAAGACCCCAACACTGCTTATCGTGAGTTTGAAGCAGGCAACATGGACTTTTGTGCTGTTCCTGCTGGACGTCTTAAAGAGAATATCGACAAATATGGTCAATCTGCAGATGGCGACACGGTAACCCCTGATAAACAGGTTCTTACTGGTTCTACTATGGGCGTTTACTACCTCTTGATTAACCTTAACGATCCAGTTATGAAAAATGTTAATCTTCGTCGTGCAATTTGTATGGCAATTAACCGTCGTAACATTGTTGACACCTTGTTTGAAGGCCTTCGTACTCCTGCAACAAGCTTTATCCCTGTTGCTTTGGACAACGATCCATTTAGCGCTTGGAAATACTGCAAGTATGATGTTGATGCAGCTAAGAAACTTATCGACGATAACGGACTTAAAGGCACCGAAATTACCCTTACCTATAACTCTGGTGGTGACCACGAAAAACTTATGTCTATTGTTCAAGGTGACCTCAAGGCTATTGGCTTGGAAGTTAAGCAAAAGACTCTTGAGTGGGCTGCTTACTTAAGCGCTTGCCAAAAAGGTGATTACCAAATTGGTCGTATGGGTTGGGTTGCCGACTATCCAACGCTTGATAACTTTATTTATCCTTGCTTCTTCTCAACTGCAGAAAACAACATGGGTAAATATAACAATCCTGATGTTGATAAAGCTATTAATGCTGCACGTCTTGAGAAAGACGAAGAGGCTCGTAAGGCTAAATACCGCGAGATCAATGCTCAGGTTGCAGAAGATTGTCCTTTGATTCCTATTATGTACTACTCACACAATCACGTAGGTTCTACAAAGATTCAGCAATTCTTCTACAATCCACAAAGCATTGGTAACTTTGTCGATGCAGAAGTAAAGGCTTAAGTCCTTACAACGTCTTACGCGTGTAGTACCTTAGCAGGTATGTAGTGCGGGAGCTGGCTTTAATATGGTCTGCTCCCGCTTGCTATATCAAGAATTTATTGATTCATGCCCGTAAGCTAGGTACTTTGCGTTGGCATTGCATTTTGAGGTGAATTGTGCAAAAAACGAGTATCTTGTGTTTTCTCTTTTAACATTGTGTTAAAAATTCAATGTATCTTTTCTAATAGGCTATACTTTTAAAGTCTATGTAATTAGCTTTATATGCATTAGGGCGTATATATGAGCGGTAGAGGGTTTTCATAGAGCGCTTGCAGCTAATTATATGTTTGTTGTCAAACTAAACAAGGGGATTCGTACTTATGATCAAGTACATAATGAAGCGTCTTCTTCAGTTTATACCTGTATTTTTAGGTGTAACACTTATCCTGTTTGTTATGGAAAACGTGGTTCCTGGAGATCCTGTTAAGCTTATGGCGGGAGAGAAAAAACTCGACGCGGTAACAGAGCTTAATTTAAGAGCTACTTTCCATTTCATCGAGACTGATGATAATGGAGCTCCCATATTCGATGAGCAAGGCCATACCATAGATACTCCTTTATGGAAACGCTATGGCTTGTTTGTAAGCGGTCTGCTTCATGGAGATTTGGGCGTTTCATTCCAACGTAGCGGACAACCTGTTACACAAATTCTTCTTGCTAAGTATCCTTATACTATTAGCCTTTCCATTGTTGCTATTTGTCTTGAAGCAATTGTGGGAATTGGTGCTGGTATGATTTCGGCAATTAAGCGATATTCGTTTTGGGATATGTTTGTAACGCTTGCAACTTCGGTACTGGTCGCCATGCCTGCATTCTGGCTTGGTATGCTTCTTCAGCTCTTCTTTGGTATTGTGCTTAAAGATGTTACCGATGGATTCTTCTATTTGCCAATCTCTGGTGTTGGTGGTCCAGGCTCTAACTTTGACGACTGGATGTATTATATTCTTCCTGCAGTTACCCTTGCTTCTGTTTCAACCGCATACGTTGCAAGAATTATGCGTTCGCAGCTTTTGGAAGTTCTTAACCAAGATTATATTAGAACTGCTCGTGCCAAAGGACTTTCGCGTCGAAACGTTATTTGGCATCATGCACTTAAGAATGCGCTTATTCCTGTTGTTACTTATATCGGTTTGGATTTCGGTGGTATGATGGCAGGAGCTATTCTTACCGAAACTGTTTTTAACTGGCCGGGCGTTGGATTTGAAACCTATCGTGCTATTACGCAGCGCGACTGGCCTACTGTTTTAGGATCGGTAACCGTAATCGTTGTGGTGGTTATGGTCATCAATCTTCTTGTTGATATTTCATATGCCTTCCTGGATCCACGCATTAGATTCAGTTCATCTAAGAGCGAATAAGGGGAGTGTATATGATGAGTTTAAAAAACATGTTTGATAAGTCAAAAAAATTAAAACCTATAGGCATTCAAACTCCTGAGGAACAAAAAGAAAACGCTCCTAAGGAGGGCTCTGATCCTATTGATAAACCAAAAACCAGAACTATGTGGGGCGATGCGTGGGG
>CAMQEO010000092.1 GCA_946999785.1 uncultured Atopobium sp.
ATGACGATAAGCCCGAAACTATCCAAAAGCGCCTTGAAACCTATGAAACCCAAACAGCTCCTTTGGTTGATTATTATAAAGCTCAGTCTAAACTCAAGGAGGTGGACGGAGCCGCTGACCCCAATGAGGTGTTCGTGCGTGTCAAAAAGCTCCTTTCCTTATGATTCATATTAAAAGTCCGCAAGAAATTGAAGAGATGAAGCGCGCAGGAAAGCTTTCCAAGGAAGCGTTGCGCTTTGCAGGAACACTGGTAAAACCTGGCGTTACTACCAAGGAAATTGACAGCGCGGTAGAAAACTTTATTCGCCTTCACGGTGGAATTCCTACGTTTAAGGGTTATTACGGATACCCTGCTTCGCTTTGTTCTTCTATTAACGATCAGATTGTTCATGGCATTCCTTCTCCGGGCACGGTTCTTAAAGAAGGTGACATCATCTCCATTGATACAGGTGCCACGGTTGATGGCTGGGTTGGTGATAATGCTTGGACATTTTACGTGGGAGCTGTGAGCGACGAAGCAAAAGCGCTGTGTGAGATTACTCGTGACTGTCTTCATGACGCTATTGAGCAGGCTCTTCCTGGAAATCATCTAGGCGATATTGGATTTGCCGCACAAAGCTTGGCAGAAAAACATGGTTATGGTGTTGTGCGTGATTATGTTGGTCACGGTGTTGGACATGACATGCACGAAGATCCTAATGTACCTAATTACGGTAAAAAGGGACGTGGCGTAAGACTACAGGTAGGTATGGTTATTGCTATTGAGCCTATGATTACGCTGGGAGATTATGCAAGTCATACCTTGCCCGATGGGTGGGGTGTTGTAACCGATGATGGTCAAATTGCTGCTCACTATGAAAACACGCTCGCTATTACCAAAGATGGTCCCGTTGTTTTAACGGCTGACGATCTTGGTGCCGATTGTGTTATGCAAGGCGGCGAATCTGACTCATAAAATTGTAAGTAAAACAAATTCCTGTGCGATTGGGCTATATGCGTCAAAACATAAGAAAACGTTTGTAGGCCTTTTGTGTAATTGTGTACAATACGTGTTGCTATTTCCATTCGTGCTGATTTTATGTATGATAAATGATCGCTGTGATTTGTAAGAAGAAAGTAGGTACGGTGAGTAAACAAGACGGAATCGAGCTTGAAGGCACAGTGCTGGAGCCTTTACCAAACGCAATGTTTAATGTAGAGCTCGAAAACGGTAAAACCATTCTCTGTACTATTTCCGGTAAGATACGCATGAATTATATTCGTATTTTGCCTGGCGATAAGGTAACGGTAGAAATATCTCCGTATGACCTCACCAGAGGTCGTATTACCTATCGCTACAAATAACCCCGTTACATCACGGCAGTTGTATCGCCTGCGGCTGGGCGTTTATAAACAGATGCTTGTACTAAGTGCATCTGTTGCTACCAGTTTATTCGTACTACTGGGAGGAAGTTTAAGATGAAGGTACGCCCTTCGGTAAAGAAGATGTGCGACAAATGCAAAGTCATTCGTCGTCATGGCAAGGTTTACGTGATCTGCGAGAACCCTCGCCACAAGCAGCGTCAGGGCTAAGAGAGGAGCTCGAAGTTGGCACGTATTAACGGTGTCGATCTTCCACGCGACAAGCGTGTAGAAGTCGGTCTAACGTATTTATACGGTGTTGGGCAAACAAGAGCTACTAAAGTTTGTGCCGAGACCGGTATTAATCCAGATACTCGCGTTAAGGATCTTACAGAGGATGAAGTTACCAAGCTTCGTGACTATATCGATGCAAACTTCACCACTGAAGGTGACTTACGACGCGAAGTAAGGCAAAACACTGCTCGCCTGATGGAGATTGGTTGCTATCGCGGCCTTCGCCATCGTAAGGGTCTTCCTGTACGCGGTCAGCGCACCCATACAAACGCTCGTACCCGTAAAGGTAAGAGACGTCAAATTGGTGCTAAGAAGAAGGCCTAGGAGTAGATTATGCCAAAGAAAAATCAAAAGACCCAGCATATTCGTCGCTCTGAGCGTAAGAATATCGCAGTTGGTCAAGCTCATATCAAGAGCACATTTAATAACACAACTATTTCTATTACTGATCCCCAAGGCAACGTTATTGCTTGGCAATCAGGCGGAACTGTTGGCTTTAAAGGCTCTCGTAAGTCAACTCCATTTGCTGCTCAAGTTGCTGCTGAGGCATGCGCAAAGGCTGCTATGGAGCACGGTCTTCATAAAGTAGCAGTATTCGTCAAAGGACCGGGTTCTGGTCGCGAGACCGCAATCCGTTCTCTTCAGGCAGCCGGACTTGAAGTTTCTGGTATTCAGGATAAAACACCTGTACCGCACAACGGTTGCCGTCCATGCAAACGTCGTCGCGTGTAATAAGGAAGGACAGTAACTATGGCAATTGATAGGACCCCTGTCCTCAAGAGATGCCGTCAACTCGAGATTGAACCGGTTGTTATGGGAATTAACAAGAAGTCCAATCGTCAACCAAGACAACGTCGTCGTCAGTTGAGCGAGTATGGTACTCAGCTTCGTGAAAAACAAAAAGCTAAATTTATCTACGGTATTCTTGAGAAACAGTTTCGCGGTTATTACACCAAAGCTATGAAGGCTGAGGGTATTACTGGTGATAACCTTATGAGTTTGTTAGAAACCCGTTTGGATAATGTTGTATTCCGTCTTGGTTTTGCACGTACTCGTAAAGAGTCTCGTCAAACAATTCGTCACGGACACATTACCGTAAACGGTAAACGTGTAGATATTCCTTCTTATCAGGTAAAGGCTGACGATGTTATTGCTGTTAGCTCTAAAGCAAAAGATTTGCTTCCTATTAAGGAATCTCTTATCGTTTCTGAGCGTATGGCAGTTCCTGCTTGGCTTGAGGTTGATGTAGAAAAGCTTCAAGGTAAAGTTCTTCAAATTCCTGTACGCGATCAAATTGACCTTGATATTGATGCTCAGCTCATCGTTGAGCTCTATTCTAAGTAACCTGATTGGCAGGAGGTATTCATGTCAGAATTCATCCGTCCACAGGTTAGTGTGGTGGATATATCCGAAAACCTTGCTCGAGTCAATGTTGAACCATTGGAGCGTGGCTATGGTGACACATTGGGTAACTCCATGCGTCGTGTGCTGCTTTCTTCGCTTGAAGGTGCAGCTGTAGAAGCTATTTCCATTGATGGTGTTCAGCACGAATTTTCAACTGTTGATGGCGTATATGAAGACGTTACCGACATTGTGCTTAACGTAAAAGGCTTGGTATTTCACGCTAACGGTTCAGGTGAAACGGCAGAAGCTTCGATCTCTATTGACGGTCCTTGCACTGTTACCGGTGGAGATTTTAAGATTCCTGCTGAATTTGAGCTTATTAACAAAGATCATGTTATTTGTACGTTGGGCGAGGGCGGCCACCTGGCTATGCGTATGCGCATCGGTGTAGGTCGCGGTTATGTTTCAGGTGACGATAACGAGCGCGATGAAGATCCCATTGGTGTTATTCATGTTGACTCGCTTTACTCTCCTGTTCGCCGCTGTGCAAAGACTGTCGAGCCTTGTCGTGTTGGTCAACACACCAATTATGACCGTCTGATTCTTGAGATCGAAACAAACGGTTCAATAAGTCCTCGTGATGCAGTTATCGAAGCTGCAGACATTATTAACCAACACATGGCAGCGTTCATGGATTTGGCCGAAGACGAAGAAGAGCCACAAGAGGATGTCTCGATTTTCTCCAACGAAGAGGAAGAAGAGAACACCGAGCTTGATAAGCAGATTGAGGATCTTGATTTGTCCGTACGCTCATACAACTGTCTTAAGCGCGCAGGCATCCATAATGTTCGTCAGCTTGTAGAATTCTCTGAGAACGATTTACTTAATATTCGCAACTTTGGTGTAAAAAGTATTGAAGAGGTTCGCGACAAGCTTGAGGACGCAGGATTGGGACTTAAGCCTTAAGCCACAATAATGTGCTATTGAGGAGAAACTAGACCATGAGACACAATAAAAAAAGAGGTATGAAGCTTGGTACTGATGCCAGCCATACCAAAGCAATGAAAAGGAGCTTGATTGCGTCCCTGCTTGCGAATGACCGTATTAAGACGCTCGAAGCACGCGCAAAAGCTATTCGTCCTGAGGTAGATAAGGTTATCACTTGGGCAAAGAAGGGTGACGTTCATGCACGTCGTCTGGCTATTGCCAAAGTTGGTGACAAAGAAGTTGTACGTCAGGTATTCGAAAAGGCTGCTCAGGGCCTTTGGGCTGATCGCCAAGGTGGATATACGCGTATTATGAAGCTTGGTCCTCGTAAGGGTGACGCTGCAGAAGTTGTTATCATCGAGGTTGTTACCGAAAGTGTTAACAGCGCTGCTGTTGCAACCAAGGTAGAGAAGGTTGCTAAGCCTGCAAAGGATCAAAAGGCTGAGAAAGCACAAGACGCCAAAGAATCAGTAGATTCAAAGGATGAGAACGCTCAAGCTTAAGGACAGCGAAAAAACTGAGGCATAATTTACACCTTAAGTTAAAACGCCTTTAAAGACCTCGCGTTTATGCGAGGTCTTTTTTGTAGTGTGCTCACCACGCAATATCACTTGGCGGTGGAAGTCCGCTACAGGCTTGGCAGTAGGAACTGT
>CAMQEO010000093.1 GCA_946999785.1 uncultured Atopobium sp.
AAGAAGAATGAAAGCGCTGGGATGCAAAGTTATAGCCATTACCAATGTGTTGGGCTCATCGGCTGCGCGCGAAGCATATGGTGTTGTATACGTTCAAGCAGGTCCTGAGATTTGCGTTGCTTCAACAAAAGCATATACAGCACAAATTGTTGCTTGCGCGCTTGTTGCACTCCAACTTGCATACGTCCGTAAAACTTTGGAATATAGCGATGTTAAAGCCCATTTTGAGCATCTTTTAGCATTGAGTGACCTTATTCGTGAGGTTATTTCTCGTAGATGGCAAGATAAACAAATTGCCCCGTTATTTAGAAATGCTCATTCCGCGCTCTTTTTGGGTCGTGGTGCAAATTCAACAACAGCGTTTGAAGGCGCGCTTAAACTCAAAGAGTTGAGTTATCTTCATGCCGAGGCCTATCCCGCTGGTGAAATGAAACATGGTCCTATTGCACTTTTGGAGCCTGGATTTTTGGTTGTTGCAATTGTTCCGCAAGACCATGTACACGATAAAACTGTTTCAAATATTCAAGAAGTTATTGCTCGTGGTGCAACATGTATTGCAGTTGCAACAGATGGCGATGAATCGGTTGCCGCTCAATGTGAGCATACGCTTTGGATTCCTGCTTGTCCCGAAGAAGATTTAGTGCCTATCGTGGCTATTATTCATTTACAACTTTTGGCGCGTTATGTGGCACGTTTGCGTGGTTGTGACGTTGATAAACCGCGTAATCTTGCAAAGTCGGTTACGGTTGAATAGCCCATATGCAGTTAGAAACCGTTAATTGTTTTTCGCTATGAACGCGCGTTTGTATTTGTTGGTAAAAGGAGTACACACAGAATGGAACATAAGAGCGTGATGCAATCAGGCATCGGCGTTGATATGTTTGAAATCGAACGCATGAAGCGTGCACTCACACTGCATCCAAATCTTAAAACGCGCGTATTCACGGCTGATGAGATTAGCTACGCTGATGCTTGCGCTCGTCCTGCCGAGCATTTTGCTGCATTTTTTGCCGCACGCGAAGCCGTTGTTAAAGCGTTAGGCACTGGTTTTGCTTGCGGTATTGGATATGCTGATATAAGCGTTGCCCACGATGTATACGGAAAGCCTTATCCTGTTTTATCTGCGACTGCTCAAGAAATTGCAGATCAAGCTGGCATTATTAAAATTGCTTTGACGCTGAGTCATACCCATAAGATTGCCGTTGCCAATGCTTTAGCATTAACGCAGGATATGATAGAGTCTAATGAGACTAAGCCTTCGCCCAAAGAGAAGCTGGCGTATTCGTTTAAGCAGGCACGCAGTCTTATTGATGAGCTTGAGCGGCTTGATTACGGTGAGCTTATGCATTACGAAGTACGTGCGCAGAAGAATTCTTCATCAACAAATTAGACATGTGTTATCCATATAATGCAGCTCTATAAAATTATATAAAAACGTATAATAATTTTAACGGATCGAAGGCGTCTTGCGCATGAGGCTTCGCCAGAAACTCCATGCGTATGACGTGGGAAAACGTATAGTACAGGCATGTTTTATAGGAGTGTTTCATGCAACCGGTTCTCAATGTTGAGGATATAAAAAAAGTCGAGCACCATTTAGCTGATGTAGGCGTAAGTATTTCTGAACTTATGCACCGTGCAGGCTTGGCTGTAGGAAGAGAAGTTATTGAGCTTAAAGAAGTTTCAACCGTTACCGTTATGTGTGGCTTTGGCAATAACGCTGGAGATGGTTGGGTAGCTGCTGCTTATCTACTTAAAAAAGGCTGTACCGTGAGCGTTGTAACGCCAGTTGGAACCGATGAACTTCAAGCAGACCTCATTCGTGTATGTGCAAAGTCAGCAGAGGCACAAGGAGTTAGCGTTGTAGTTGCTCCTCCTCGCGAAGAGCTTGAAGAGTTACTCTTTAAAAGCGATGTTGTCATTGACGCTATGTTTGGTACGGGCTTTCGCGGTTTTGCTCACGAGCCTTTTTCTATTTGGATTGACTGTGTTAACGAATCTGCAGCACGCGTTGTTGCTGTTGATGTTCCAAGTGGGCTTTCTGCGCAAACAGGGCTTAAACAGGGAAATTGTATCATTGCCGATTTAACAGTTACGATGATTGCGCTTAAACCAGGACTTTTATGCGATGATGCCCGTGATGTAGTAGGTGCTATTGTAGTTGCGCCTTTAGCAGAACAAAGCGATTATCTTGTGCGCGAAGCCGATCCAGTTGCATGGCGTGTTGATTTTGATGATTATGCCGATATTATCCCGCAGCCTTCAAAGGCACACGATAAATATTCACGTGGTACGGTATTGGTTGTTGCGGGCTCTACTCGTTTTCCAGGAGCGGCTATTATGGCTGCCTCTGCTTGTGCACGCGCTGGTGCTGGATATGTAACGCTTGCAGTGCCAGAATCTATAGCTGCGCTTGCTCAATCTCATCTGTTAGACATTCCTGTTCTTGCGCTTCCTGCATCTCCTGAAGGAACTTTTGGAGCTGCTGCATGCGAAGCAGTTGCGCAACTTGCGCCTAAATTTGACGCGTGTCTTATAGGACCGGGCATGAGAGTTAATGCGCACACGGTAAGCATTGTATCGGCTTTGTTAACGTCAAATGTTTCGCTGGTAGTTGATGCAGATGGTCTTAATTGTATCGCTCGCCTTACGGGCAACAAACTTGATAAATTCCCCGAGCTTATACGCCGTAATGCACCGTTGATTTTAACGCCACATCGAAAAGAACTTGCTCGTCTGGTAGGTCTAGAAAAAGAGCCTCTTTCTACGTTGAACGCAACGCTTGAAGCGGCGCGCCGTATTGTGTGGTCTGATGGCGGATCCGAGCTGGTAGTTATGGCAAAATCGTCTGCAACGGCATGTGTATCAACCGATGTTGCACTTTTGCCAAAGCCAGGCCCTGCCTGTCTGGCAACAGCTGGTACGGGTGACGTTTTGGCAGGTATTACCGTGTCGCTTTTGGCTCAGTCACACGTAACTAACGAAGAGTTGGTACTGCTTGCTTCGTATGCTTGCGAATTACACGGCGCTTCTGCACTGTTAGCACAAAAGAAATTTGGTGAAAGTGCAGTTATGGCTCATGATTTACTCAACTATATTGGGCTTGCTGCACAAGATTTTGGTGGTTCTTTTTCGCAGGCTTAAGTTTTTGATAAGTTTATAGATCACATAAAATTTACGTTATACCGTTCATGCAAACTGCCTGCGTAAACTCACGATTTAGCCAATATGCACGATTTTGGTTTTCATGCAATTTTCATGCTATGGTGCGGTTGACAACGTATATTTCAGGATTTTTGGTAAAGGATAACAGATGCAAGAGATAGGTCCAAAGAACAGATGGTCATGGGTGGAAATCAACCTTTCTGCACTTCGTCGCAATGTTCGCACGTTTAAGAAATTGCTTAATCCATCAGTAAGACTTATGTGCGTTGTTAAGGGCAATGCATATGGTCATGGAGCTGCTGCGTGCGCGCGCGCTATGAGCTCGGCTGGTGCAAATCAATTTGCGGTGGCAACGGTTGACGAGGGGATTGCACTTAGAAAATCTGGTATCACTCAGCCAATTGTTCTGCTGAGCGAGCCTCCCGAAACAGCAATTGATGAACTTATTGAGCATTCGCTTATTCCTACTATCTATACAACAGAATTTGTTCTTGCGTATGGTGAGCGTTGTGTTGCACATAATACAGTTGGAAAATATCACATGGCTCTTGACACGGGTATGACACGCGTTGGAGTTGCCGCAAGCGATGCGGTAGAATTTCGCCACACCATAGATTTTCATCGAGGAATTAGCTGTATTGGAACTTCAACACATTTTGCTACAGCTGATATCGAAGGCGACTGGGATTTTAGACGCCAGTATCAGGTGTTTTCAGATGCCATCCGCGAGTTACATGCAGCCGGATTCTATACGGGCCTTATTCACTGCAATAATACTGCGGCAACCATTTTACATCCCGAGCTACAGTTTGATATGTGCCGTGTTGGTATTGGTCTTTACGGTCTTCATCCCAGTAATGCTACGGTTTCTCGTCTTGAACTTTCACCTGTTATGTCGGTAAAAGCGCGTGTTGTGCGCACATTTGAGCCTCGTATTGGCGATGGTGTTAGTTACGGCATGACGTATCGTGTAAGCGAACCTCATATACAAATTGCAACCATTCCACTTGGCTATGCCGATGGTCTTTCGCGTAGCTTATCTAACAAAATGGATGTTTTAGTTAAAGGACAGCGTGTTCATCAGGTTGGCCGTATCTGTATGGATCAGTGCATGTTTGCGTATCCGCTCCAAACACTTGCCCATCCTCATGGCTTTGAACCCCTTGAGCGCGGCGATGTTGTTACCGTATTGGGTGAGGATGGCGCAGAGTACATCAGTGCCGATGAACTAGCAGATTTGCGTAACACCATCAATTACGAAGTTCTTTGTGATTTCTCCTTACGCTTAGAGCGCATCTACCTCTAAGAATGGCTATAATT
>CAMQEO010000094.1 GCA_946999785.1 uncultured Atopobium sp.
ACAACTCCTCTCGCCCAAGGGCATCTAATATTTTGGAAACGTTTCCAAAGTGTTATCTATAGTTTACGTGGTCGAGATAAGAATTAGCTTGAAAATCTTTTTTATACCGCTTACCGCTAAACATATACCGCTTACCGCGTATGTATCGGTTTCCTTCGCAGCCGCATACGCAACACAAATGATCTGTAAAAAGGACAGAACTTATACGTTACAATTGTTTTGAACACGTTATATAAGCGCAGCACCACAAGTTGTAGGATTGCTCTGGACATTATCTTTCTCAACAATCTTGTGCAGACTCAAAAAAACGCTCAAAACCACGTATGTAATATTTTCAATATGTAGAACGTGAAAACTATAAGTGCTGGACAGAAATTGTGAAATTGCTTAAGAAACTTAAAAAACAAGGAATATGCATTGTAGTTGTAACTCACGACAAACTCTTAATCAAAGAATTGTATGCTCATACAATTTTGTTGACGCAAAAGAAGTCTCGTATACCTCAGAGCATACAGGTAACTAACGTCAACGAGCGCAGTGAAAAAATACCAAGCGCGAGCGTTTCTCCTTTTCTTGCCTCGCTTAATCCGGCAATTCGCATATTTGGTGCACTCATTTTTGCAATCCCTTTACTTTTTACCCTGGATTGGGTATCTGCACTAGGAGCACTTATACTTGACTTTATTGCATGCGCCTGTATCAACATAAGCCCTTGTAAAGTTATAAAACTCTCTTGGCCAGTTTGGATAGGTGCACCTAGTTCTGCATTAGCAGTGTGGCTTTATGGTAAAAGTGGAGGCGCAATTTGGTTTGATTGGGGCTTTATTCATATCAGTGATCTTTCAAGTTCACTTGCACTTGCCACTGCAATACGTATTCTAGCAATAGGCGTCCCCCATCTATTGTTACCGTTATAGGTATTGACGCAACAGCATTAGCAGATGCCTGGACACAACTTGTTCATTTACCTGACCGATTTGTATATGGAGGACTTGCAGGGATGCGCTTATTGAGCGTACTAAAAGAAGACTGGGCAGCTTTATATGCAGCCCGTCGCTCACGAGGTCTTGGCGATAAAAGTTTTATTAAAGCATTCTTTCCTCAAGCATTTGCACTTTTTGTTCTATCTATAAGAAGATCCGTTACCCTAGCAAAGGCAATGCAAGCGCGAGGATTTGGAAGCTCTTGTAAAAGAACCCATGCACGTACAAGTACCACATCTATAAATGACCGTATATTCATTGCCTTCTGTATTCTTATTCCCTTATGTGCACTTATAATCTCTGTGTATGCTGGAACTTTCTTACTTTTTGGCTGCACGCCAAAATAACATCCAACATTATAGTAAACAGCAAATACCCCAAACGGACAATGTGCGTCTGGGGGTTTATTGACTTAAAGAAGTTGAGCCAAAATGAGCTATAAATTCATCTGTAGTAAGCAATGTTTTTGAATAACCAAGTGCTTCGCTCAACTTAACAACAGGCGGCTGATCAAGACTTGCACGAGAAAGCACGTCTTTACGCGAGAAAACATCACGCGGCGCACCATCAAAAATGGGGTGACCATTGTCTATAACTACCACGCGATCAAACACCTGCGCTACAAAATTCATGTCATGAAGAACGGCTATAACAGTTTTATTTTTCAAAACGAGCTGCTTAATAATTGATGCAAGAAGCTTTTTACCATTACTATCCTGCGCAATTGTTGGCTCATCTAAAAGAATAACCGATGTATCCATGGCTAAAATAGACGCCAAACACACAAGTTTTCGCGCACAAAGCCCTAAATCATACGGATTAACATCAGCTTTATCCCCAAGCCCTACAAGCTCTAAGCTTTTCCGCGCTTGCGTTTGCGCAGAAGCCTCAGAGATACCCAAACGCATAAGCCCAAACATAACTTCACGCAAGACAGTTGATTCAAAGATTTGATCATCAGGATTTTGAAAGACAAAACCAATATCTCCTGCTAGTTTAGCAACGCTCCGTTGTGAAATATCTTTGCCTTTATAACAAACGCTGCCTGATCGGGGAACCAAAAGGCCGCGTAGCAACTTAAGAATGGTTGTTTTACCTGCACCATTTTGACCGATAAGCGCACACGCACCAGGGGTAAATGACAGGTGTAAATGCTTGCACACTTCTTGTTTTGCTACGTGGGAAAACGAAACATCACGCATTTCAAGCACAGGCTGTACTTGCACATTATCTGTTATATGTTGGTTCATTGCGTATTCCCCTTTTGATTGCGTTGCAAAAGCTTATATGCACGCTCAAATGTTACGGGATACAAGCCGTCAGATTCACGAATTAAAAGCTGCTTGCAGATTTGAGTGTAAACAGGCGCCTCTACGCCATACTGGGAAAGATCACCGCGCGAAAAAATTTTACGTGGAGAATCAAATGCAATGAGGTTACCCTCGTAAAATAGCATAACACGATCGCTATACTGTGCAATTTTTTCTATATTATGCTCAACCATAATAATGGTTTTGCCTTGAGTTTTTAGTGATTCAACCGCCTTAAATACTTCTTCGGAACCTTTTGGATCAAGCTGAGATGTTGGCTCGTCGAGCACAATGATGTTGGGTTGCATAACTAAAACGCCAGCCAAAGCCATGCGTTGCATTTGACCACCAGACAGATCATAAGGATACCGATTGGCAAGCGAGGAAATATCGAGCAAGTCCATCACATGTTCAACACGGCTCCGCATTTGCGCAAGAGGTACTCCCATGTTTTCTAATCCAAAAGCGATTTCCTCATAAACACTTAGTTTTGAGCCTGTAATTTGATTAAAAGGATTTTGAAAAACCAAACCTACTTTTTTGCATAACACATCAATGGGTGTGGTTTGAACATTTAAGCCTTCAACTTCAACCGTACCAGCATAAGCGCCATGATACAAATTAGGAACCAGACCTAAAAGCGCCTGAGAAAACGTTGATTTACCTGCACCGTTAGCGCCTATAACGCCAATAAATTCGCCACGATTAATCTCACAAGAAATGTCATTAAGTGCTGGTGTTTTTGTATAAGGATAGCGATATTTGAGATGCTGAATTTGAATAGCTACCATACCACATACCCCATAGCGTGCAAAAGAGCACATACAGCTGCTACAAGCAGCAAAAGAATGCATATACATAAACACAAACTATCATATCTATGAGGTTTAAATGGACTGATAAATGTCTTTTTGTTTGGACACGAAAAACCGCGTACTTCTAACGCTATAGTACGTTCGCCAGTACCCATAAAAGACGATATAATAATAGGTGTTAACAGCGGAACAAATGCCTTAAATCTGGTGAGAAGCGAACCTTGCGTTTGAAGCCCACGGCTGCGCTGTGCGTCAATAATCGTAGAAGTACGGGCGGTCATCTGCGGAATTATCTGAAAGAGTGATACAAAAACGTATCCAAGCTTTGGTGATAGACCCGCCTTAACCAGCTCCTGCATCATGTCAGAAGGTTTAGTAGTAAGCGTAAGGACGCAAAACGCACAGGATATATTAAAAATATTAAGAACAATGCCCAGCGCAAATTCAAATCCTTCTTTACGTGCTACTAAAGGACCAAGCGAAAACAAAACGGTATAATCGCCCGATCGAAAAAAAGTTTGAACAATAAAAATGGTTAGAATTATAAAACCAGTGACTTTGATAACAATTTTAGTTTTTTCCAAGACATGCGATGTTGCAAGCAAAATAAGACTTGTAATAATAAAGAACAGGTACATGGGCATACCTCCAACCAAGAAAGGTACACCCAATGCACAGACTACATACGCAAGCTTAGTCTTAGGACATAAGCCATTAAGAAACGAGTGTTTATCTTCAAACAGACTAATACTTTTCATAACGTCCTATTTCAAGCAAAGCGTAAAGCTTGAGCTAGCTCACAGAGATAATTTCATACTAATCATCAAATTGCTCGTCATGTACCTGATACAAAGCGATAAGTCCTTTTGGCAAAACCTTATAAATTCCTACCGCTATAAACAACACAACAATTTTATCAGGAATATCAACCACAAGTTCATCTACAAATGAAGCAAAGAAACCCTTTGAACCCATTGCGGCAAAAACAGCATCTCCCCAAACATTGCCAGTTGTTCCACCCCAATAAATCATATTAAGGGGCGTAGAAATAATAACGGCAATCATAGCAACAATAAGGCTGGTAACAAGAATGTGTTGCCAAGAATCAAGAAATTTAAAATGTGCGGCAAGACCCACGCTTACGCCAATAGCAGCTGCGGTAATACTGTAAACCGTGGAAACTGGATCAATCGTTAAGCCGTAAATGATATTGGTTAAAAATCCCGCAATACCACCTACAACAGGCCCTGCAAGACATGCCGAAATACAAGTACCGAGTGTTCCTAACCAAAGCGGAAATTTTAAAACACTTGCAAAAAGTTTTGCAACATAATTAATACCAATAGCTGCGGGAATAAGCACTAAACATGCCGT
>CAMQEO010000095.1 GCA_946999785.1 uncultured Atopobium sp.
ATCAACATGCTGTACAAACATATATTGATACTCACTATATATTGTGGTATTGTTTCTTGAGCTTTATTGAACACGAGCTTGTATTGTTATCGATAAGGAGAGGAACGGGAATGCAATCTGCTTCAAACGTACAACCAACATCTCAATCTCCAGTTGATTTTGCGTATGCTGATAAAGGCTGCAATATGCGTGCTGTTAATTGGAACAGAATTCAAGATGAAAAAGATCTTGAGGTTTGGAATCGTGTTACTCAAAATTTTTGGCTTCCCGAAAACATACCCGTTTCTAATGACTTGCCATCTTGGAATGAGTTGGATAGTTCGTGGCAGCAGCTCATTATTCGCACCTTTACAGGGCTTACACTTTTAGATACGGTGCAGGCAACCGTTGGTGATGTTGCTCAGATTCGTCATGCACTTACCGATATAGAGCAGGCAAATTACGCAAACTTTGCCTTTATGGTTGCGGTTCATGCGCGCTCGTATGGTACGGTATTTTCTACGCTGTGTAGCAGCGAGCAAATTGACGAAGCGCAGGCGTGGGTGGTTAATAACGATGCGCTCCAAAAACGCGCAAAAGCACTTATTCCTTACTATACGGGTTCTGATCCCTTAAAAAGCAAGGTTGCCGCAGCTCTTATGCCAGGATGTTTGCTCTATGGTGGCTTTTATCTGCCGTTTTATTTGTCTGCGCGCAGCAAGCTTCCTAACACTTCTGATATGATTCGTCTTATTTTGCGCGATAAGGTTATTCACAACTATTACAGCGGTTATAAGTTCCAGCAAAAAGTTCGCAAGCTTACCAGCGATGAACAACAAACCGTTAAAGACTTTGTATTTGATCTTATGTATCAGCTTATTGATTTAGAAAAAGCATATTTGCAAGACTTGTACAAAGATTTTGATCTGGCAGACGATGCTATACGATTTAGCTTGTATAACGCTGGCAAATTCTTGCAGAATTTAGGGTATGATTCTCCGTTTTCAGAGCAAGAAACCTATATTTCGCCCGAGGTTTTTGCACAGCTTTCTGCACGTGCCGATGAAAATCACGACTTCTTTTCTGGTAGTGGATCGTCCTATGTTATAGGAACCTCTGAAGAAACAACCGACGAGGATTGGGAGTTTTAATCGTGCAAATTGTTTATTTTTCTTCTACCTCGGAAAACACACATCGCTTTGTGCAAAAGCTTACCTGTGTATTTCACCGCATTCCGCTTAATCTGCAGGAGCACATGGTAGTTGACAGTGAATACATCCTTATTTGCCCAACGTATTCGGGTGGAGGTAAAAACACACATGGTCATGTAGATACGCGCGGAGCTGTGCCCAAGCAGGTTATTCATTTTCTAAACGATGAACATAACCGCAAGTTGTGTAGAGCCGTCATTGGAACAGGCAACACTAATTTTGGAGATAGCTTTGCCCTTGCTGGCCCCATTATTGCTGCTAAAGTTGGTGTTCCTCTTGCATATCAATTTGAATTATCGGGAACACAAGAAGATGTTGCGCGCGTACAAATGCTTATCGACGAAAAGATTTCTCAACCCGAGAAAGCGCCCATGCTGGTCTAAGGCACACGTAATGCAAGAAACTTTCTCCATCATGTGCCGCCGCGCGCTGTTGTGTTTGTTCGCGCACTTACCGCGTACTGCTGCGCCTACCTGTGCGCTTGATGTACGCATGTATTATAAACCTGCCAAAGAATGGACTTACTATGTCAACTTCTACAACTGATTCTTATATAGCTCTTAATGCGCTTACGCGCTTCAAAACCGAAGACGGACACTATAATTTTTCTGCCGATAAAAAGGCAGTGCAGCTCTATCTTAAAGAGCAGGTAGAGCCTCGTCTTAAAACGTTTGAAACGTGTCAGCAGCGTCTAGATTATCTTGTTGAACACCAATATTACGACAAGGCGGTATTAGATCTTTATAGTCAAGAAGATATAGAGGCGCTTACATCGTTGGCTTACGAGCAACATTTTGAGTTTTTATCGCTCATGGGTGCTATGAAATTTTATATGGCGTATGCACTACAATCTGACGACAGAACAACATATTTAGAGCGTTTTGAAGACCGTGTTGTGATGTGTGCGCTTTTTCTTGCTCATGGTGATGTCGCGCTTGCACGTAATTTGGTGCTCGACTTAATGTCTAATAGATTCCAGCCTGCAACTCCTACGTTTCTGAATGCAGGTAAAAAGCGTCGTGGTGAATATATTTCTTGTTATTTGCTTCGTGTTGAGGACAACATGGAGTCAATTGCTCGTGGTATTGGAACTAGCTTGCAACTCTCAAAGCGCGGTGGCGGTGTTGCTTTATGTCTTACCAACCTACGCGAAACAGGAGCTCCTATTAAGGGCTTTGCTCATCAAGCAAGCGGTGTTGTTCCCGTTATGAAATTGTTAGAAGATACGTTTTCGTATGCAAATCAGCTGGGTCAGCGCCAAGGCGCAGGAGCTGTTTATTTGCATGCACATCATCCCGATATCATGCGTTTTCTTGATACCAAGCGCGAAAACGCAGACGAAAAGGTACGCATTAAGTCACTGTCGCTTGGCGTTATCGTTCCAGATATTACCTTTAAGCTTGCAAAAGAAAACAAGGACATGGCGCTTTTTTCGCCATACGACATAGAAAAAGAGTACAAATGTTCTATGGCAGACATGTCTATTACCGAAAAGTACGACGAGTTGATTAACAATCCTCGGATAAAAAAGGACTATATTAGTGCACGCAAGTTTTTCCAAACCATAGCTGAGTTGCAGTTTGAATCGGGTTATCCGTATATCTTGTTTGAGGACACGGTAAACAGACGCAATCCCCACAAGAAAGCTGGGCGTATTGTGATGTCAAATCTGTGTTCCGAAATTGCACAGGTGTCTACGCCAAGTTCTTATACCGAAGATCTTGGATTTACGCAAACAGGCGTTGATATATGTTGTAACTTGGGGTCTATCAACATAGCGGCTGTCATGGATCATGCGTCTGAGTTTTCGCGCACCATCAAAGACGCTATCGTTGCGCTCGACCGTGTGTCGCGTTCGTCTGATTTATCGTGCGCACCTTCTGTTAATAAAGGAAACAAGCTTAATCATGCCGTTGGTTTAGGCGCTATGAACCTTCACGGATTTTTGGCAACGCACCATATTTATTATGCGTCGGCAGAGGCTGTTGACTTTGTTGATATGTTCTTTTACGCCATGGCATACCACGCATTTAAGGCCTCGTCAGAACTTGCGCAAGCCGAAGGTGCCTTTGCAGGCTTTGCCGATTCAGAATATGCCGATGGCACTTATTTTAAGAAATACACCGAGCATAAGATTGAGCCTGCAACACCGCGCATTGCCAAACTTTTGGCTGATTGCCACTTTGAGCTTCCCACCCAACAAGATTGGCAAGAGTTGGTTAAAGACATTCGCGCCCATGGTTTGGCAAATTCGCACCTTATGGCAGTTGCTCCTACAGGTTCTATCAGTTATCTTTCTTCGTGTACGCCAAGTTTGCAGCCCGTTGTTTCTCCTGTTGAAACGCGCAAGGAAGGCAAAGTTGGTCGCGTGTATGTTCCTGCCTATAAGATTAGTGACGATACCTATAAATATTATCAAGACGGTGCATATGAGGTTGGTTACGAGGCAATTATCAACATTGTTGCTGCTGCACAAAAGCACGTAGACCAAGCAATTTCGCTTACCTTGTTTATGACTTCACAAGCCACTACCAGAGACCTTAATCGCGCCTATATTTATGCCTTTAAGAAAAAGTGTGACTCCATTTATTACGTGCGCATTCGTCAAGACGTTTTGGAAGGCAGTGAACATCTAGAAAGCGATGAGATTTTACCCGATGCTGCAAAATCTGACGAGAAAAAATCTGCGTTTCATTGTGATGGTTCTTCGGAATGTCAGGTTTGCATGATTTAAGGCATGCTGTGCAATCCACCCATGAGGCTTAATAGTATGAACATGACTATGGGACAACATGAGGCGGTACGCGCATGTAAAACGCTTGCATGATAACAGGAAACGAGCAGGTCAAGTGGTGACTTGCTCGTTTTTTTGTAAGGTGTTTACGCAGTGTATTTGTGCTGTTAGCGCCGCTGTTTTGTTTGCGTGCTCATAGCACGTGCACACCATACGCAAAATCGCGCGCATGTGGCTGCTTGTATGATGTATGAGTTTATGTAGTAAGTTGAGCGGCTAAAGCGGCTAATACCCCATCGCCTGCATAACAAACATGATGATGGTAAGAATGGTTACTGCAATGACGGTAAACCATGTAAGCATGGTCCACAGTTTACTATTAACGTGTTTTCCCATGATAAATTTATTTGAAGCAATGCGCACCATGCATACCAAAAGAA
>CAMQEO010000096.1 GCA_946999785.1 uncultured Atopobium sp.
CTAACTTCAGATTTTGGTACAGAACCTGCTGCAAATTGTCCTCAAGATACCAATGCACATTCGCCCTCACGCCTTATCAAATCATCTGCAATTGCAACATATGTGGCTGTCTGACCTATATCCCTGGATTCAAACGGCTTTACCTTTACCTCAACCACAACATAACAGTGCATCCAGAGGTTATAGAACAGCAGATCTATCCGCTCCGTTACACCTTCTATCGGCAACGCATATTCTTTTCCCACAAAAGCGAAACCTCCGCCAAATTCCATGAGCAGCTTGATGACATTATCAACGAGAGCCTCTTTCAACAACGCCTCATCATCCTGTTTATCAATGGTCAGAAAATTAAAATTGTATAGATCCTTCGTCATTTCCTGAGCGAGATCACTCGACGGAGCAGGGAGTGCATATGCAAAATTTGAGATAGCTTTGCCCTATCTGTCATAATGTGGCGCATGACAAAGCACATCGTTGTATTTTACAACGTGGATATATATTTTATTGCATTTTTAACGTCAAAAGTTATTGCAAAATTATTGCATGAGAATTTTTTGGTGTATCGGTCACAACCTGTCACACCAGTTAAACACACTTTTTTACACTTTTACACACTTAGCGCACCTTGCTCTAAAAACGTACAAAAAAAGAGCGCCTTTCGGACGCTCTACCTGCACTTATTCAATGGAGGCGAGACCCGGATTCGAACCGGGGATAAAGGCTTTGCAGGCCTCTGCCTTACCACTTGGCCATCTCGCCGATTAATGTATGCATGCACATACATCAGATATAAAAAAGACCGATAAAATCGGTCATTAAAATCAATGGAGCGGGCTACGGGGTTCGAACCCGCGACCTCAACCTTGGCAAGGTTGCGCGCTACCAACTGCGCTAAGCCCGCGAACGCAATAGATAATATACGCAAGACCGGCCAAGAATGCAAGACTCATTTTTAAATTGATCGTAATTTTTTTTGACCAACACAAGTATGTTTCACCCATAAAATCATATATATATCCTATTTAACTGCACATATATGTAAACTCATCAACAGCTACCGTGTAATTTAATTGCGTGCCGCCGATATGAACTTCACAATATGAACACGTGTACCGCTGTGCCCCAAACGTTTACCTATAGATAAACCATCCACCAAAAGGCTCATCAAATGAATGCCACGACCACGCATAGCTCCCTCATCAACTTTGGGAAGATCTTCCACACATGTAATCTCATAGCCTTCACCACAATCGGTTATATCCACTATCGCGCGGTCTGAATATGCGCTAATTCTCACCAGCGAACAAGAACCATCTGTATGGTCAACAGCATTACCCATAGCCTCCCCTATTGCAAGCATAAGGTCAAAAAGTTCGTCCGAGCTAAACGCAAGCTGGCTCAATTCTTCTTGAACGCGTCCGCGCGTTGTGCATAAATGCTTGGGATCTATTTGAATTACACGCTGCCACAAAGGCAAAGTATGCGGTTGAAACATGTCCTTTTGACAAAAGGCATCGCTATTTCTTAAGGGAATAAAATCAAGCATGCGCGCACGACGCAAAATTGCTAACACCTGAGGCTGCACATTGATCATAGAAATAATTCCTTGATGTGCGCGTATACGCCTCATCGTGCTCCACAACAGCCCCATACCCGACGAATCAATAAAGGATACGTCAGCAAGATTCAAAATCATACGCGGATATTCGCAATACAAAAATGAATCTATCAGCGCCGATGCAGATGCTACCGTGGTCACATCTAAATCGCCTTTAAGCGGAATAACTACTATGTTTGGAATTGCATTCATATGGTTTTTATTCCCTTAAATGCTGACAATATACAAAAACAGCCACGTATACTAATTTTATTGCAGTCGCCACTTAGTCTAGCAAACAATCGCGACACACTTTTACATGTACATCGTCAAATCTTAAGCCAACAATTGCCACATCATCTTGAAGATGTTGAGAGGTAAACGCATCAAGACGATCAAGCAAGCGCTGCGGCAGTCCTTGAATACCCTGGCTTCGCTCACGCAGCAATGCGTCCATTAAGCCGTCTTCACCAAAAAAACTCCCGTCTTGCGCACGAGCCTCAGTTGTACCGTCAGTATAAAGCACAAGAATATCGCCCTCAAAAAGCTCTGTAGTGCCATCTGTATAGCTCATTTCGCTAAAAGCACCCACAGCACCCGACTGAACATTAAGTTGCTCAATAGTACCCGTAGAAGCCCGTATAAGCATTGCAGGAGGATGACCAGCCGAACAATAGGTAATAACGCCTTTTTGCAAATCGATAATGCCTATAAACAAAGTTGCAAAAGTCTCGACGCGAGAAAAACTCAAAAGAAACCTATTAAGCAATCGCACTTGCACTGCAGGCATAAGACCTTGCCACGCATAGGCACGCAAGGCCGTTTTAACCGCAGCCGACACACTTGCCGCTTCAACACCTTTTCCCGAAACGTCGCCCATAATAACGCATGCGCGACACTTTGGCAGCCTAATCAGATCGTAAAAATCTCCTCCAATGGTGGCTGTCTGTGTTGCTGACGAATAAATACCCTGAGCGGTAATACCTTCTACCTGCTGCAGCTCATTGGTCATACCAGTTTGTAAAGCTTGAGCTATGTGTTGATCGCGCGCGTGACGCTGATCATTGGTAGTAGTATCGTGAATATCGTGAGCTAAACGGGATAAAAAATTAAGATCCGCAGAATCAAGGCGTGCACTATTTTCTTGACGAACAAAAATGCACATACAACGACTTGAACCCAAAAGCCCAAAATCAACCAATGCACCAGTACCTAAAATAGCCTGATCTTTAAGCACAGCTCCAAGGCTATCTTGAGCGCAAAACGTACTTATACTCACATGCTTGGGAATACCAAGCGCAGCCGAAAAACACGGGCAATCAAAACTAAAAGCGGGATAGTGAGGACTTTGCGCAAAAAATTCTGCCGCAGGCAAAGACGTTTTACACGTCTTACAAGCGCCAGAAAATAACGTAGGTTCACTCTGGTGTTTTGCGCTATGAGCATACAAAGAGCAATAGCTTTTTTCATCACAGACAAATATCAGCTTTGCATCAATTGCTTTGGCTGCCAGATTTGCATATTTCCAAACGTGCGATAAGCCTAATTCCTGCGCGTGCAGCATAGACTCGCGAAGCTTGCTTGAAGTTGCAATCAGGCGATTTTCACGCTGTGCCTGAGCTGCAGTTATCGCGCCAATCAACTGTATCGATAAATAGCGCGCAATCCCATTAAGATAATCAAGATCACTCTTATCAAACGTATGCACAATACTATATCCAACAAGCAAAAGCGCAATCACGCGCTCACCATACCAAACAGGAACGCTTACAAATGAACTAAAGGGCGGAACATTACAGGCTTTTAAGCGTGTGATATCCCCCGTTTTGTCATCACGTAAAAATACAACATCAGGTGGAGTATCTTGTGAATAAACATTTGTTGTGGGTAAAGCATTATGCTTATGTGTTAAAGACTCAACAGCCGCCTCATAAGGCGGTACAACCGTAAAGCATTGCGTTGATAGCTCATGTGGATTAAAACACAAGCAATCTTGCCTGCACGCTACCTTGTCGGGAAAGTGATGAGGAATACCTGCAAGATCGGTATTGCTCTGAGTACCTCGAAGATAAAAACCATCATGGGTATGAATGTAACAAAGCGTTGCCGTAGCATCCATGGTTTGCGTAAGAAGCTTAAGCACGCGCGAGCAAAGTGTGTCAATATCTTTTGCATCAAGCGTATCTAACACGATATCAAGAAGCCCTCGAGCGCGCTTCTGAGAGGTTTTAAGCTTATCTTGAAGCTCCTTATAGGAATCCTGCGTATGTGATATATCTACATCTTGCATAGAGCCTCCATAGGACGTATGAAAGCATAACTTGCTTTGAGGCTTGAGGCGCATGAAGCAAGTTATTTGTAACATAAGCAATAGAAATACGCTCTTTAAGAAAAAAGGACTCTTTCGAGTCCTATCATTCAAAAATGGTGTCGGAGGCGGGACTTGAACCCGCACGACCTTTTAGTCAGTCACTAGCACCTCAAGCTAGCGCGTCTGCCAATTCCGCCACTCCGACGCTTGTTGCGCGAAATGTATACTACCATGCTCTGACTATGTAATGCAAGTGTCAATTCAAATTTTTTTTGAAATAACGCTCAATACCACAAATCATGCAAAACA
>CAMQEO010000097.1 GCA_946999785.1 uncultured Atopobium sp.
CAAAACATTTAGTATCGCGCTATGCTTTGCTGAAGGTAAAAAGATTGCGCAGCCAGCGCATGTGTTTGAATTTTCGCCTTCCTTAGGTGATACGTATTATTTGTCTACCAATAAAAAAGACGATACGTGTGCGCTTACCAGTGTTAAAGGATCTACATACACATCTGACTTATATGCGCGATTTGATGGCTCGTATCGCAAAGTAGAACATAAAGTTTACCAATCGAAAAATACGCCTCGAGATTTTTCTGAGGATAGGTGGAATAAGGTTGACCTCCAACAATCTCTTCCCACAGAAGATCTAGCGGGTGTTGCACAGCTTTAAAATCAAGCGCGTACAAACCAGATATAAACGCTATACTAGGATAAGTACACATTTTCATGATGAACATGCGTTAACTTTGTCACAATTTGTACCAAAAATACTTACGAGTGTACACTTGTGTAGAAACTATTAATTTGTTACGAAATAGATACAAAATTCTCAAAAATTTACGTTTTCACTTTGATTCGTAAGTAATTGTGTGTATTATGCTTACCAACGTAGTTTACAAAGCTATCGTGTGAACATATGCAAAGGAAATTCAATATGAAAATGAGTTTTATTTTGCACATGTCACTATCTGACCAACTGGCTACATACGTAGTCACGTAATTTGAGGAGGCGTTTATGGCTCAGATAAAAGATACCACCAGTCACAACCAACAAAGTGTGCAGAGTTCCATGCAAGATAAGAAGAGCCAGAGCATGTGCACCTCAAACGAAAGTGACTCAAAACAAAGTGCCCAAAGCTTGTTTGATGACGATATAAAAGATGTTGTGCGTACAAACACATCGCGCAGAACATTCATTTTAGGCGGTCTTGGACTTATAGCAGTAGCTCTTGTTGGCGGCGGTATTTATCTGCATCAAAGCACCAAGAGCGCGCAAGCAGCCGAAAAAGGGACCAAAGACAATCCTGTTATCATAGGTACCGTTGGCTCCAATGATCCACAGTGGAAAGTGTTTCTGAAAAAATGTGAAGAAGCTGGTGTTGCAGTTGAGCTCAAGAATTTTTCTGACTACACGTCAGCAAATCCAGCCCTTGCACAAGGAAGCCTTGATCTTAATCTGTTCCAGCACACGCTTTATTTGGCAAATTACAACGTTAAAAACAACCAAGATCTTCAACCAATTGCTGGCGACGCCGTTGTTCCCTTGGGCTTATATTCAAAAACATACAAAAAACCTGCTGACATTCCTGCAGGGTCGCAAATCACTCTTCCTAACGATGAAACCAACCAAGCGCGCGCGTTAGGCGTCCTAAGTGCTTGTGGTCTTATCAAGCTTAAGGGCGAGTGGAATGCACTTGTTAGCCCAAAAGACGTGGACGAAGCGACCTCTAAGGTTCGTGTTGTGCCTGTTGAAGCAGCAAAAGTAGCAACTTCCCTTCAGGATCCTTCTGTTGCTGCTGCTGTCATTAACAACACCTTTACCAAAGATGCTGGCTTAAATCCTCAAGACGCCATCTTTGCCGATAGCGCAGATTCACCTTCATCAAGACCTTATATCAACGTATGGGTTGCGCGAAAAGAAGACGAAAACAATCCTGTATTCAAAAAGGTTACCGAAATTTGGCACGATAAGGAAGTTTCAGACGCTGTTATCGAGCACATGCAAGGTCAAGTTATTGTTAACAATGACCCCGCAGACCTATTGAAACAAGATCTGGCCGATTTAGAGCGGCACATCAAAGAAGCACAGACCAAATAATACGCATTTGCGAGGTTCAACACGTCACAAACGTGTAAAATAACCTCGCAAATTTGTATCTAAAGTTATTACAATAGATATGCGTGTGTAATTTCAATAACGTCATATGTGGCTCACCCATGTGTTATGGGTGAGCCTTGCAGGTATAGAGGTAACTATGGAAAACCCTATTATTTCAATCAATCACGCTCATAAAACCTTTACTCAAGGCGCAAAGTCAAAGTATACCCACACAGCACTCGAAGACGTATCACTCTCAGTTGAAGCGGGTGACATCATGGGCATTATCGGTTATTCAGGTGCAGGCAAGTCTACGTTGGTGCGCCTTATTAATGGTCTTGAAAAAGTGGATAGCGGTAGCATTTCTGTCTTCGATAAAGACATTACGCACTTAAGCGAAACGCAACTTCGCCCCTTTCGCCAAAAAATTGGCATGATTTTTCAGCAGTTTAATTTATTTTCATCCAAAACTGTTGCGCAAAATATTGCATATCCATTAGCACAGGATCGCTGGCGGCGCGATTTTCAGGAGCGCCGTGTTGCAAAGTTGTTGGATTATGTTGGTCTTAGTGAATATGCACATGCATATCCTTCGCAGCTGTCTGGTGGACAAAAACAGCGCGTTGGTATTGCGCGAGCGCTAGCGCTGCAGCCAAAAATCTTACTTGCAGACGAGGCAACAAGTGCACTTGACCCCAAGACAACGCAAGAGGTACTTAATTTACTTAAGCGCGTAAATGCCGAGCTTGGGATTACCGTTGTACTTATCACGCATCAAATGGACGTTGTTGCAAAAATTGCTAAGCATGTAGCCGTTATGGAAACAGCACGCATTGTTGAGCAAGGTCCAGCTTTTAAGATTTTTGCACGTCCGCAAACATCAATTACGCAAAATTTTGTACACGCGGCTGTTGATTGCGCGCCCACCAAAGAAGAGCTCGATACATTGCGTGCACAGCACCCGGGACGTCTTATAAGCGTTATTATGCGCGATGAAGACGCTCTGAATGGCATTGCTTCATCGGGAGATCATATTTCGGCAATGCTTACACACAGAAGCATTACCAATGCCATTTTATGTGGCGGTGTAAAAATGATAGGAAACAAGTCTTTGGGAACGTTTACCTACGAACTTTACGGTGACACATCGCGCATGGATGAATATATAGCCGATTTGGCGCGTGAAAACTCAATCGTTGATTTTGGTTCGGCAGAACATCCCATACCATGGTCTAAGGCATATGAGACCTATCAAACTTTGGACGAAAAACGTTGTAGTGCATATAGTAATGCCACAGCACATGCCAACTAAGATCTAAGCTACGTAAAAGAGGTTATTATGTCTTCTCAATTTTTTAATCAGCTGTGGGTTACGCAGGCAAGCACACTAAACTCTGCAGTGTGGATGGATTTTTCATCCTATGTTGCAGACGGTGAATTTATACGAGCGCTTATTGAAACGCTGCAGATTGTTGCAATTACCCTCGTTGCAGGTGGTATCATCGGCATTGCTGTAGGCGTTGTGTTATGGGGATGTCGTAAAGGTAGTTTATTTGAAAATGTTGCCATATATAACATTGTTGATGTTTGTATAAATCTTATCCGTCCCATTCCGTTTATCATATTTTTAGCAGCCATCCAGCCAGTAACTATTGCGCTTATTGGAACATCCATTGGAACAGCAGCGGCTATATGCCCTATGATTGTTGCGTGTTCAGTTGCGTCATCACGTTTGGTGGAGCAAAATCTTCTTTCAGTAGATTCTGGTGTTATCGAGGCCGCACGATCGATGGGCGTGTCTAAATGGGGAATCGTTAAAACCGTTCTTATTCCCGAGGCTCTTGCTCCACTCATTTTAAGTTATGCGTTTTTGTTCATAGGTGTACTGGATATGAGTGCGATGGCTGGATATATCGGTGGTGGCGGACTGGGTAACTTTGCTATTGCTTACGGATATCAAAAGTTTAATCCCTATGTTACCTGGACCTGCGTAATCATTATGATTATACTTGTTCAGCTTGTACAGTTTATTGCTAACCGCCTTGCAAATCACCTGCTCAAAAGAACAAAATAGCAGATTGATGCGTTCATATAAGGTGTTTATATAAGGTGTTTATATAAGGTGCCATAAGCTTAAACACGGGGTTTAGTACCACATACAATAAATTAGAAACGATATATAAATACACTCTTGCTGAAAATATCAGCAAGAGTGTTTTATTATCTGGAGCGGGCAACGGGATTCGAACCCGCGAATGATGGCTTGGGAAGCCATTGCCTTACCTCTTGGCGATGCCCGCGCAATA
>CAMQEO010000098.1 GCA_946999785.1 uncultured Atopobium sp.
GTAAAGAAACCAGAAAGTGCAAGCACAACCAGAAGCGCAAAATTAAGTGGACTCACGAGTACTCCTTTTCATCGCAGATAGCAAACACACATCGTGCGCATGTGCTACGCGAACACACAATAAAACACATGTATGATAGCACAAACTTAAGATATAAACGAAAGCTAGACAAAATTGGTAGAAAAGATGGAGCACCAAAGTTGAAAAAGACTATCGGTTAAGTTAAAAATAGAACAATACAAACAATTCAAAAAAAGAAGCAGATATCCACTGATACCTGCTTCTTAAAACGTATTAAAACAGCGCTTCTACACAAACATGCATAAAAGCATCTTGTTTACATACTATTTTGCAGCTTTAACCATAGCGGCAAAAGAATCGGCCTTAAGAGAAGCGCCACCAACTAATGCGCCATCGACATCAGGCTCTTGAAGGAAGCCCTTGATATTTTCAGGCTTTGCAGATCCGCCATAAAGAATGCGAATGCCGCAAGCAAGCTCTTCGCCAAAGATCTCTTTAAGGGTAGAACGAATAGCCGAGCAAACCTCTTGTGCATCGGCAGCAGTAGCAGTTTTGCCTGTACCAATAGCCCAAATTGGCTCATATGCAACTACATATTGCGATGGATCAGTAAGCTTTAAACCTTTGGTGTCTGCTTTAATTTGCTCAACAACAAACTCAACATGCTTACCAGCTTCACGAACCTCAAGGCTTTCACCGCAGCAAGAAATTGGAACAATATGATGGGCAAGCAAAGCTTGAGCCTTCTTGTTTATATCCTCATCGGTTTCTCCAAAATAGCCACGACGCTCGGAGTGTCCAATAATGCAGTAGGTTGCTCCAACACTTGTAAGCATAGAAGGAGCAGTTTCTCCGGTATATGCACCCGATTCTTCCCAATAAACATTTTGAGCACCAAGAGCTACTTGAGCTGAGCTTTGTTTAAGAACATCGGCAACACTTTTAAGGTCAACAGTTGGCGGGCAAACAACAACATCAACTGAACCGGTTCCATCTTGTAATTCATCAACCAAGCCAGAAGCAAGTTCTGCAGCTTCGTTGACATTTTTATTCATTTTCCAGTTTCCTGCAATCATTACATTACGCATCTAAAAGCGCCTCCACTCCAGGAAGTGCCTTGCCTTCTACAAGCTCCATAGATGCTCCACCACCAGTAGAGATCCAGCTCATCTTATCTGCAAGGCCAAACTTATTGATAGCTGCAACAGAGTCTCCACCACCAATAATTGAGGTGCAAGAAGAATCTGCAATAGCTTTTGCAACAACTTCGGTACCATGAGCAAATTGATCCATTTCGAATACGCCCATAGGACCATTCCAAAATACCGTAGCAGCACCACGAACAGCATCTGCATAGAGTTTCTCGGTTTTAGGACCAATATCCATGCCCATACGGTCACTAGGAATTGCATTAGAAGCAACAGCTTCTCCTACAGCGTCTTCACCAAAGTGATCGGTAACAATGTTGTCAACAGGAAGCAAAATCTTAACGCCTTTTTCCTGAGCTTTCTTGAGCATTTCGCCTGCACGCTCAACCCAATCGGGCTCTTGAAGCGACGTACCAACTTGATAACCTTGAGCAAGGAAGAATGTGTAAGCCATACCACCGCCGATAATAAGCGTGTCGCACGAGTCAATTAAGTGGTCAAGAACGCCAATTTTGCTTGAAACTTTAGAACCACCAACAATAGCAACAAACGGACGTTTAGGCTCAGAGAAAATAGAAGTAAGTGTATCAACTTCTTTTTCGAGCAAAAATCCAGCAACAGCAGGAATATATGCAGCAGGTCCTACCACAGAGCCTTGCGCACGATGAGCAGTACCAAAGGCATCGAGTACAAAAATATCACCATATGATGCAAGTTTCTTTGCAACTTCGGGATCATTTTTCTTTTCGGCCTTTAAGAAGCGAACATTCTCAAGCAATAAAATGTCACCTGGTTTTACCGCTTCAACAGCAGCTTGAGCCTCATCACCATACGTATCAGCAACAAAAGATACTTTATAGCCGCTTAATTCCTGAAGTTTTTTAGCAACAGGAGCCAAGGAAAGTGCTTCTTCGTAACCAGTACCCTGAGGACGGCCTAAGTGGCTCATAAGTACGATACCTGCACCATGCTCTTTAAGGTACTTAATGGTAGGAATAGCTTTTTGAATACGGGTAATATCGCCTACGACACCGTCTTTTACCGGTACGTTAAAGTCGACACGCATAAGAACGCGTTTGCCATTAACGTCTATGTCGCGAACGGTCTTTTTAGTAAAGGCCATAGTAAGACTCCTTTTAACTTTTTGACGCACCATTGATTTACGAATATGCGTCTTGCGTGTACGGAATACGCAATTTCAATAAAAAGGCACGGTCGCGGCTATGTTTAGCTGCTACCGCGCCTTGTGGCTTCGCAAACTAGTAAAGCTGACTAAGCAACAAATTTCTCGAAGTACTTAATAGTACGTACCATTTGTGAAGTGTAAGAGTTCTCGTTGTCGTACCAAGAAACAACCTCTACCTGATAAAGACCATTGCCAAGATCTTGAACCATGGTTTGAGTAGCGTCAAACAAAGAACCATAAGTCATACCGATAATGTCGGAAGAAACGATAGGATCTTCATTGTAACCAAAGGTCTCAGGATCGCTTGCAGCCTTCATAGCAGCGTTGATAGAGTCAACAGTGATTTCTTTGTCGCTCTTAACTACAGCAAAGAGAAGTGTGGTTGAACCAGTTGGTACGGGAACGCGCTGAGCAGAACCGATAAGTTTGCCGTTAAGTTCAGGAATTACCAAACCAATTGCCTTAGCAGCACCAGTTGAGTTAGGAACAATGTTGATAGCTGCTGCACGAGCACGACGGAGATCGCCTTTGCGGTGAGGACCATCCAAAACCATTTGGTCACCAGTAAATGCGTGAATGGTGCTCATGATACCACTTTGGATAGGAGCATAGTCGTTAAGAGCTTTAGCCATAGGAGCAAGGCAGTTAGTGGTGCAAGAAGCAGCAGAAATGATGTTGTCGTCCTTGGTAAGGATTTCGTGGTTAACATTGTAAACAATGGTAGGAAGATCTTTACCTGCAGGAGCAGAAATAACAACCTTCTTAGCACCTGCATCAATGTGAGCTTGAGCTTTAGCCTTTGAAGTGTAAAAACCGGTGCACTCAAGTACAACGTCTACATTAAGCTCGCCCCAAGGAAGATTGTGAGCGTCAGCTTCTTTGTAAATCTTAATGGTCTTACCATCGACAGTAATAGAGTCTTCACCAGCAACAACAGAGTGATTACGTGCGTAGTTGCCTTGTGAAGAGTCATACTTGAGGAGGTTAGCGAGCATTTTTGGATCGGTTAAATCGTTAATTGCAACGATTTCTGAACCTTCGTGACCGAACATTTGACGGAAGGCCAAACGACCAATACGACCAAAGCCGTTGATAGCAACCTTAACTGCCATGCTTTCTCCTTTCGCAAGGTTTGCAGGAAGCCTATCTTCCTTCACGAACCTTTTGCATTAATACACGACTAAATAAAACATATATAGTGTAGCTAAACATGTAGCTAAAAAGTGGCAAAGCACTCTTAAGACGTAAACGATGAATTTTTAACCAAGTTGAATATGAATTGATATACAATTTTGTAAACGGTTGAAAAGTTCATGTGAACGTCTTCACAACATGTAGTTTACAACGTTTTGTCATCATTTTGAAACAAAAATTAAAAGTTTTTTATTTAGCACAAATCTTATACGAACTCACTTATATTTTCTTGCTAGTTAGATATCTATGTGCACAATACTGCAAGACCTTAACCGCCACAATGTCAATTAATGAAGAGTCTACAATCGAGTAGGAGGCGGTGATTAACCGCCGACCTCTCACACCACCGTGCGTA
>CAMQEO010000099.1 GCA_946999785.1 uncultured Atopobium sp.
ATGGGGGATAACCGAGGCAATTCGCTTGATTCGCGTTGGTTTGGTGCAGTGGATATATCTTCTGTTTCGTCGCGCGGATTTTGGATTATTTGGCCGTTTGACCATGCAAAAAGTTTGGAGCGTCCGCATTAAAGCGTGGCGCGTCTGTGTGTCTGCGCTTGTAGACATATAACACATGTAAGTTTTCCTAAAGCGGTAAGGAGATTGATATGAGCAAAACGCCCCTGACATTTCAGGATATGATTTTGACTCTACAAACGTATTGGGCACAACACGGTTGTACCGTTATGCAACCCTATGACAGCGAAGTTGGTGCAGGAACGTTTCATCCCGCAACGCTGCTTCGTTCACTGGGAAATAAACCATGGGCCGCGTGCTATGCTCAGCCTTGTCGGCGTCCTGCTGATGGCCGTTATGGTGATAACCCTAACCGTTTACAGCACTATTATCAATTTCAGGTTCTTATTAAGCCTTCTCCTGCCGATGCACAGGATTTGTATCTTGGCTCGCTTGAGGCAATTGGTTTGGATCCTCAAGAAAACGATGTTCGCTTTGTAGAAGACGACTGGGAGTCACCTACACTTGGAGCATGGGGACTTGGTTGGGAAGTTTGGCTCAACGGTATGGAAGTTACGCAGTTTACGTATTTTCAGCAGGTAGGTGGCATTGAAGTTGCACCTGTGCCGGTAGAAATTACCTATGGTCTTGAGCGTATCGCAATGTATACACAAGGTGTAAATTCGGTCTATGATTTGGTGTGGAATAAGCTTGCAGATGGTAGCTGCGTTACGTATGGTGACGTGTTTCACCAAAACGAGTTTGAATTTTCGACCTATAACTTTGAAGTTGCAAACGTTGACCTTATGCGCGAAAAATTTGACGAATACGAAGAAGAATGTCATGCCTGTTTGCGCCGTAATTTGCCGTTGCCTGCATATGATTGCGTGATGAAATGCTCTCATGCGTTTAACTTGCTTGATTCGCGCGGTTCTCTTTCTGCTACCGAGCGTGCTAATTACATTTTAAGAGTGAGAAGCGTTGCCAAGGCGTGCTGCGAGGCTTATTTAGCCTCTCTTGCGGCGCTAGAATCAAAGGCGCCCAAGCCTGCAGATAATTCTTTATCGAAACAAAATCCAACTGCAAATGAGGTGGCATAAATGAGCAAATCGTGTGAATTTTTACTCGAAATTGGAACAGAGGAAATGCCGTCAGCACCTCTGATTCATGCAACAAAACAGCTGGCTCAGCTTATGCAGGATCGCTTGCAAAAAAGTGGTTTAACATTTGGTAGTGTTGAAGCACACCAAACTCCGCGCCGCCTGGCTGTTCTTGTGCATGATCTTGCAGCTCAAACACCAGAGATCAATGAGATTAAGCGTGGACCGGCTGCCTCTATTGCATTTGATGCAAACAAACAGCCTACAAAGGCGGCTTTGGGATTTGCAAAAAAGTGTGGGGTAGATGCGCATGATCTTATCGAAAAAACCGCAGAAGACGGCAAAAATTATGTGTTTGCCCAAAAGTTTATTGCAGCGCGTAGCGCACAAGATTTGCTAGGTGTTATATGTCACGATATACTAGCTTCGCTCGAATGGCCAAACTATCGAAGCCAACGTTGGGCGTTTGAAACCGAATCTTTTGTTCGTCCTGTTAGATGGCTTGTTGCTCTTTTAGATGAAGAAGTTATTCCGTTTTCTTATGCAGGGGTGAGCTCTTCTTCTATAACGCAGGGTCATCGTGTGTTAGGTCATGGTGCACATACCATTGATTGTCCTGGCAACTATCGTACAATCTTGCGCAGTGCAGGTGTTTTACTTGAAGACGAGCGTCGCCAAAAGATTTTAGACGAGGTAGCGGCTTATGAACACACCCATCCTCAACTTCGTGTTAACATGCCAAAAAAGACCTTTGAAGAGGTTATTAACTTATGTGAATATCCGCGCGTTTTAATTGGTTCTTTTGATCAAGAATTTTTGGATGTTCCGCACGAGATTATTTGTGAGTCTATGCTTACCAATCAGCGCTATTTCCCCATTTATACCAAAGATGGTGAGCTTACACGAGATTTTGTGATTGTTTCAAACGGTGCTGCATCTGCCGATAAAGCTATTATCGACGGTAATGAGCGTGTTGTTCGTGCGCGTTTAGATGATGCAAAGTTCTTTTTTGAAGAAGATCTCAAACATCCGCTTGATGAATATGTTCCTCGACTGTCTAAAGTTGTCTTTCAAGAAAAGTTGGGAAGCGTTCTTGATAAAACCAATCGTATGACTAAGCTCACTTTGGTGTGTGCAGAGCTTCTTAAAGTAGACGGTGAGCTGACTAAGCTCTGTGAGCGTGCAGCTTATCTTGCAAAAGCCGATTTAGTAACCAATGCGGTGGTAGAATTTACTTCGCAACAAGGTGTTATGGGCGGCTATTACGCTTGTGCTATGGGCGAGGATCCGCGTGTATGCAAAGCAATTGCCCAGCACTATCGTCCTCGCTTTTCTAAAGATGTAACGCCTGATGATTTTGTAGGAAAGCTTGTTGCGCTTGTTGATAAGCTTGATACAATCTGCGGTATGTTTGCTATTAACGAGCCTCCTACTGGCTCGTCTGACCCGTTTGCCCAGCGTCGTAGTGCCTTGGGAATTATAGCAATTTTACAAGAGTTGCCCTCGTGTTCGCTTAAGGCGCTTATCGATGCTGCTTTGAACTTGTTTAAAGAACAAGGTCTTGATTTTGATGTGTCAGCGGTATCTGCTTGTGTTTGTGAGTTTTTCTCGGTTCGTTTGCAAGCCCTTGCAAAAGAGCAATCGGTAAGTGCTGAATCTATTTCTGCTATCGCTGCAATAGGAATTATTGATCCGCGCGAATTTTTTGCTCGTGTACAGGCATTTGATTCGGCGCGTACACGCGAACCTCAGCTCTTTGAAGATTTAGCAATTGCATATGCACGTGCTTCGCACCTAACCGATGCAGCTTTGGGAACCGATGTAAACGTTTCCATGCTCACACCTGCTGAGCAGCAGCTTTTTACCGCGTGTTCAAACGGTCGTGATAATGTGGAGAAAGCGTTGTCAAACGGTGAATATGCGCGTGCATTATCCGCGCTTGCCGAATTAAGAGAGCCGATTGACCAATTTTTTAATGACGTGCGCATCATGGACGACGATACTGAAATTAGAAACAACCGCTTCCGCTTGCTAAATACCTTTACATCTGTCTTTAGCAAGGTGGCAGATATAGCGGCTTTAA
The DNA here is from genome assembly GCA_946999785.1 of uncultured Atopobium sp. Classification (GTDB taxonomy): domain Bacteria; phylum Actinomycetota; class Coriobacteriia; order Coriobacteriales; family Atopobiaceae; genus Fannyhessea. Next base: position 3,241 of record CAMQEO010000099.1, read on the forward strand.
CTAAGAAGAAGTAATTCGTTTGGAGGTTTTATGTCTTTAGAAGCGCATCCGCAACAATTGAAGCCCCGCACGGCGTGTATCTTTGTAATTTCGGATTCACGCGGTGAGACTGCTGCAAAAGTTGTTGAAGCTGCTGCAGATCAGTTTGAAGAGGGCAGTGTTATTGTAAAGCAGTTAGGTAATGTAACCAGTGTAGAAATGGTTATGGAGTACCTTGAGAAAAATATGAACGATAAAGTTCCTGTTGCTGTTTTCCACACTATTGTTAACGAGCCTTTACGAAGAGAGCTGCGTCGCGCATTTGATGACCATGAGATTTCATCGGTTGACTTGCTAGGACCTGCAATCACAGTTTTATCAACGCTTACGCATCGCGATCCGTTGTATGTAGCAGGACATCGCGCGCATACTGTTATTGAAAAGCTCTAAGAGCTGTATTTACAGGAAATGCTACAAAGTTTGGTAGCTGTTACTTAGAACAACACGGTAGGTACATAAGGGCTTATTGCAGGCAAACGAAGCAGAAGAACGTAAATGAAAGTCTGGCGTGAACTTACGCTAGACTTTTTC
>CAMQEO010000100.1 GCA_946999785.1 uncultured Atopobium sp.
TTGTTTGATGTCTTTGGTATCAAGAGGAAGAATAAGCTTTTCTGTTGCAAGTTCTCGAGTAAGTTCGGTCTTAAATTCTTTAAAGCCTTCAAAACCAATAGACTTGCACATTCTAACCACAGCAGCAGGAGATACATATGAGCGTGCGGCAAGTGCTTTTACCGACAAGTGATTACTTTCATGAGGGTATTGCAGCACGTATCGAGCCACAGCCTTTTCTGCAGGGTTTAGAAATCCAATATTTTCTCGCAAACGAATTATAATATTTTTCATAGGATATTACCTGCGCTTTCTTGTAATCGTATAGTATCACGCCTTATTGGTGCTATATAATTTAAAGTCCGAAAAATCATAAGTTGAAATAAAGTTTCACGCTTGTGCGCAAATCTTGAAATAAAGTGAAGTCTTAATACACTTAAAGCAAGGAAGGCGTGCGGTGCTATTTATGAGCGCAATACTTTTTACGCACAATCATTCATTACGCCAAGTACGTCAGCACACAATTTTTTGAAAGGATGCATGACGTGGACATACAGTTAGACACTATGACAACCGAAACGCGCAATCCGCGGACGATGGAACTTGATCGAATGAGTGCTTTGCAGATCGCGTCCATTATGAACGAAGAAGACGCGCGCGTTCCTCAGGCTATTCGTCCTGAGCTTGAAAAAATTGCTTTGGTTGCACAGCATGGCGCTACGGCTATAAGTTCACATCATCGCATTTTTTACATGGGAGCAGGAACAAGCGGAAGGCTTGGCGTATTGGACGCAGCTGAGTGTCCTCCAACATTTGGCGTAACAAAAGATGTTGTTATAGGTCTTATCGCAGGTGGGGAATCGGCTCTTATCGATGCTGTGGAAGGCGCCGAAGATTCACGAGAGCTGGGTGCTTTAGATCTTAAAAATCACAATCTTACATCGGATGATATAGTTGTTGGCCTTGCGGCAAGCGGACGTACTCCCTACGTTATTGGCGGTCTTACGTACGCTCGCCAACAGGGATGTTTTACAGCTTCAATTACCTGCAACAAAGATTGTGAAATTTCGCGTCTTGTTGATGTTGCAATTGAGGCAGTTGTAGGGCCAGAAGTTCTTACAGGCTCAACGCGCCTAAAATCGGGAACTGCTCAAAAGCTTGTGCTCAATATGATTTCTACCACAGCTATGATTTTGTCTGGAAAAGCATATCAAAACCTTATGGTAGATGTTTTACAAAGTAACGAAAAACTTAAAGTTAGAGCCAATCACATTGTTACCGAAGCTACTGGTGTTGATAGCCAGACCGCTGCTCGCGTTCTTCAAGAAGCGCAAGGCAGCTGTAAGTTGGCGATCGTGATGATTTTGGGTTCATTTACACGCGCGCAGGCAGAAGAAAAACTTTCACGTGCGCATGGACATGTTCGAGAAGCTCTTGCGCAAGCATAGCTTGATCAGTTGCAAACGCTTATGCATACCTACCATAGAGTGTTTGTGATATTGGGTGATAAGGGTATTAAAGAGTGTAAAGCTCACGAAAGGGAGGCTACCATGACCAATGAGGAACTGGTACAAAATGTATTAGTGCATTTGGGAGGTAAAGAAAATGTACGTTTGGCAACAAACTGTCAGACGCGTTTACGTGTTGAAGTTGCAGATGATGCCAAAATAGATGAGGATGCGCTTAAAAATGTTGAAGGCGTGCTTGGTATTGTTCACGACCGCACAAATTATATTGAGATTGTGGTTGGACCTGGTAAATGCCGTAAATGCGCTGATATCTGTGCTGCTATGGGTATTGCAACTTCGGAAGAAGGCTTATCTTGTGATAACGACTGGAAAGCCAACAAAAAAGCTGTTAAGTCGCAGCAAGGTGACTCTCGCATAAGATTGATCCTTAAAACTTTTGGCGAAATTTTTGTTCCTCTTATTCCGGGTGTTATTGCCGCTGGTTTGTGTGCTGGTCTTTCGTCTCTTATCCAGCAGCTTAATCCTGGATGGAAATCGGACATGTTCTTTTCGGTGTTGATTCCATTCTTAGGACTTATTAACGCGTCATTTTTGGCTTATCTAACGGCATGGGTAGGTTATCGTGCTGCTGAAAAATTTGGAGGAACTCCAATTTTGGGTGGTATGCTGGGTATGATCACTGGTCTTCCAGCGATTAACGATATTTCTGCTGTTGTTGGTTTGTTTAATAAGACTCAGCCGTTGGATGCTATTTTGCGTTCTGGCCGTGGTGGTGTATTAGCTGCTGTTTTGGGCGTATTTCTGCTTGTTAAAATCGAAAAAGCTATTCGCGCTAAAATGCCCGATTCTTTGGATATCGTATTTACTCCAGTTTTAGCACTGATTGTTACCTTGATTCCTTATATTTTTGTTGTTATGCCTTTATGCGGATTTATCTCTTCGGGTATTTGCATGGGATTACAACAGCTTTGCATGAGCTCGTCAATTGCTGTACGCATCATTGCTGGTTATATTTCAACTGCCTTGTTCCTTCCTTTGGTTGCTATGGGTATGCATCACGGTCTTGTTGCCATTTACTCTATTCAGCTTGAACAATTTGGCTATGTTACTTTGTATCCTGCGCTTGCTATGGCTGGTGCTGGTCAGGTTGGTGCCGCAATTGCAATTTATCTTAAGGCAAAGCGTGGTGGCAATAAACGTATTTGCAACGTAATTAAGGGTGCTTTACCAGCTGGTTTCTTAGGAATTGGTGAGCCTTTAATCTATGGTGTTACCTTACCTATGGGTCGTCCTTTCATTTCTGCAGGTCTTGGTGCAGGTTTTGGTGGCGCGCTTGTTATGGCTTTGGGCGTTGCAGCTACAACTTGGGGTCCTTCTGGCTTGCTGGCGTTGTTTGTTATGACTGCTGGTGAAGGCGGTGCTATTGCTTCGGTCTTAACTTATGGTGCTGGTTTGGTTGTTTCTTATATCATGGGATTTGTAATTACAAATATTATGGTGAAGAATGAGGAAGTCGCAAATGCATAAAAATCCACTTGGATGTGCGATTTCTTTAACCGAATATAATAAAACCAAAAAACTGCCTGCCGCTCTTTGTGCGGCAGGTGGTGTTTGCGTATTTATTTCGCTTCATATAGAAGAAGAATTTTGTTCATCGTACACTCAGCAAGTTAAAAAATTATGCGATTTGCTTTGTTCAAAACGCGCGCGCATTCTTGCAGACGTTTCTCCAAAAACCCTTGAAATTTTTAAGATGAATTCTTTTCTTGAGTTAAAGCAAGCACTGGGCTTGTGGGCCTTGCGTATCGACGATGGTTTAACTCCACAAGAAATTGCTGATTTAGCCAAGACGGTGCCCATCGTTGTAAACGCTTCTACCATATGCCCTGATGACGCGCAGTTGATTGTGCAATCTGCTCAAACTTCGTCAAATCCTTTGGTATATGCAATGCATAATTTTTATCCGCGTCCACTAACTGGCTTGGATAGTGCGTTTTTTGATGAGTGCAATGATACCTTAAAACGTTTGGGCATGCATATTATGGCGTTTATCCCAGCGGATAAAGTCAGGCGCATACCACTCCGAGAAGGCTTGCCTACTCTTGAGCATCAGCGAACGCTTTCACCGTATGTATCTTTTGCGGAAATGAATATACGCTATGCGGTTGATGAGGTTTTTTGTGCCGATCCCGAGATCTCTTCTCATGAGCGGGCATTGATAGACACCTTTATACAACAAGATGTGCTTGTGATACCAGCTGAACTACATCTGGACTATGAATATTTGTATCGTAAAATTTTTACCTGCAGAAAGGATAGTCCTTCCTGGCTTGTGCGTTTTGAAGAATCGCG
>CAMQEO010000101.1 GCA_946999785.1 uncultured Atopobium sp.
TGTTGCATCATCGTCCGAAAACAGAGGATAAGGCTGCCGATGATTTGCAGTTTAACTCTGTAAAAGAATACAATGCTTATTTAAAAAAACAAGGGTTGTGGCACGAAGGCGCACCGGCAATAGTGGTCATGGGTCCGATGGGCGAACCTACCTCGTTGATTGCACGATTGGAACAAACAGGAAATAATGTTTATCCTGTTAACGACATTCGAAAATTTATAGACGAGGGACATGCTGACAGTATTCCTCTGCGTGCAGTTATCAATATGGCACATGGACGAGTTGGTGATAATCTGGTGGCTTTCTTGCAGCAAAAGAATATTCCCTTGTTCGCTCCGCTCAACGTAAACCAACCAGAGAAGGATTGGCGTAATGACAAACAGGGAATGATGGGGGGATTTTTATCGCAAAGCGTAACTATGCCAGAGATAGATGGAGCCATCCGTCCGTTTGCTCTTTTCGCTCATTATAAGGGAAAAGACGGTCTTGATTATGTAGATGCGATACCCGACAGATTGAACACTTTTGTGAAAACGGTAAACAATTATATTCGCTTGAAAAATATACCAAACAGCAAAAAACGTGTTGCCATTTATTATTACAAGGGGCCTGGCCAAAATGCCTTAACAGCAAGTGGTATGGACGTCTGCTCTTCATTGTTCAATTTGCTCACCACCATGAAGCAACAGGGGTATAATGTGCAAGGTCTTCCGTCATCAGCAGAGGAACTTGAAAAACTCATTCAACAGCAAGGAGCGGTTTTGGGTACATATGCCAAAGGCACCATCGCTCATTTCATTCATGCAGGGCATCCTGCACTGGTAAATAAAGAGGAATATAATAAATGGGTAAAGGCGTCTATTGTTGGTGAGAAATATAAGGAAGTAGTAAAGAAGAATGGAGAATTTCCCGGTAATTACTTAGCGACAGACAAAGGTGAATTGGCTATACCGCGCATACAGTTGGGCAATATTGTTCTCATGCCTCAACTCGCTGTTAGCACAGAGGGTAACTCCTTCAAGATTGTACATGGAACAGATGCGGCTCCATCTCATGCTTTCATCGCGTCTTATTTGTGGATGCAACATGCCTTTAAGGCCGACGTGTTGGTGCATTTTGGCACACATGGCAGCATGGAGTTTACGCCAAAAAAGCAAATTGCCTTGAGCAATGAGGACTGGTCCGATAGATTAGTGGGTTCAATTCCTCATATATATATATATACACAGTAGGCAATGTTGGCGAGGGGGTTATCGCCAAACGCCGTTCGTATGCTTGCTTGCAAACCTATCTTACACAGCCTTATATGAAGAATGACGTGCGCACTATGTACAAGGCATTATTGGATAAAATGGATGTGTATCATACTAAAGTGGCTAAAAAACTTCCTGGTATAACGGAAACAGCCTTGCAAGTGAAGGCGATGGTTGTGAAAATGGGCATTCATCGTGACTTACAATTAGATGCGAACCTTAAGCGGCCGTACAATGAAGAGCAGATGCAACAGGTAGACAACTTTATTGAAGAATTGGCAACCGAAAAGATCGGTGGGCATTTGTACACGTTGGGAGTACCTTATGATACCCAAGGTTTGCACTCTACGGTTATGGCGATGTGTGCCGATCCTATTGCATATGCGCAATTCGCAGTAGACAAGCAAAAGGGGAGAGCGTCTGATGTCATGATGAAACAACGTTCTTTGTTCGTACAACGTTATCTTTACCCCGCTCAGAAGTTAGTAGATAAACTTCTTGCAAATCCTTCTCTTGGCAATCCAAAAATGGTGTGCCAAGTATTAGGTATCGCTCCTGCCGAATTGCAAAAAGCACATCATCTTTGCGAGGATCTTAATGCGCCAACCAGTATGATGGCTATGATGCAAGGTATGAACAAAAAGTCACCGATGGCTAAAGGCATGAAAAAGAACATGAATTCCATGAAAGGAAATATGCCAAAGGGAATGGGAATGGGTGGCATGAGAATGCAAAAGCCTTCGTTCTCATCTCATGAAAAGGATTTAGCATTTGCTGTCATAGAAGCCGAACGAACAATTATGAACGTGGCGAAATACCGCAAATTGCTGATACAAAGCCCCGCAATGGAATTGAAAAGCATTCTTAATGCAATAAATGGTGGCTACACATCACCTTCACCAGGGGGCGATCCTGTGACGAATCCCAACACATTGCCAACAGGGCGTAACATGTATAGCATTAATGCCGAAACAACTCCCAGCGAAGCTGCATGGGAACAAGGTAAACAACTGGCAGAAAACACCATTGCCCTGTATCGACAACATCACCATGACAGCATTCCAAGAAAAGTGAGCTTTACGCTTTGGAGTAGTGAATTTATTGAAACACAAGGCGCATCTATTGCACAGATTTTATACCTTTTGGGGGTAGAACCCGTTCGTGACTTCTTTGGACGCATATCAGACATCAAGCTTATTCCGTCAAAAGTGTTAGGACGTCCACGCATAGATGTAGTTGTACAGACCTCTGGACAGTTGCGAGACTTAGCCGCATCACGTTTGTTCTTAATCAACAGGGCTGTCGAAATGGCCGCCGCTGCTCATGATGATAAGTATGAGAACATGGTAAGCGAGGGAGTAAAGGAGACCGAGCGAGTGCTGACAGAGAAAGGTGTTTCACCAAAAGAAGCACGAAGCATGGCTGCGCGACGGGTGTTTGGCGGAGTAAATGGCAGTTATGGCACCAACATACAGTCGATGGTAATGAGTAGCGACCAATGGGAAAACCGTTCAGAGATAGCGGATACCTATCTTAATAATATGGGAGCTTTCTATGGTGATGACAAAGAGTGGGAGGATTTTAAACAATATGCCTTCGAAGCTGCTCTTACTCGTACAGATGTCATAGTTCAACCGCGACAAAGTAACTTATGGGGAGCATTAAGCTTAGACCATGTTTATGAGTTTATGGGCGGGCTCAACGTAGCCGTCACCAAGGCAACAGGCAAAGAACCGGATGCTTACATTAGTGATATGCGCAATCATTACAATATGCGTATGCAAGATTTGAAAGAGTCGGTGGGCATAGAGAGCCGAACTACCATCTTCAATCCTGCTTACATCAAAGAGCATATCAAGAGTGGAAAAGAGGGTGCTGATGAGTTTGCCAAAACCATACAAAACACTTTTGGTTGGAACGTGATGCGTGCCAACGTGATTGACCAACAGTTTTGGAATAAAATTTATCAAGTTTACATCAAAGACGAATATAAAGTAGGAATACAGAAGTATTTTGAACAAAAAAATCCTGCAGCTCTTGAAGAGATAACGGCCGTGATGCTGGAAGGCGCGCGCAAAGGTATGTGGAAACCTACGCGCGGACAAATAAAAACCTTGGCTTCTCGGCACATGGACTTAGTGAACCGCTTTAAACCCTCATGTTCAGGATTTGTGTGTAACAATAATAAACTTCGTCAGTTTATCGCGAAGGAGGGAGCGGACAATGCTGTTCAACAGCAACAATATCTCCGAAACATTAATCAGATAAGAGAGAAGGCTACTGAAGGTAAACAGGGGATGACCATGAAGAAGGAAACTCTGTCTGACAATCAGAATACTACCTCTGACTCCGTAAACGGTACGGTTATTATCATTGTCGTACTTATTGCCATAATTGCTGTTGCATTCATTGTGCGACGCAATCGTTAAATGCGATAAAAATGAAGGAAGGCTGTTTCTGAAAAATACCATCTTATGAGTTGATTAAGGCTGGTTCTATAAATTACCACCGCACATAGTCATTAAATGTTTATG
>CAMQEO010000102.1 GCA_946999785.1 uncultured Atopobium sp.
AAAAGGCGAAAGATTATTTTGAGGCGCTTGAAGGAGAACCAATTAAGCCGCGAAAAATTCCTATTAAGGCCGATCAGTTGCTTCACCGATTTATAGTAACCGGAGGATTTGACATTGAAATCCCAGCGGACGCGCTTGCGGATACAGGTACATCTACAAACGCGCCGCAAGAAACTGAATAGTGAGTATATGTAAGAGCCAAGAGTTAGATCCCTTGGCTCTTGTTGTACATGCTTGGGAACAGCGTAAGCTGGGGGATGTGAGTAAATCCTATTCGGGTGGAACGCCACATGTAAACGTTAAGTCATATTATGGTGGACAGATTCCGTTCATACGTTCTGCAGAAATTAACAAGGAAATTACTGAACTTTTCTTAACCGAAAATGGTTTGGAAAACTCTTCAGCACGGCTTGTAGATATAGGTGATATTTTATATGCCTTATATGGTGCGACAAGTGGAGAAGTAGGTCGAGCAAAGCTTAAAGGTGCTATAAATCAGGCAATTTTAGCAATAAAACCTTATTCAGAGTATGATTCAGAGTATCTTGCTCAATGGCTAAGGAAAAACAAGCACAATATCATAGAAACATATTTGCAGGGTGGGCAAGGTAATCTCTCTGGAGATATCGTAAAAGCTCTTTTGGTAAACTTCCCATCATTCGAAGAACAACGCCAAATTGGCGCATTCTTCCACCACCTCGACCACCTTATCACCCTTCATCAGCGTAAGCCTGACACTACATTGGAGGGAATTATGCTGAATAACAGAAACAAAAATGATTTGTTTTATGAGTATTACGCTCAGTGGATTACGGTGTATAAAGAAGGAGCAATTCGAAATGTTACGATGAACAAGTATATTTTGACTCAGTCTTGGATTAAAAAATTAGCACCTAGCCTAAAAATAGGAGAACTAACTCGTATAACATATCAAAAACTGCTTAATGATTATGCTGAGTTGCATGAAAGACAAACAACAATGGACTTTCATCACCAGTTGAAAGGCGCTATTTTAGATGCTGTTGATGAAGGGCTTATAGAGCGAGACCCTACGCGAAAAGCAATTATAAAAGGCAAAAAGCCCCGAGAAAAGAAAACCAAATACCTCGATCAATTTGAACTTCACAAGCTTCTATCAGATCTGAATCTAGGCCAAGAGCTTAATTGGGATTGGTTTATCTTATTGGTGGCTAAAACAGGAATGAGGTTTTCAGAAGCGCTGGCCATTACGCCCAGCGATTTTGATTTTTCCAAACAATCTTTGTCCATCAATAAGACCTGGAACTATAAAGGTGATCATGGTTTTATGCCAACAAAAAATCAATCATCAATTAGGAAAATTCGTATAGATTGGCAGCTTATAGTTCAATTTTCAACGCTTGTAAAAAACTTGCCTAAAGATGAGCCTATTTTTGTTTTGGGCAATGTCTATAATTCTACAGCTAATAATGTTTTGTCCAGACATTGCAAAAGTGCTGGAATACCCATTATTTCTATTCATGGTCTTAGACACACACATGCGTCTTTGCTTTTGTTTGCTGGTGTATCGCTTGCAAGTGTTGCTCAACGATTGGGACATTCTAGCATGACCACAACGCAAAAAACGTATCTGCATATCATTAAAGAACTTGAAAATAAGGACGTGGACTTGGTTATGCGATCATTATCAAGTTTAAGCTAACGACAATCACTTACGCTGATGAAGGGTGATAAGGTGGTCTAAATTTGCAAAATAATCTCCAATACATTTTTGCTCTGCTGAGTTTTGTGGCATATAAACATTGAATTTCGCAAATGTTAAAATCCAATGACGCTCGTGACTAACAGGTTCATACTCAATGTTTTGCAATACATTATAAGCACAATGAATATCATCTTTTCCATTTACCAATGAGAGCAATTTCATTGCAGAACTCTTGATTTTAAAAGGAAAGTCAACATAATGAGATGATGTCGTAAAGTCATCAAAAATAACAACAGGGTTTCTAGGGTTTGCATTTTTAATTCCAAAATCTTCATCTGTGTAACCTAAAACAAAACTTTGGCCAGCTGTTAAAACCGGAATTTGAAATCTGTCATCATATTCTGTACTTTCAACTATATAGGCTTGTGGCTGTTCGTATTTGAATATATCCCCCAGCTTACGCTGTTCCCAAGCATAAGCAGAGTTATATGCGCTCACGTACCATCATAAGCGTATAACCTAGTAGATTTTGACCTTTCCACTTAGTTGTATCAAACCTATTTGGATCTTTCATTGATAATCCCACACCCCAAATACGATCTTTCACCGCGCATTCCGCCAACACTGTTTTACCAGTTATTTTAAGCTTATCGCGCAGGTCTTCGTTCTGCGAAAATTTTGCTAAAAGCCCTTCATAAACAACAATCTGTCGCACACCAGCCCAAACTCGTTCATCATAGTTCAACACCTGCCTGCCAAGTTCTTTAATCTCAGCAGGATTATTGGTAACGCGTATCTTTTGTGCAACTTTCTCGTCACAAAAACACATTGCCTTGCGATACATCATAAATTGTTCCACTGACGAAAACGCAACGCCATCCACTGTAAATGGTGATGCATACCAATTACTTAAATATCCATGTTCTTCGTCTGCATTGTGGAAACATATAACACTCATTGTGCTTCCCCAACTTTTTGCACCGCTAAATCAAGCGCTAAATCATGCAGACCAAAATACGCCTTCTCCAAAAAGTTCAGCGGCACTTTTTTTAACACGTCACAGCTTGGAATATTGTAATACCACTGATAATATGCATAGAACTCGCCAATCCAAGCAGGCATAAAACCGTTAAGCACCCTGCCCACTTTCAAGGAAAAGTGTTCTGTTTCAGTAAAATAGTTCCAAAGCTCTTGGGCGTTCATCGTGGTCACATATGCCTGCGCTTCATCAATGCTCTTTCTTGTTTTACTTTGCATATAGCTTTTTATGAAATCTTCGGTATCCATATCAGGATAATTCTGCGCCACAAAGTCAAAGAGTTTCCCTTGATTTTCTACCACATCATTCAAATAGTCCTTTGCATACGCCCTCATGATTTATCCTCCTGGAAAAGCGTACTGAACACGTTAGTCACACGGTTAGCATCAGAGTCTACAAGTTTGCGCATATTTTGACGTGCGCTTATGTCACGTTGATTATATTTTTCATTAAATTCTGCATACCGAACCGCTGTCGAACCATCTTCTACTTCATGCAACCGCGAATAAGCCAGCTTAGACTTAATGCAATACTGAATACCCAAACCACCTAAAGAAAGAAGTTCTTCAAGAATATCCATATCAATGTTGTCTCTTACGAATTCTCTGGCAATGAAGAAATACGAGGCATTGGCGCGCCAACCTTTAATGACATCATATGCACTGGTATCTATGCCGTATGTTTGTATGAACTTCTTTGCCAGCATGCGATAGCGTTTTGAATCGGCAGCATCCCGGTGCTTCATCAACTCTGCTAACCAAGCCAAAACGCCTTTTTCCTGCAGATCGAGGATTTTGAGCCCATCAGTTTCAAGCTGATACGTATGAATCCAACCGTTTTGTTCATCTGGACGGCAAACCGCCCATTCTTTAGCTAAATCTATATTTTCGGTAAGGTAAAAGCCCTTTCCGTAGTCATGCTTTTCCTCGCCTTTGCCATATAAGGGAACTACAACTTTATTAGGAGAGCCGTGATATAAAGTGAGCTTGTCCATTTTTGCATTTCCTCCTATACAAACATCTTTTCGAGCATGGATTTCTTGATGTTTTGTAGCTTTTC
>CAMQEO010000103.1 GCA_946999785.1 uncultured Atopobium sp.
CAAAAAACAGGAACACATGTTCTGATAGAGCAAACTATTGTTGGTACCGAGATAACAGTTCCTGTTATTGGAAACCATCATCCTCATGCACTGCCCATTGTTGAAATTGTATTTAACGCTCCGTTTTATGATATACAAGCAAAAGCCGAGCCTGCAGCCCTTCATCATGTAATTCCTGCTCGTTTAGATAAGGATGTGTATGCACGGGCTCAAGAACTTGCCGAGCAGGCTCATGTGGCGCTTGGTTGTCGTGGCGTTTCGCGCACAGATTTTATTGTTGACAAAAACGGGGTGCCGTATGCTTTGGAAACCAATATTATTCCAGGCATGACTGAACGTAGTTTGATTCCCGACTCTGCAGCACATGAAGGTATGGGATTTCCTGAGCTCTGTAAACGCTTAGTAGAGTATGCATTAGAAAAATAATTCAGCGAATTTGGGTGACTGACGTGGAACAAGACAATCAAGAACGGCAAAATTTTGAGATGAGAGTCAATGAATTTTTGCCCTTGGATATTCATCCTCATATTCGTAAAAGATATACAACGCTTATGGAGCGTGCGTCTTTATATGATTTTTGCTGCCTTGAATCTAACATTGTTGCGCTTGATACTGAAACAACAGGGCTTTCACATAAAAACGATCAGCTTACCCAAATTGCAGCCGTAAAACTTGAAGAGGGGAGCGTGATTGATGAGTTTACAACTTTTGTAAATCCATCTCGTCCTATACCGCACAACATTGAAAAGCTTACCAATATATACAGTGTTGATGTGGAACATGCGCCAACTCCACAAACCGCAGTTGCTCGTCTTGCTGATTTTGTTGAACTTAATCCTGTTCTTGCTCACAACGCAAGTTTTGATAGAGCTTTTATTGAAGCCGTCCAAAACAATACCTGTGTAAGTGACACTTGGATTGATACGCTGGCACTTTCTCGAATAGCGTTTCCTGCACTCACTTCGCACAAGCTACAGGATTTAGCGTATATCTTTGGATGTGAAAGCGTTACTCATCGGGCGAACGATGATTGTACTGCCTTGGCAGGTGTGTGGCATTATATTTTGGCAGGTCTTTGTGACATACCTCAAGGGATTTTGACAACGTTAGTGGAAGCACATGATGAGGTAAACTGGCCGTATAGATTCATTTTTTCGTATATACTCCACGAAGTTCTTTCAGAAAACAGCACGGCTCCTTTTGTATATAATTTAGCTGTTGAAAATACATCTGTTGGTATGTCAAATACAGGCACGATTGCCGAGATTAGACGAGGTCTTTTTAATACACATACCTATACATTTCAACAAACAAATTCCAATCAAGATAAAACAGTTGACGAAGCTCAGATAAAGCATAGTTTTTCATCTGCAGGTTGCGTAGCTCAGATGTTTTTGTCGCAAAATTACGAAGTTCGTCCAACACAACAAGAAATGGCTGTACGTGTGACAAACTTGCAAAATAGCGGACAATGTGGTGTTTTAGAGGTTGGAACTGGTGTGGGTAAAAGCCTTGCATATCTACTTCCCTCTATTTCTCGTGCGGTACAAAATAATATACAAATTGGAGTTGCTACTAAAACCAACGCGCTTGCCGAGCAGCTTATTAAAAAAGAATTGCCCCACTTACATGCGGTTTATCCCAAAGACTTTTCATACCTTATTGTAAAAGGCGCCGAGCATTATCCCTATCTTGAAGGGATTGATATACTTATACGAGAAGAGTTTGATACTTCGCAATTTAAAGATATTAGATTTTCCTCGTCAAAAATAAAGGCCGAAATTCTTACTACGGCAGCTATTATTTACAGCGCTTGCTGTGAATTAGTTGATGTTGATGTTGATAGCTTGGGTATCAGGTGGAACATGGTGCCAAAAGGGGATTTTGTTGCATCACACCATACAAGTTCAAACCATACGTTATCTACGTGTGCACCGCATTATATGTTAAGCGAGCTGCGCGAAAGAACCCAACACGCACATATTGTGATTACCAACCACGCATTACTTGCAACTGATATTGCGCTAGGTCATGTGTTATTCCCGCTTGTTTCTGATTGGATTGTTGATGAGGCTCATGGATTTGCTGATCAGGTTCGTGATCAATGGGCACAAGAGTTGTCTCAAGACGCTTTTTCCGATTTATTTTATACATTAGGTGGCATAAAAACTGGCTTATTAGGTGACTTGTTTGACCGTGCATCTAACAGCGAACAAAAACCGCTTTTACAAAAACTTATTTCAAAAGCAACTGCGCAAGTGACTCAGTTGCGTGTTAAAAACGAAGATTTATTCGATTGTCTTGATACTGTTGAACTTAAGGATCGCTATCGCTTTTATCGTGGTACGCATACACATATAATTCAGCGTGTAGACAGCTCTATTGTTTCTCAGGATTCGTGGATTTCGTTTTTGGAAAAAATCGGTGAGTTTGCTAAAACATTCGATGTGTTAAAGATAGTACTTACTCAACTTTGTAAGGTAGTTTCAAGTGAAGTGTCATTACATCACGATTCAGATTTTAAGCGCGTATGTGCTTATGTCTCTGCGTATCTTGAGGTGTTGACTCGCCTGACCCAAGGGTCAGCGGATGAGTTTGTATATACGATTGAGAGAGTAAAGAAAAAGAAGGCATATCAGACCTATCTTAAGGAAACGTGTCTTGATATTGGAAAACGCTTGTACACCGATTGGTATTTGGACGCACAAAGCGTTTTATATACGTCTGCCACGCTATCAGTTGAGCACATATTTGAATACTTTAACCATTTGGTTGGGCTTGACAGGCTTGACAGTGATCGTGTTGAGAGTAAAACACTTCCTTCGCCATTTGATTACGAGAGGCATATGGGGGTTATTGTTCCTAATAACCTTGTGTTGCCGCAACATGAAAAGTATATACAACACCTGTCTAACCTGCTTTTTGATATTCACGTAGCTATGAATGGCTCGGTGTTAACGCTTTTTACCAATCGGCGCGAGATGGAGGCTGTGAGTTCTGTATTGGCTCCGCGTCTTGAAAGTTGTGGTCTTACACTGCTTGAACAACTACCCACAACATCTGCTCACCAAATTATGCGTGGGTTCAAAAAAGACACAACCGCGTCACTGGTGGCGCTTAAGTCGTTTTGGGAGGGTATTGACGCACCTGGAGACACATTGCGCTGTGTTGTTATTCCCAGACTTCCATTTTTACCACCAACCGATCCTATAGTTGAGGCACTTACCGAACGTGATTCTTCTACATGGTGGAACTATGTATTACCTCGTGCTCTTACCGAAATTCGTCAAGCAGCTGGACGGCTTATTAGAACACAGCGTGACAGTGGACTGGTAGTTATTGCCGATGCGCGCGTCTTAAGTAAGGCATATGGAAAACACGTGCTTCATGTTTTGCCAAATGTGCACCATCAAGAAATATCCTGTGAGAACATGAAGTCGTACATACAAATGTGGAGAAAAGCTCACGAGGCATAATTTGTGCTCTTCCGTGGCGCACGGTGTCAAAAGTTATGTAAGTTCTTGTTGGCTTAATACATCAGCCAGCACTAGAAGTTTATCCGCATAGGTTTTTACCTGCCGAGAGAAGCTTGTATTGCTTGTGCAAATACTATCGGCACAAGCGCACATACGCTGTGTAAGCCATGAGCTTGAAAACAAACGATGGTAGTATAATGAAAATAGACGGGTAAACAACGAATATAGAATAAATAAAGGCTAGTCAATATAGAAATTATCTTGTATAATCAG
>CAMQEO010000104.1 GCA_946999785.1 uncultured Atopobium sp.
TGCCGCACCTGAGGACATATGTCCAAATATAAGCTCTTCAGCTGCACGACCACCGCATAATACCGCCAAACGCTGTTTGTATTCCTCTTTGGTGGTAAGGTAGCGCTGGTCTTCTTCGGCTTGCATAGTAAAACCAAGGGCACCTGAGGTACGAGGAATAATCGTAATTTTTGAAACGGGGGAGCGTCCATTTTGGACTGCTGCAACAATGGCATGTCCTGTTTCGTGGTAAGAAACAACTTTGCGTTCGTGTTCAGAAAGCACGGCTGTTTTTTTCTTTTCGCCGGCAACAACCACGTCTACTGATTCTTCTATATCACTTTGACTTACCCGGTTACGACCCATACGAACAGCGCGTAGAGCTGCCTCATTTATCATATTGGCTAGATCTGCACCCGAGGTACCTGGTGTTTGTCGAGCAACCTGGGCAAAATCGATTCCTTGCTCCATCTTAACGTCGCTTGCATGAAGTTTAAGTATTGCTTCACGTCCTGTTAAATCGGGGAGCTCTACGGGGATTCGGCGGTCAAAACGACCAGGACGTAGCAAGGCTAAATCAAGTGTTTCGGGACGATTGGTTGCTGCAAGTACCACAATGCCTTTATGGTTATCAAAACCATCCATCTCAGCAAGAAGCTGGTTAAGCGTCTGTTCGCGCTCATCGTTACTGTTAACGCTTACACCACGTTTTTTGCCAACGGTATCAAGCTCGTCGATAAAGATAATACAAGGAGCTTTTTCTTTTGCCTGCTTAAAGAGGTCGCGAACTTTTGCCGCACCTCTACCTACAAACATCTCTACAAACTCAGAACCCGATATTTGGAAAAATGGCACTTTAGCTTCACCTGCAACAGCTCGTGCTAGAAGCGTCTTTCCTGTGCCTGGAGGTCCTACGAGCAAAGCGCCTTTAGGACAACGCGCCCCAATAGCTGCATATTTTTTAGGATTATCCAAAAAGCTTACAATTTCACGGAGTGAATCTTTTGCTTCATCTTGTCCGGCAACATCATTAAAGGTAACGCCAGTTTCTTGCCCTTTTACTTCTTTGGCATTCGATTTTCCAAATCCGCCGCCAAAAGGACCAAATCCGCCAAAGCCTCCTCCAAAGTTCATAGAAGGATTATCTTCGCCCATCTGCTTCTTAATACGACGATTTATGAGCCATCCACCGCCAAAAATAATGATAAACGGTGATAAATTGATGAGTAACCAAATCCACATGTCCTTGCTGGTGTCAGGTATTTTGGCCGAAAAATCAACTCCTTGGGCTTCCATACGTTTAACCAAACTCGAATCATTAGGGAATTGAGTTGTCTCGTATGCTTTCTCTCCTGTGCCATCATTGGTTGTGAAGCGCATAGACTTTGTTCCTGTATCAAGTTGGACTTTCTTTACTTCTCCTCGTTCAACTTTTTGCAGGAACTCACTATAGCTTACCTGTTCAACACGGGTATCTCCCAATGTTG
The DNA here is from genome assembly GCA_946999785.1 of uncultured Atopobium sp. Classification (GTDB taxonomy): domain Bacteria; phylum Actinomycetota; class Coriobacteriia; order Coriobacteriales; family Atopobiaceae; genus Fannyhessea. Next base: position 1,467 of record CAMQEO010000104.1, read on the forward strand.
GCATAAGTAGTGAGCGTGCAATAAAAGCAGCTACCAACCCTATAATTAGATACAGAATAAGCTTTTGCCGCTTGTTCTTGTTGTTTTGCTTCATAAACGCTAACTCCTTTAATAAGGGATCGTTGATGTATATATGTATTTTAATACTTCTTTTAATACCACTTATTAGTGTATCTTTACTTGGTATTTTTTAGTATCTACCACATAGTAAATCCTCTATTTTGCGCACCTCATGTGTGTTCATACATATTTCATATTGGATATTTCTATCGTACGTATGAGTCATAAAATGAATAAAAAACAACTAATATTGAATAAAAAAGCAAACATACTTTGCTTACGTACGCTTTTAAGTATATCGTGGGATAAAAAACTATTTACGATCTATGCACGATACTTTTAGAAAAATGCAGGTAAATAAATTAATTATGTATAAACGAGCCACTTAGATAAAAACTTATACCGTTAACCGAGACTTCTTCCATAAGATGATCCATAGTTTAATTATTGGATATACTCTCAATAGGTACACATTTTGTGTGCTCTTATTGATGTTGGAGTGCTAAGGTCTTTTTCCTAATTGGCTTTAGTCTCAAATCGGATTACAGGAGGCATCATGGCTAACGGGCTATACGTCCACAGCGAGATTGGTACTCTTAAAAAGGTTTTGCTTCATCGCCCAGGCGAAGAACTTCTTAATCTTCCACCAGATGAATTAGGACGCCTTTTATTTGACGATGTACCATTTCTCGATGTTGCTCAAGCAGAACACGATCGTTTTGCCGAGATTTTACGTGAGCAGGGTGTAGAAGTTTTGTATCTTGAGAAACTGGTTGCTGAGGCTCTTGATGCAGCCGGTTCGCGAGAGGAATTTACCAATCAGTGGCTTGATGAATCAGGTCTTCATGGAACTCATACACGTGCTGCCGTTAAAGAGTTTATGGATTCAATTACAGATACTCAAACATTTGTAGAAAAATGTATCGCAGGAATTCGCAAGAACGAGATTGATTTACCCGATCGTTCTAATAATCTTTTGGTAGACATGGTTAATATGAACCAAGGTTCCGATTCCGATTTGCTCATTGATCCTATGCCTAATACATACTTTACACGTGACCCGTTTGCTATTGTAGGCAAAGGCGTTAACCTCAATCGTATGTTCTCGGTTACACGCAATCGCGAAACACTCTTTGGTAAATATATTTTCCGTGACCATCCCGATTATAACGATGCTCCTTTATGGTATCGTCGCGATGCAGCTTATCATACAGAAGGTGGAGACGTACTCAACCTCAATGCGCATACCATTGCCATTGGTATTTCACAACGTACTCAAGCTTCTGCTATTGATTGCTTAGCACAGCATATGTTTTGGGATAAGTCCGATGAGTGTGAAATCGATACGATTTATGCGTTTAATATTCCAGTATCTCGTGCGTTTATGCATCTTGATACGGTCTTTACGCAAATTGATGTTGATAAATTCACTATTCATCCTGCTATTTTGGGTACTTTGCAGGTATTTAAGCTTACTGCTGGTTCGGTACCAGGAGAAGTTAAGATTGAAGAAATGAACGACACACTTGAGCACATCTTAAGCAAAGCTTTGGGTCTTGATCATGTTACGCTGATTCAGTGTGGTAATGGTGATCCTGTTGCTGCTGCTCGTGAACAGTGGAATGATGGTTCCAACACGCTCACCGTTGCACCTGGTAAGATTTGCGTCTACCAACGCAATACGGTAACAAATGACGCGCTGTATAAAGCTGGTCTTGAGCTTTTGGTTGTTCCATCGGCCGAGCTTTCTCGTGGTCGCGGAGGCCCTCGTTGTATGAGCATGCCATTTGTTCGTGAAGATCTGTAACAGATTATAAACCGGAAGTTAAAAACTTCCGGTTTTATATGACTGCCCTTTAGAAAGGAAAACACATGGGTGTTAATTTAAGTGGTAGAAGTTTTCTGAAATTGCTCGATTTCTCAACCGAGGAAATTAAATACCTCATCAACTTAAGTGCCGAATTCAAACGCATGAAAATGGCAGGTGTACCGCATCGTTATCTTGAAGGCAAAAACATTGTTCTTCTATTTGAGAAAACCTCAACTCGTACGCGCTGCTCGTTTGAGGTAGG
>CAMQEO010000105.1 GCA_946999785.1 uncultured Atopobium sp.
GTTTGATATGAGCCAAACAATAAAAGGTAAAATCCTGTTCTGCAGCCCATAGGACCAAAATATAAAACACGTGACGCCCATGTTTTGTTATTGCGCAGATACGTGGCTCCCATATGTTCGAGCGCATGCAAAGCCGCCGTATCAATAACAGGCTCGCGTTTGGAGCGCACATGCGAATATCAAAGGTAGTTACCTCATACGAAGTGTTTGGATATGTATCGCGTCGTGATACATATACACCAGGCTCTAAAAGCTCGTGATTAACAGTAAAACTTGCAATTTTTTCCATTAAACTCACCACATTCGTATCACGCAAAACATTAGTCGTGCATAAACTGTATATAACATAGCTCGTAGAGCTGATGATACTACCTTACGCATCCAAAAGCATGCGCTCAATAATCCGCGCATTATCATGCGCTGTTTGTTTTTCAAACTTAGGATAATCAACTTCCGATTCTTCATCGGCGTTATCAGAAATGGTGCGCACAACAACAAAGGGAATATGATTCAGATAGCAAGTCTGCCCAATTGCTGCGCCTTCCATCTCGCAACAAAGCGCGCCAAACGCTTGCACAATCTCGGTTTTTCGGGCACTCGTATGCACAAATTGATCTCCTGACGCAATGCATCCCATGTAACAGTGTATATCTGGACGAGCAGAACGTATGGCTTTATCTGCAGCAACTATAAGCTCATCAGACGCTTTAAAGGTGAGTGTGTCCATACCAGGAATTTGTCCTAGGGGGTACGACAAGTTGCTTACATCAAAATCGTGGTGCACTACCTCCGTTGAAACCACAACATCGCCAACCGTTAAGCGCAAATCCAAAGCGCCAGCAATGCCGGTGTTGATGATTGCGTCCACATGATAGATATTACACAGGATCTGAGCACAAATACCTGCATTTACTTTGCCGATGCCACTTTGAACCACAACAACGTGCTTGTCGCACAACACGCCTTCAAAAAAGTCCATAGACGCAAAACGTGTGTGGCGCGTCTGCTGCATATGTTCTACCAGAAGTTCGGTTTCAACTTTCATAGCACCGATAATGCCATACGTTTGAATCATATAACCTCTTTCGCAAAATACGTGGCACGTAGTTAAGATTGTTTTACAGAAATGCCACCGGTGTCTGTTTTAAGATGACATGCGTTTAATCTAACTTAACCAAAGGAGCAAAACCTTTCATGAGCTTCTTGGTTTTACCCGTCTTTTCAAAAAATACTTCCACGGTATCGCGTGTTTCGCTTCTTACAACACCTATGCCAAACGTTTTATGAGAAACGCGATCACCGCGCTTAAAGGACGTAAGCGCTTGAGCGCTATCTTTTTGTATGCCAGCAGCTTGAGATTGCGTACTTGTTCCCGTAGAGCGCGTATACGAACCAAAAACGTGTCCACCATAGACATCTTGACCTCTGCCCGACCCAAACGTTCCGTGCCGATCTCCACGCTTTTCCCAACCAACGCCTGTAAAGCCTGACGAGCCAACGCCTGTTGCATGTATGTCTTCTTCGGGGATTTCGTTTAAAAAGCGACTTTTGGGGTTAGTTTGCGTACTGCCAAACATATGCCTTACGCTTGCATAGCTTAAAAACAAGCGTTTACGTGCACGTGTAATGGCAACATAGGCAAGACGGCGCTCTTCTTCGATTAAAGATTCGCTTCTATCAAATGCTACATGAGGGAAAATACCGTCTTCCATTCCTGCAACAAATACTACAGGAAATTCCAAACCTTTAGCGGCGTGTACCGTCATCATAGTAATAGCACTTGTTTGGCCAGAAAGTGTATCAAGATCTGAACGCAGCGCAAGCCATTCGATAAATGCAGCTAAATTGGCATCAACTGCACCCTGATCGGCTGTATGTTCAGCAACAGCCGCTTGGGCCGTGTCAAGTGTTGGTGAGCTGCCTTGTTGGTGAGCGGCTATAATATCTTTTACCTGCGCAGATGGACGCGCGTTTGCGGCGGGCGCCGCTTGAGAATCCAAGGCGGACACACCCAACTCGTCTAACTGTTGACTATCAATTAAACCTGCTTCGGCGAGGTCTTGCAAACTCATCAGAGTTTCTTCCATATTGTCGTGCGATGCTTCAAATTCTGCAGCAACGCTTAAAAACTCTTGAATGTTTTCGATTCGAGATTCAGCCTCAACACTGCCCTCGCTTTTAAGTGCCTCAACAAGATGTGTTTCGTCCAAAATTGCCGAAACAACTTTCGACAAATCACCGTGCATAGTTTGAGCTTTTTGAATACACGCTACAAACTCAGAAAGTTTGGTGCGCAAACGTGCATTCAGAAGATCTTTTTCATCGCAACAAGCACATACTGCCTCAAAAAACGAGATATTTCGATCATTGGCATATGCCTGGATTTTATCAATAGATGTTGTACCAATACCCCTGCGCGGTGTATTGATAATACGCAAAACGCTCACATCATCAAAGGGATTAACCACAACTTTAAGATATGCAAGCACATCCCTGATTTCTGCGCGGTCAAAGAATCGCGTACCACCCACAATTTTATATGGCACGCCTGCACGTAAAAACATATCTTCTAAAATACGAGATTGTGCGTTCATACGATAAAACACTGCTATATCGCTATACGCGCACCCACTGTCATGGAGCTTCTCAATTTCAGCACCAATCCAGCGACCTTCATCGCGCTCGTCAGAAGCTTGAAACACCTCAACCTTTTGACCATCGCCTGCTTTGGTAAAGAGCTCTTTTGCTTCGCGTCTTGAATTATGCTTGACTACCGCGTTAGCAGCATGCAAGATATGCCCTGTTGATCGATAGTTTTGCTCGAGCTTTACCACATGAGCTTGCGGATAGTCTTTTCTAAACGACAAGATATTAGTAATATCGGCTCCACGCCAGGAATAAATAGATTGGTCGTCATCACCTACAACCATTAAATTTTGATATTTGCGTGCCAACAAATTGGTAAGTGCATATTGAACAGCATTGGTATCTTGGTACTCATCAACACTGATATATTTAAAAATATTTTGATAGTATTCCAAAACATCGGGGTTTTTAGAAAACAGCTCATATGTTTTGACCAATAAATCGTCAAAATCCATTGCATTTGCCGTACGCAGACGTTGCTCAAATATACGATAAACCTCTGCAGCGGTTTCAAGCAGCGCAGATCCGCCCGCATTCTCCTCCATATCTTGAGGCGTCTGAGCAGCGTTTTTTGCCTGAGAAATGCGTTCACGAATGGCATTGGGCGCATATTTTTTGGGATCAAGATTTAAATCACCCATAATATGCTTAATGAGGCGTTTGGTATCATCGGTATCATAAATGGTGAAATTTTTTGAATACCCCAAGCGTTCAGCATGCGTGCGCAAAATTCTTACACACATGGCGTGAAAGGTACTCACCCACATACCCTGCGTTCTGCCGGGAAGCAGCGTTTCTATACGCTCACGCATTTCTTTTGCAGCCTTATTGGTAAAGGTAATTGCAAGAATAGACCAAGGACTAACCCCTTGTTCCTCAATAAGATAT
>CAMQEO010000106.1 GCA_946999785.1 uncultured Atopobium sp.
CAAATCACTTTTTAGGCTGGCTTGTTGCGTCATGGAAGCGTCCAACGCAAGAGCTCAACGCTCCTCATATGTATGGTGTTGTTTCATTTGCACTGCAGACGTTTATTGTTTCGCTCATGCAGTTTATTTCGGTTTCTTCGGCTATCAATAACCAGTCAAGAGCTGTATCGGGTATGCTTCCCCAGTTTGGTGGTGCCGCTAATGCAGTAGCTGGCGCAGCGAATAACTTTTTCTTTGGTGCGGTTGTCAAAATGTTTTTTGTGACGCTTATATGTGAGCTTATTTTCCTGACATGTTCATACGGTGCGTATAAGATGACACATAGCCAATCTATGGGCTTTTTTGCGTACATTACTAAGGTCGCACAATATTGTAATTTGAACTTCTTATTTGTGTGCATTGCTTTTGTTTGCAATCTTATTTCGCTTTCATTTTTCAGCGGAATTCTGTTGTGTGTCATAGGACCGCTGTTCTTTATAGCCACTATTGTGGTAACAGCTAAAGACGCCGAACCTGCTAAAAAAGACATTATGCACGTTTCATTTTTAGTGCTGCTTGGTTCTTTTGTGTCGTTTGTTATCTACTGCATTTTTGTTCTAAGTGTGGTCCTTGCTGGAATGGGATCAATAGCAAATAATCTTATGCGTCTATAAGTTAGCTATAGTCTGGGCTGTTGCAGTTTATCAGTCAGGCGTACTAGTTGAATTGCTTTTAGATAGATTCTTTTGCATTGGTAATTAGTAAAGCGTGTTACGCCCGTTGGGTGTAACACGCTTTTTGCTGATCCTTACGCGAGTGTTGACCAGTTTATGTGCAAGAAACGCTTGGTTTATGCGCGAGGGATACCAATACAAGGAATACCCAGTATAGACGGAGAGTACTTGACTGGAGTACTTTCTTTGCACGCAAACCTTTATTTAATCAAGCTGGCTAAAATACGCGTCTGCTTTTTCCGCAATTTCCTTCATAAGCTTGTTAGCATTGCCTGCTCCAATATCACATAACGCGACAATCACATAGGGGTGCTTACCTAAAACGATGCCCCCATCGTGACGCATTGAGCGCAAAGAGCCTGTTTTATGTGCAAATGCGCCACTTGATATGCCTTCGGCCATTCCTTCGTTGTCTGTCTGTTTGCTTAAGTACTCCAAGGCCTTGGCGCACATGGCGCTGCTTGCAGCTGTACCATTTTTAATTTTATACAAAATGGTAGCTGCGTCACGTGCACTTATCCAGTTTTCGGTATTAGAATTAAGCGCCATAAGTTGTCTATTTAGCAAAGTATTCTTGCACTCCAAAGTTTGAACACGCTCGTTTATGGCGTCCAGCCTCAGCTTGTTGATAATCACGTTTGTTGCCGTATTATCGCTGTACATAATCATGTAGCGGCACAATTCGTCATACGTGTAAGATGCGTGACGTTCTGTTTGTATAAGGCCGGTTCCTCCAACTACTTTCATGTTTTTCAGCGTAACTCGGTCCGCAGGGTCCAGCTGTCCATTGTCAACTGCATGCATATATTCGCATAATACTGCTAGTTTAATCATCGAAGCGGATACAAAGGCTTTATCTGAGTTTACGTGGCAATAGTTTCCGTTAGAAGCGTCGATAATACACACCGAAACAGATGAGCCGTATGGTTGTGTAAGCTCCTCAATTTGTTGCTGAAGCTCTTTGATTTCTTGAGGCGCACTTTGCTCGGCTGAATTCTCATTTGTTTTGGCGGCATTCGCGCTGTTTGTGTTGTCTGCGCTTTCTGCAATTCTATCCTGGACGACTTGAACTTTTGAAGCAGCGTCTGAAGCGTTTTGCACTGATTTGGCTGATTGCTCCGCATTACAAGAAAATACATATGCAAGAACGAGCACCAAAAGTACGATTGCTAAAACTATAGCTACTGACGCGTACTTGTGTGTGGTGCACCAAGTTTTCAGTTGGGCTAGATCGTTTGCGCCTGTGCTTGTTCCCGTGTTTGCACTTGCGTCTACGCCTGTACCCACGCTTGCACCTGCACTGATTCCGTCTGCGTCCACGCTTGCGTCTGCACCAACGTCTACGCTTGAGCTCGTCGCTTGATTTTGTTTCTCAGTCATACAAGAGCCTATCTACCTGCTTGGTTCATCAAACATATGCGGCAAAGAGAAAATAAACAAGGTGATTAGTCTCTTTGCCGGTATATCTTTCTTAGCATATTTTTTATAGCGTTTGTTTTACCGTTATGCTTTAATGTTTTGCCAATTGCGCACGTCCAAAGCTAAACCTTTAAATACAACCAAGGGCTGTAGTCGCCGCGACCTTTAGCATAGGACTTGAACAACTCGTTGTTAGCAGCCTCTACACCCTGAAGAAATACGCTGGCATGTGTGCACTTGTACCACGGACAGTTACGCTCAAAGTAGGTTTGAAGCCCCGTGTTCGAAAACCAATAGCCTTTGCGTGCAAATGGTTCGTTCCAAGCAACGCAGAGCTCTGCTGGAGTCAGGTTTTTAGCTGCAAGTTCTTCCGTAGTGTATGCGTGAGTATCCGAATCGGCGAGCACGTAACCATTTGCGTCGCGTCTTACCGAACCCGAAAGCGTTGTCCCCGTTGAGCTTATGCATTCAAGAGTTACGCTGGTAGCTGATGACGACGAACTAATCTTTCCGCTGTATGAGGGCTTAAATGTTCCATAACCTGCGTCTTGGAGCGCTTGCACAGCATCTTTTGTTGATGCTTCGTCTTTCCACGTACCAACAGTTACTGCATATTTCTTGGTAAACTTTGCTTCGGGAATGGTTGCGGTATCAATAGTTATGGCAGTAAAGCCGTGAGAGGTAAAGTCGTGTGCGTGGGCATCGGCGTCTTTTTTGTCGTTGCTTTCGTAAACCCATATGCCCCAGAAAGGCTTGGAAGGATTGCACGAGATAGAAAGCGTGGTAGGAGTTTTACTTGAACTGTTGTCCGACTGATCTGCGCTGCTGTCTTCCGAGGTTGCGTCTTGGTCAGCTTGCTCTTGTTGTTGATTTTGTTCTTGCTCTTGCTCTTGCTGAGTGTGAAGATACCAAAATGCACCAGCGGCAATTGCAGTGATGCAAACAAGTGCAACGATCAGCGAAATGATAATAATCTTTTTCTTATTTTTTTGCGCTTTCTGTTTAGGCACTACAGCATTGCCAGCATGCACGTAGTCGATGGCATGGGGCTGCACGGCTTTCGAAACGTTGGGCAGCGCGCCTGTTTGCGCCGTTAAACCTTGGTTGTTATCTGCGAGATTGTTAACAGAAGGCATCACCATGGTGGGCATTACATCTGCTGTAGGGTTAACAGCCGGCTCGGGCACTACACCAGCAGCAGGATTAACAGCTTCGGGCATCACACCAGCAGCAGGATTAACAG
>CAMQEO010000107.1 GCA_946999785.1 uncultured Atopobium sp.
TGTAGCGGACTTCCACCGCCAAGTGATATTGCGTGCCGAGCACACTACAAAAAAGAGGCTGATTAAAACAGCCTCTTCTTAAGCATTCAAAAATTGCTACATGCAAACTATGAATAAGCTAGCTTAGTGTCTAAGCTTCGGTGGAAGCTTGTGACTCACCATCTTCTGCAGGTGCTTCAGCAGCAGGTGCAGCGTCATTTGCTTCATCGTCTTGGTCTACACCAAGAGTTTCTGCAGCTGCCTTAATAGACAAAGAAATACGACGACGCTCAAGGTCAATTTCCATAACCTTAACTTGTACAACATCGCCAACTTTGCAAACCTGAGCAGGAGCATCCACATGAGCCTTTGCCATCTCTGAAATGTGAACTAAGCCCTCTACCCCATTACCAAGGTCTACAAAAGCACCAAAAGTAACAAGTTTGGTTACGGTGCCTTCAACGATTGCGCCAATTGGATATTTCTTAACAAGAACACGCCATGGATCCTCGGTAGTTTGCTTAAGACCCAAAGAAATACGCTCACGGTTAAGGTCAATATCCAAAACCTGAACTTCTACTTCTTGGCCAACTTTTACAACCTCTGCTGGGTGGTTAACGTGATTCCAAGAAAGCTCTGAAATGTGGATAAGACCGTCGATACCGCCAAGGTCTACAAAAGCACCAAATTCAACAATAGAAGAAACAGTACCTTTGAGTTTCATACCAGGTTTAAGCTTAGTAAGAATCTCAGAACGCTCGGCTTTACGAGCAGCTTCCAATACAACACGACGAGAAAGAACAACGTTATTACGGTTGCGATCCATCTCGATAACACGAGCCTCAATGCGAGTTCCCATGTAAGCGCTTAGATCTTTAACACGGCGAAGGTCTACAAGAGAAGCGGGCAAGAATCCGCGAAGACCGATATCAAGGATAAGACCACCCTTAACAACTTCGATAACTTCACCTTCAACATTAACGCCAGCTTTAAACTTCTCTTCAACAGCATTCCAAGCACGCTCGTACTCGGCACGTTTCTTAGAAAGAATAAGACGACCTTCTTTGTCTTCTTTTTGAAGAACCAAAGCCTCGATGGTGTCACCCATATGTACAAGCTCTTCTGGGCTTGCATCTTTACGAATAGACAACTCACGAGCTGGAATTACGCCTTCGGACTTAAAGCCGATGTCCAACAATACCTCATCGTGCTCAATTTTAACAACGGTACCTGTTACCAGGTCTCCTTCATCAAAATCGGTGATGGTTCCGTCGATAAGGCTATTAAGCTCATCATCGGAAACATCATCTAATGAGAAAATAGACGAGTTTTGAATCTCACTCAAAGGTGGACCCCTTTCAAATACGGGGCCCCGGTACATGGTTGGTGCTTTAATCACAAGGCGTGGTAAAGCTTGTTTACAAACAAATGCAAACGAACATGCTCTCGGGGGCCAACAGATATAAGCGCATAGCTGCTACATGCACGCATGTATGCACGAAACAACATATGCATGTAACAGAATATCTTATTAGCTATGGTGATTTCAAGATTTTTTTGTAAAAAATTGTAATTTCATTTCTATATCAAAAACTTATACTTTCTTAGTTTAGCATTTGTTACAAAAAAGCCCGCCTCAAACGAGACGGGCGTATCATACCTTATGCAAATAGATATTGTAAACGGTATAAAGAACTACATAACCATTAACGCAATACCATTAATGCAACACTTAAGATAATTAAGTTGCTAATAACAATGGCAACAACAACTCGTGCTACAAACTTAAGCCAAGTTCCATACTCAATACGAGAGAGCGCCAAACCACCCATAATTGCACCATTTGTTGGAGTAAACAGATTTACTACACCAGAAGCGGATGCAAAAATCATAACCATAACCGCAGGGTTAAAGCCAAGGTTTTGAGCAAGAGGTCCCATAATTGGCATAGAAACCGTTGCCATACCAGAAGTTGATGGAATAAGGAATGACAAAACAAAGTACAGGAAATATGCACCTACCGAGAAGATAACACCTGAAGTACCAGAAAGTGCCTCGGACGATGAATTAAGAATCCAGTCTGCCAAACCAGTTGAGCTCATAAGAACAGAAACAGCACGAGAGACTGCAATAATCATAGCAACGCTTATAATCTCGCCAGATCCGCGCATGAATGAGTCAACGATTTCGTGCTCGGATAAACCACCTACAACACCAATGATAATACCCATGAGAAGGAACCACGTGGTTGATTCAGGGAAGTACCATTGACCCAGTGGAACACCAGTTAGCAAGGAAGACCAACCAGCATTATCGACAACTTCTTTTTTAACACTAAAGTTTGCATTACCATTAATTGTAAGCTCTCCAAGCTCTTTTTCTTTAAAAGTCTTAGTAAGGTCTGCAGGAGCCACTTGTGTTACTTCATCGTGAGAAGCTGCATCACATTCAAAGAAGTCAACGCCAAGCTTTGTCCAAGGAATGAAAGAGATGATCATGATAACAAAGGTAATAGCAAATATCCACAAAGAAATTTTTTGTCTTGTGGTCAGTGCAACATCTTTATTAGCTTCCTCTTCTTCAGTTCTGTATACTTCATCGGCAGCTTTAACTTCGTCAAGACTCATCAAGGTGCGACTTGGATCTGCTTTAACGCTCTTTGCATACTGCATCGTAAAGAAAACAGCAATGACATAGGAGACAACGAGTAAAACGGCACCAAGACCAATAATAACGCCTTGGTCTACTGTAATGCCTTTGTCTACCAAAGCTGACGCTGCAACACCAGTACAAAATGGGTTAACAGTTGAGCCCAAGCAACCAACACCAGCACCAAGAAGCACGATCATAGCACCTGTAAGTGAATCATAGCCTGCAGCCATCATAGTTGCAGAAAGAAGTGCATAGAATCCAACCGTCTCTTCGCACATGCCATAAGTAGATCCGCCAAGAGCAAACAATGCCATAAGAATTGGAATGAGTTTAAGCTCATTACCTTTCATGTTCTTGACCAGTACGGAAATACCAGTGTTAAGAGCATCTGTTTTGTTAACGATGCCTAAAAAGCCACCAATAACCAAAACAAATAAACACACACCAAGCGCATCTCCAAAACCCTTAACAGGGCTCATGAAGAAATCACCCACCGTAACAGCTGTAATACCAGGAACAAAGGGAGCTATTGCTACCGATATCAGCGCTACAAGGATGAGGAGAATGAAGATAATGGAGAAGGACGTAAGCATCTCTCTCTTTTTCTTCGGTTGCGTAGTTGTAGAATCCATCTCGCAACTCCTTTCACCGCATACATACATTACATGCTTCGCCATCAACATGCTCAAACTCTGCACGTTGGGCTCTTTGTAAGAATATTGTAGAACATATGAAGAA
>CAMQEO010000108.1 GCA_946999785.1 uncultured Atopobium sp.
CCGCCGTGTACCGAACGGTACGCACGGTGGTGTGAGAGGTCGGCGGTTAATCACCACCTCCTACTCGATTCCAAACTTTATTTCACGACTTTTTAATTACTTTATTTATTCGTATAATCAGATGCGTAATATATGCCCTTAGTTTCTACATGTGAAAGGTTATTCTGTGGCGCTCTCTTTTTCTCATATTGCTTGTAAATATCACCACGAAGGCGCCTTTGTTTTGCGTGAACTTTCACTTACATGTAAATCGGGCATGCGTCTAGCACTTGTAGGCTCTAACGGTGCAGGCAAATCAACGCTTGCACATGTTCTTGCAGGACATGTGCCTTTTCAGGCAGGACATGTAACACTTGATGATTATACAATCGCTCCAAACGAATCGCTTGATGTTGTTACTCGTGCGCAGCTTTGCGGTTTTGTTCATCAAGATCCCTATACGCAGTGCGTAAGTCCGTCTGTTTTTGATACGCTTGCGTTTGGCCCTCTTAATCTAGGACTTTCAGCGCAAAATGCCCATGCTCGTGTCAACGAGGCTCTGGAACTTGCTCATATTTCGCACCTTGCAAGGCGTATGCTCGATACACTTTCGGGTGGCGAAATGCAGCGTGTAGCGTTTGCAGCAACACTTGCGCTTCATCCGCACTACCTTGTGTTAGACGAAGCGTTTTCCCAGCTTGATCCTATTTCGACGCAACAGCTTCATGTAACCATTGAGCGTCTTGCTCGGACGGGGTTTGGTGGTGCGCCTTTGGGCGTGATAGAAATAACGCATAATGCGCAAGACCTAAAATATGTTGATAAGGTTGCGGTTCTCTATCAGGGAAAAATAGCCGCAGAAGTGAGTCCTGATGAGTTTTTATCCAATTCTTGCTTGCAAGCATACGCTGACTTTATGGATGAGTCTTCTCATATGTGCGCTATGAGCGATATGAGCGCTGTGAGCGCACCAGACCCGTTTATATTGGCGGATAATGCATGTGAAACGCAACCTCTGCCCACTGGAGCGCACAACGAGCTTACAACGCCCACACAGCCCACTGGAGCGCACAATGAGCTTACAACGCACACACAGCCCACACAGCCCACACAGCTCACACAGCCCACACAGCCCACACAGCCCACACAGCCCACACTGGTTGTGTCTAAGCTCGTGCCAAAACTTTTTGGAGATGTGCCGTCCTCTTGTGGCATCCAAAGTGATACTTCGTATAATTTTTCGTTGTACGCAGGAGAATTAACGGTTGTCGTAGGCAGTTCGGGATCGGGGAAAACCACTCTTGCACTCAATCTTATTGGAGCGTGTAAACCGCAGCAGGGAAGCGTAACGCTTAATGGCTCACCTGTTTCGCTGGGTGATTGCGCCTTTATGTTTCAGCGTGTTGAGGATCAGCTATTTTGCCCAACGGTGCTTGATGAGGTTACTTTTGGCCTTAAAAATCAGGGAGTTTCTTGTAAGGAAGCCGTGTGCAGGGCAAAAAAGATGCTTTCGCTGTTGGGGGTTCCTTTGGATACATTTGAGTGCAATCCATATCAGCTGTCTGGTGGTATGCGCAAGCGCGTGGGTATAGCTGCTATTTTGGCGTTGGATAAGTCGGTATATATTTTAGATGAGTGCACAAGTGGATTAGACGGTGCAGGTAGGCGCCTTGTTCGTCGCGTAATTTGTATGCTGTTAGATCAGCATAAAAGCGTTATGGTGATTACTCATCATTTGAGCGAATGGGAAGAGATTCCTCATAGGCTTCTTGTGGTTCGCAACTCGGTAAGTTTGTAAACGAGCGCGTTTGGGCGCGTGCGACTGACTAGCATGCAAGCGGTTTACTCAAAACTTTGAAGAAATGTCGGTTTTGGGCATAAAAGACTTTGAAGAAATGTCGGTTTTAGCCAAAAAATACTTTGAAGAAACGTAAATGAAACGAGAAAAACGATGTATATGCAGCGAAAAGCTTACAATAAATTACTTGAGTGGAAAACTTATACGCTGCGCGTTATGCCGCAAGCTGTTGAAGCATATGTGAATGGAAAAAATTTTCAAACAATTGACTACATAAAGCGTCAAATTATTGAACTCTATGAAGCTGATTTTAGAAAAATTGATGTGTCAGGTAGACTATCTGCGCTTTTTCTCTTTAAACTATGCACAACATAACACCTATTGACTAAGATATACTGTGTGGTACTATGTATATAGAATAACTGCGAATATGCATATACACAAAACGCGTGTGCATCTGTACTAACACTAAGAATACATGTACAGAACGCATTTACTAAGAGGCACGACAACATGCGATGGGCTTAAAACAGGATGGTTTTGCAATGAATGAGGAATGGGTATCGCAAATCAAACGAGGAACATTGGAATATGTCCTCATGCTTTTAATACTTCAAAAAGATCGCTATGGCTATGACTTAATCCAGATGCTTAATGCCTACCCCATGCTTAAGACCAAGGAAAGCACGATTTATCCGCTGCTCAGAAGATTATTAAAAAACGGTTATCTTGAGTCCTATTGGCAACATGTAGATGAAGGAACTCCTGCTAGAAAGTATTATCGGATAACGCCAGCAGGCACTTTGTATGTAAATCAATTAGATAGTGATTGGAACGTACTTACTCAAAGCATTTCTAAGCTCAAGATGAGCAATACCAATAGTTAGAGGGTAGTCTCGATGAACAAGCAGCTGACCCCACCAAACAAAACAGCACTGTTGCCGACAATTAGAACAGATGATTGCAGGGCGCTCGTTATTACGTAACTTCACTTAAATGATAGCTTAGTTGTCAGTATGCATAGAAAGGCGGACATCATGAATAAAAAACTTGGCAAGCGCCTCGAAAAATACTTGTCGCAGGTAGATCGATATTTAATACATATGCCTGTTTCAGAAAAAACGGATATATTAAGCGAGCTTAAAAGCTCTTTTTACGAGCGTTTGAATAATGGGCAGCGTGAGGAAGACATACTTGCTGAAATGGAGCCGGCAAAAGTTGTTGCCTTGAATTACATGGGGGCGTCTATTGTCCAAAATAAAGAATTTTCTCTTTCGCAATTCATGAAAGTATTAGGATTTTATTCGTTTGCCTCGATGCTTTGGATTTCGATTATTCCAACGCTTGCGGTTTTAGCGGTATCATTTAGCTTTGCAAGTGCGATGAGCATTTTGTGTGCCGCACTAGGTTTTATAAAGGGGGTTTGGCCAAGCCCTTTGCTTAATGACATGGTGTTTGTATTTTTTGACCATGAAGTTTCGGGTGTGTACGCATTATTAGCAGGATTACTCCTAGCAATAGTTTTTGCCGCATTGGCAATGCTGTGTTGGAACGTAACCGTTAAAATAGTGCAATATCTGCAAGAGAA
>CAMQEO010000109.1 GCA_946999785.1 uncultured Atopobium sp.
AAGACACTTGCTTATGCTAATAAGGAATCGCTTGTTGTAGCTGGCGATCTCATTATGCCGCTTGTTAGGCCAGGAAAACTTATTCCAGTTGATTCTGAACACAGCGCAATTTTTCAATGTCTTCAAGGTGAGTCTTTACGTGAGCTCAGTGATATTTGGCTTACTTGTTCAGGTGGGCCGTTTTACGCTAAAACGCGTGATGAACTTGCCTTTGTTACTGCTGCTGATGCACTTCGTCATCCTACGTGGAAAATGGGTTCAAAAATTACGATTGATTCAGCAACACTTATGAATAAGGGTTTAGAAGTCTTAGAGGCAACGCGTTTGTTTGAACTACCAATTGATGATATCCATGTTGTTATACATCGACAAAGCATGATTCATTCTATGGTTCAGTTTAAAGATGGTACAACTAAGGCTCAACTTGGCCCTTCTGATATGCGCATTCCCATTCAATATGCGCTCAGCTATCCCAATCGTTGGGATACGCCATCAACAAAATTACCTGATTGGCGAACTATGTCTGACCTTAGTTTTGCTGCTCCTGACACATCAACTTTTGGCTGTCTAAAACTTGCCTTACAAGCAGGTAAGATGGGCGGGACCATGCCATGTATTATGAATGCTGCTAATGAGATTGCTAATAAAGCATTTAGAGAGGGTCGCTGTTCATTTTTGGATATTGAACGTATTGTTGCTCAAACGATGCAATCTTGTGAGTGTGCACCCGTTGAATCACTTGAACAGCTTCGCGAAGTAGATGCACATGCACGCATGTCCGCACAAACTCATCTATCTTAGTTTCGGAGAATTTATGACTTTTGTCCTTCAAATTATACTGCCTATATTCTGGGGAGCTGTTGTCTTATCGTTTCTTGTGGCTATTCACGAAGCAGGACATTTTATTGCTGCTCGCTTGTTTGGGATGCGTGTGACCGAATTTTTTATCGGCATGCCCTGTAAATATAAATGGTCATATAAGCTCAAACGGTGGGGAACCGAGATTGGCATCACTCCTTTGTTGCTTGGAGGTTATACACGTATCTGCGGCATGGCGCATTCAGATGATGAGTTGTTAGAGAAATGTCTTACCTTTGTTTATACTCAAGGACACACAACAGCTGGTGCGTGCGCTAAGGCACTAGGTTGTAGTACTGCATACGCACATGAGCTTTTAGCTTTGTTAGCTGATTGGGCTTCGATACAAAAAGAATCGAGCGATTCTAGCTGTAGTGAGCAAGACATTATATATACCACTGTTGCACGTGACGATCAGATGTTAACAGTTTTTGATACAGGGCATTGTTTTTTGCCCGAGAAGGTAAAACCTGCTGGTAGTGCCTATACACTTTCTGAACCTCATCAATTTTTTCTAAGCGAAAAAGCGCGCACGTATACGGGTAAAAGTTTTATTAAACGCTTTATAGCTCTTGCAGCAGGACCTTTGGTAAATATTGTGTTTGCATTTGTAGTCCTTGTTGCTACGCTGAGTTTAGTGGGTGTTACAACTACGGTTGATTCCAATATCTTAGGTGAAGTAGAGGCAAATTCTCTTGCACAAGATGCTGGTTTATCCACCGGTGACAAAATTGTGGCGCTTGATGGTGAGCCCGTACACACATGGAGTGATATTGTTCGTGTACTGTCGGACAAAATGAAGGCTGGATCTACGTTTAAAATGAAGTATGAGCACGATGGACAACAGGCGTGTTCAACGGTTGATTTTTCTCACCTTGAGCCTCATGAGCTTTTTGGTATTCATGCTCAAACAAAAGTAGTGTATCCAAGCATTGAACAATCTTTGCAGTTTGCTACTGCATATACCGCCCAGGTTACTCAGTTTGTATGCAGGCTTATTATGCCTCAATATGCGATACAAACTGTGCAACAAAGTTCAAGCGTTGTGGGAATTTCAACGATGGCTGCACGTGCAGCTGAAGAAGGCGCCCAACAATTTTTCATGCTTGCCGCTATGATTTCTATGTCACTTGGTTGTATGAATCTTTTACCCATACCGCCTTTAGATGGTGGTAAAGCCCTCTTTGAGATCATAGGTGTAGTCCTTAGAAAACCTGTACCGCTTAAAATTCAAACGTTTGTTACCTACATGGGAATTGCGCTCTTTTTGTTGCTTTTTGTTTTTGCGCTTCGAAATGATATAGCTACTCTCATTCAGGGGTAATACATAGATATGATTTACGTATAAAACGATAAGTCATCTAAAAGGCTCTTTGCGCTGCGTACTGCGCTTGCGTGCATTAAAAATTTGGTTACAAAAGAAAGATATTATAGTGAAAGCTCGTTCTAAAACACATCAGGTTTTTGTTGGAGATGTTGCAGTTGGTGGGGGAGCACCCGTATCTGTTCAGTCGATGTGTACAACAAAGACCTCAGACGCTGTTGCAACACTTAAGCAAATTAACAAACTTATGAATGCTGGCTGCGAACTTATTCGTGTTGCAATTCCGCTTAAAAGTGATCTAGATGGTTTTGAAGAAATTTGTCGCAAAAGTCCGCTTCCCGTTATTGCTGATATTCATTTTGATTATCGTTTAGCCATCGAGGCTGCCGAGCGTGGAGCTTGCGCGCTACGTATCAATCCTGGAAATATTGGTTCTATGGAAAAAGTTGATATGGTTATAGACGCTGCAAAGCAGGCTCATATTCCTATTCGTATTGGTGTTAATGCAGGCTCTTTAGATCGAAAATTTGACGCGCGCGATGATTTAACGCTTTCTCAAAAAATGATTGCATCTGCTACGGGATATGTTGAACATTTTAGAGACCGTGGCTTTAATGACATCGTTTTGTCCGCTAAGGCTCACTCTGTTCCTACTACGCTTGAAACTTATCGAAACCTGTCGCAAGCGTTGCCAGATATACCTTTACATGTTGGTGTTACCGAAGCTGGAGGCTTAAGACAGGGTACCGTAAAAAATTCTGTAGGTGTAGGTATTCTTCTTGAACAAGGTATTGGCGATACAATTCGCCTTTCCTTAACTGCAGATCCTGTAGAGGAAGTATATGTGGCGTGGGATTTATTGTCCTCACTTGGTATGAGGCGACTAACTCCCGAAATGGTAAGCTGTCCTACATGTGGACGTTGTCAAGTCAATTTAATTGAAATGGCTAACGTTGTATCCGAACGACTTGCAAAATTAAAGGCTCCTATTTCGGTTGCAGTTATGGGATGTGCGGTTAACGGTCCTGGAGAAGCGCGTGATGCTGATATTGGTGTTGCCTGCGGAAAAGACAAAGGTGTGCTCTTTCAAAACGGTAAACCAATTCGCAGTGTTGCTGCCGAAAACATTGTTTCTGAACTCTTTAAAGAGATTCAGGATCGTTATGGTTATGACG
>CAMQEO010000110.1 GCA_946999785.1 uncultured Atopobium sp.
GAAACAAAGGACAATGAGGACTTTTTAATTCGCTCTGCTCGAAAAGCGCAAGCAATAGATTATGTAGACTCTCCGTCAAAACTTTAGACAAACATATAATGCATGTATAAATGAGTCGCACCAGATGAACAAATGTGTGGCTCATTTTTTCTTAGCTCTGCGTTTTTTTCTACCATGCGAACAATACTATAGGTTGAATGTGCACACAACCGTTAAAATTTATTCGCCTTTTATATTTAACCTTGAACTTTTCTGATTTTTGCGTACTATTAAAGATAGTTAATTAATAATTCATACTGATAAACGGTATACGCAGATTAAACACACACCGCCGTTTAGTAATTTCGCAGCAGCGTCTATGTTTACCTGCGTATCTAAAACTTGCAAGAGAGGTTTAGATATGAAAGGCATAAGAAGTAAACAAGCTATCATCGCAGGGCTTCTTTCTTGTAATTGTGTGTTTGCTCCGCATTATGCCTATGCCACGCGTCAATCCTTAACTCCATTTCAGCCGAATGTTGATTTTGGTTTTGGTCTTTTAACTGGAGTTGGTATTTCTGGCCTTATCGCTACAATTTCATACTTTTTAGTTCAATATCACCATCGTCATGACAGTGCTACCTTTGATGAGTTTTCTAATAACGTCGAAATATCAAATCTAAAGGCATCAAAGGACGGTTGCTCACTATCAACAGACGTGCCTGTATCCGCGCTTCATGCAAGCGATGACTATGCGGATGTTGCAACGAATTATGTACGCCATCAATCCTTTAAAGAACGCATGGCTACACGCGCCCAAGGTGTTGCAAAAATTCTCAAAGATCGCTTATCTTCTGATCGGTTTGATGATCTTCCTGTTATCGAACGAGCTGACGGTTCGGTTGGAGATGTGGGGACAAGTTGGTGGGAAGCCCGTGTTGGTAAGAGCACTGCTCATGTTGGTGATGAAGATTCTTATCGAGAAATGACACCTGTTGATTTTAATCATAATCCAACTTGGTTAGAAGAAGAAAGCCAAAACAAGAAGTCAGATTCTGTTAGTGGTACCAGTAATCCTTATAAATCTCGTGCTGATTATATTAGAAATTCGATTGCAGAAGTTAACGAAGGCACATATCCTGCTAAGCGCAGTGTTGAAGAACTTGATCATGAAGATTTATGGGAAGTTGCTTTACACAATATGAATGAAAAGATTATTCATCCAGTTGAACCAGAGCCTCTTAAGGTGTCTGTTGATCTTGATTCGCTTGATGAAGTGGATAACATGAGTAATATTACGGCGTTTATTCCTTTTAAGGCGCCTGCTAACCATCCTGAAGTTGTCGACAGGGATTCTTATGTTGATTACTTATTAGCAGATGAGTTTTCGCGAAATGAGTCGGGGATCGCGCGCAAGAGTTCTCACAGATATTTAAAGGTTCTTGAAGGTGGTAGTCAAACGTTGCCTCTTCGCTTTGCCTCTAACTCACATTCGGTAACTCGGTTAAGTCATGTGCCCAAACACATGGCTTCCTCGCCTGCAAAATCGTGTGTGTTTCCTGCCAAACATTTTGCTGAAACCGCTGTCAAAGAGGCATAATGCTTCTTAAGGGGTATCGAGCATTTCAGAGATTTATATCTAAACATGCTACAAGTATTCTATGGGTTTCTACACTTCTTTGGATAGCTAGTATGTGGCATCACTCTGCTACGCCTGGAGTTGTGTCATCTGCTCAAAGTGATGCATTGGTTTATAATCTTTGGAATGTTTTTACTTTTGTGGGTGTTCAAAATATTCATACGATGGTTTTAATTGTGCGAAAAAGCGCCCATATCCTTGAGTATACGGTTTTTGGTGTTCTTCTCACATCTTTGTTTATCAAGGTTTGTTCCGAACTTGCATGCACTTCTTGTTGTTTAGAAAATAGAGATGTTTTACGTACTAAAACTTTACAACTTGGACTTGTTTTTGTTTTAGGAGCTTGTGTTGTTCCAGCTTGCGATGAAACAATACAGTTGTTTGTTCCTGGTAGAAGTGGTCAACTTACTGATTGCTTTATTGATTTGGTTGGTGTAGCTTGCGGCGTATGCATAGTTGTGGCCATATATAAACATTATAAGAATTCTAGGAAAACCCACAATTTCTAATCTCGCGAAATTTTATAAGGCTTTTAGCTTGATATTCCCAGAATTCTTAACTTTAACATGCTGCAAAAAGCATATTAGTATTCAAAAAACTATGTATATATGTCTATGATTATCCAATAATAAGAAAGAAATCAGGGAGGACATTTCCGATTTTCTCATACATTTAAAAAATTATTATTACCGGTTTGTTACTTAAAATGAGTAAATTCTCGTATTTTTATTTCAATTTTGAATACTTTCGTTAACAAATGATGACAAGATTTGTTTTTGGACAAAAAATTTCTAACAAGGCTTTACAGTATTCATCAAGAGTTGTTATCACATACATAAACGATTTGAAGGGGGATATGATGATGACTAATCTCACACGACGTCAATTTGTCAAGCTGAGTGCGCAAGCCGCTACACTGATGGGGGGTTTGTCTATTATTGCTGGTTGCAATAATAACATGTCCTCACAATCAAGCGACTCATTAAAAGTTGGTGTTATGGGGCCGTATACGGGCGATGTTGCTCAATACGGCCTTGCTATTAGAAACGGTGTTCAACTTTATGTTAAACAGTTCAATGCTAATGGTGGCGTTAACGGTAAAACCGTCGATTTTATGATTGAAGACGAAAAAGGCGATTCTACTGAGGCAAAGAACGTTTACGAAAAAATGCTTGATGCAAAGGTATTGGCTATCATTGGTGACGTTACTTCAACGCCTTCTATTGCAGTTGCTCAGGTTTCTGCAAATGATAACATGCCGCTTATTAGCGCGTCTGCTACTGCTCCAGCCTTTACTTCATTTGGTCATAATGCATTTAGAGCCACTATGACAGATGACTTCCAAGGTAAAGTTATGGCTCAGTTTGCACAAAAGCAGGGATATAAAACCGTGGGCACTATCTATAACTCCGGTGGTGATTACGAAAGCGGTATTAACAAGATTTTTGTTGAAGAATGTCAGCAACTTGGTATTAACGTTACATCGCAACAGGCATATGCAGCTGGAGACGTAGATTTTAATGCTCAGCTTACTGCAATTTTTGCGACTTCGCCTGATGCCGTATTTTGTCCTAACTATTATCAAGACAGCGGCAAAATTGTTACCCAAGCTCGTCAGCTTGGTTACAAAGGCGTGTTCCTTGGCGCAGACGGTTGGGCTAACATGGTTGACGGTGATGATAAGTATGCTTCACCAGAAGATTTGGAAGGTTGCTATTATAA
>CAMQEO010000111.1 GCA_946999785.1 uncultured Atopobium sp.
AAACGACCTTCTCGAAAGAGTATTCATATTATCCTCAATTCTGTTGACAAGGACATTCTAATCACAAACGTTTTGTGACGTTATATCCACTATAACGCCAAGGTAATTGTCATTTCGGTAAAAATTTGGTAAGTATTCCGTAAATATTCGATAAATGGTAGAAAATATGCAATGAAGTAACTTTTATGTCATGGCAAAAAATAGCAATTGACTTTAGTTATAAACTGTTATACATTTTTTGTATCAAATCAGACTCCGTTTTCTCCGCAATGATTTGTAACAAGTGAGTGTCAAGTTTGTATTGCAGCAGCTTTAATTCAAACTGTGCAGAGAAGACGTATGATACGCAAAAAACGCATCAAACTCCATTCAAACATTTTTATATCAGTTAACTCTATAGCATGCGTACACAAGCATAAATCTGCCTAATTTCAAAGAGTTTTATAGTACATATTGCAGCACAATAACATTGCGCACTCAACAAATCCTAGTCACTGTTATACGAAAGGAGTGCGTTCTTTATGCGCCGACATCCCACAAATGGAATAACATATGCACATAAAACATGGTATATTCATGCCAAACAGCTCTATTACATCTGGCATATTGCGCTCAATAGATTTGCCGCGCATATCCAAAATTTATATCTCTTCCAACCTTTTGTGCGTCTACAAAGTTTAAACCAGACTAAATATCAAACAATACTTATGCTGAGTTTATTTTCCTGCATACTGTTTACAACATTTTCGCAGGCAAATCCTATTAACTTAGCTGGTGGCGGTACGGTTGACCTTCATTCGGACGGTACAATTTCAGGTACATGTTATCAAAAGTTTGACTTGCAACACTATAAGAGTAATCCTTATTCGCTTGCTGAATTTATTGTCACTATGCCCGACGGTGTAACCATAAGGACACAATGCATAAATCCAGATAGATTCGTTTCTGCCGATGGATACTACACATTCACAGGAGTACCTGATGCAAGTGGAAAATCCTATGAGATAACAGTTCATTCGGCAGTATCTGCAAAATATGCAGGGTATGGAAAGGATGTAAGCACAGGTTATGGTCACGGTAGTATCGGGCAAAACACCTCTACAGCTGGCTGCCATCCAAAATGGACACCACGCATGACTGGCTGGATTGCAATTCAGAAAGCTAGTTCAAACCCTGAGTGTAGCGACAATAATTCCATGTATTCCCTTGAAGGCGCGCAATATGATGTTTATGATAGCCAAGGAAAAGTTGTAGATACCATTACAACTGATGAAAATGGATATGGGTGTTCTCATGAGCTTGTAGCAGGTTACTATAAGGTATGGGAAAGAAGCGCACCAAAAGGCTACGCACTTGACACTCAAGGACATGCTACAACCGTTTCAGCAGGTGATACTCAAACACTTAATGTAGAAGATGTTCCTCAAAATGACCCTGTACGTATGGTGGTACAAAAGATAGACGCAGACACTCAAACGCCTACAGGCGAAGGCGCAGCAACACTTGAAGGAGCTGAATTTACCTTAAAATTCTATCCTCGTGAGAGTGCAATAGGTGACCCGTCTCGCACATGGGTACTCAAGACTGATAAAGACGGTGTAACGTCACCTTACCGCGCGCACAAAGACCCTAAAACTTATCTTGCACAAACCCAACAAGACGTATTTTATTTTAACAGTATTGGCAGACCCACCATACCACTTGGCACACTTACCATTGAGGAAACTAAAGCACCTGATGGCTATCTGCTTAATTCCCACGATGTTCACACCATACATATCACGCCTGATAATACAGCCGAAGAAGAAGTACACAGCTACGTTGTTCCCAAACATAATGAACAAGTAAACCGTGGTGATATTCGTATCGAAAAGATAGATAAAGAGCTTATGAGTAACAAGGCTCAAGGTGACGCAACACTTGAAGGTATTACCTTTGCGGTTGTAAACCTCAACGCTCAAGCTGTTAAAACTTCTATGGGCGTATGTGAACCTCAACAAGTATGTGCTCGTATTACGACCACTAATCAAGATGGTCACTTTATAGCGCAAACCTTAGATCAAGACTTGCCCTTTGGACACTATAGAATCTATGAGGAAAGCTCTAATGATTCATACTTAAATGATGGATTTGAAGCTGAATTTGATATTAGCCGTGATAAAGAATTAGTAAGTCTCACAGATACAGCCTCATGCGCTCAAGATAGTGTAGTTAGAGGTGGTATCAAGCTTGGAAAAATAGATAAAGAGCTTAACGTACACAGCTCACAAGGTGCAGCAACACTTGAAGGAGCTGAATTTAGCATTTATAACAAAAGTGCCGCTGCCGTACAAGTAGGTGATAAACTCGTAGCTCCCAATGAACTTGCAGCAACGCTTACCACCGATGACACGGCTACCGCGTCTACCGATACGCGCGCCTTGCCCTATGGTACGTATCTTATACAAGAAACTAAAGCACCGCGAGGATATGAACTTAATAGCACATGGCAACGTCTTGTAAAAATCAGAAAAGACGCGACTATCTATGATTTATCAAATGAGAAAGAATCAGTAGATGATCAAGTAAACCGTGGTGATATTCGCTTAATTAAACGAGATGATGCTACTCAAAAACCTCTAAGCGGTGTTATCTTTAAGCTCACAAGTAAAACAACTGGTGAAACGCATCTGCTTATGACTGATGAAAATGGTGAAATTAACACCTCATCTGAGTTTGTAAAACACTCATACAAGACCAATCAAAATGATAGTGCATTAAACGCTGATGGTACATGTGACGCAACAAAACTTGTTATGGATACAGGTGTATGGTTTGGTGGTACTGAAGAGGAAGAAGATAGAGCAAAGGTAGCCGATACACTTGGAGCACTGCCTTATGATACCTATACCATTCAAGAACTTAGCTCACCTCAAAACAAGGGTAAAAAGCTCATAAGCTTTGATATACATCTTAGCCGTCCTCACTATAACCTGATTTTAGGAACGCTTAATAATAAGCCAGCTGAATCTTTTATAAGTGAGCTTTTAAGCACTAACTTAAATCACAGTGCTTATACAGAAGAAAAGACTACCTTAACCGATACGCTTAGCTTTGAGAATCTAAACGTAGGTTCAAGCTATACGGTA
>CAMQEO010000112.1 GCA_946999785.1 uncultured Atopobium sp.
TAACAGCATTCATAATGCAATCATCAAGATCTAGTACCTTAAAGGATTGACTCTCCCTTGGCCAACCCCACAAATACCTTTCACCAAACTCATCTACAAACGCAAATACTCCAACAGTATTTAACTCTGCATACGTTCGCAAATAGGTTGCATCAACGCCTTCCTTAGCAAAATCATCTAAGACAAAACGACCATATTGGTCCTTTCCTATAGAACCAACAAAAGATGTATTAACTGCTAATCTAGAAAGCGCAACAGCAGTATTGGCAGAGGTACCGCCACCTTGAATAGATATATCAGGATACTTAACAATAGTTCTTTGCTCATCCAAAAATCGCGGATAAGGAACTATAATATCCACATTTGCATCACCAACAACAATAACATTATGCATTTAACGCCGCCTTAATAAAAGCTTCCACTTTTACAGGATCCTTACACCTCAACGTATTTGCACGCTCATCTTTATAATTTGTAAGGCTAAATGAATCAACACCATACGGGTTAGTATCATGAATCGCATCAGCAACGTTAGAAGCATCAAGACCTCCAGCAATAATGCATTTAACAGATGTAGAGTCAATAATCTTCTTATCAATAGACCTATCATGCTCAATTCCAGTTGCGCCTATGTCGTTAGCATCTGGCGATTTTGTGTCTATTAAAAAGAAGTCAGAAACTTTTTCATAATCTTTAACATATTGGAGAACTTTTTGATCTTCTAAAGGAACGCCTCTGAGGACAGGTATAGCTTGCATAATAAGAAGCTTAGGAAACCTACTCTTTAGCTCACTAACTTGTTCAGGGGTTATACCTTCTATGTTGCCAGATAAATGCAAAACATCTGGCATTGCTAAATTTAAATCTTCACTAATTTCGTCTATATTCTCCGAACACGTTAAACCAATTCTTACTGCATCTGGTTGTACACCATTAAAAATCTCTTTTGCTTGCGAACAAGACAATTGACCTGGAGTATGTTGAATATGACCATAGCTTACGCCAATATGTTTAGCACCAAGACTTACAACCATACGCGCATCTTCCACAGTCCTAATTCCATAAATTTGTACAATAACGTCAGCCATATTATTCACCTTTCACTGTTA
Organism: uncultured Atopobium sp.; assembly: GCA_946999785.1. Classification (GTDB taxonomy): domain Bacteria; phylum Actinomycetota; class Coriobacteriia; order Coriobacteriales; family Atopobiaceae; genus Fannyhessea. The sequence continues at coordinate 1,110 of CAMQEO010000112.1, forward strand.
AACAATTCAACAAATGCTGGCACAGTAAATGGAGTGCCATTCATACCAACTTTTTGCGCAACTCTTGTAATCGGTGGAGGAGTTACAAAAGATAATCGCAAGATATCCGTTTGAGAAAACACCTTCTCTGCTGGACCATCTAACAAAACTTTTCCAGACTGCATAACAATTATTCGGCTAAAATTCTCCGTAACAAACTTCATGTCATGCGATATTGTTATGCACAATTTTCCTTGAGATTGCAACGTTTTTATAATCTTCTTAAGACGCAAATTCCCCGAAACATCTTGACCACATGTAGGCTCATCAAAAATAATGACTTTTGGATTCATCATAAGTATTGCGCCAATGGTGCAGAATTTTTTCTCTGTTAAAGATAAGTCAAAAGGATGAATATCTAACTTATTGTTAAGACCAACAAGATTTGACACTAATTCCATGCGTTCTTCGATTAATTTTGAATCCATTTTTATCTGTTCTGGACCAAACGAAAATTCTTTACGAACGCTCTCTAAAAACAGCTGGTCATCTGGATTTTGGAACACATATCCAACTTCGCAAGCCCATTCAGAAGTATCCTTAGTATCAACATTTATTCCATCAATTAAGACTTTGCCCGAAGTTGCTTTAAGAATACCATTAAAATGCTTAACAAGCGTTGTTTTACCAGCGCCATTTTGACCAATTATTGCAACAGGCTCATTGCCGCTAATGCTAAAAGAAACACCGTCAAGCGCTTTATAACCCGACTTATATTCGTGCACAAGATTAATAACATCTAACTTCATGAGTTAACCTCACTTTTATTAGAACGTATACTACTTTTAACAAGGTCAACTGCCTGATTCTCGGTAATCGGGATTTTGGTCACATCTACTCCGCAATCGGAAATAGCAAAACCAAGTTTTACGTAGTCTGGAGGCTCAATTCCATGATTAGTAATATCTGGATTTGTAAATACTTCATACGGCGATCCACTTGTAAAAACTTCTCCATTATCCAGCAACATAACAGTATCAGCGCATCTTGCAACGCGCTCCATATCATGATCAACCATAATCACAGTTACACCACTATTATTAAGACGCTTTACAATGTCAAAAATCTCTTCGCTGCCAAGTGGATCAAGTTGTGTTGTACACTCATCTAAAACCAAAATCTTAGGTTCCATAATAAAAGTTGACCCAAATGCAACTCTTTGAATCTGTCCACCCGAAAGCTCAAGAGGATTTCGATCTAAAATATCACTTATACGCATTAATTCTGCAACTTGAGTAACTTTTTCAATCATCTCCTTACGAGCAACACCTTGATTGCATAATCCATATGCAAGTTCTTCCGCAACAGTACCCGATGTGTAACTAAGTTGATTAAATGGATTTTGAAATACTAGACCGATTGTTTTAGAAAGTTGAGCTACACTCGAAGAAGAAACATCATTGCCGTCAACAACTACTTTCCCGCGAGATTTGCCAACAAAATAATGCGGTATTAAACCAACTAATGCATTACATAATGTTGATTTACCAGATCCGTTAGCGCCTATGATACATAAAAAGCTTCCCTCTTTAACATCAAAGCTTATATGTTTTAATGCACTTTTCTTACTGCCGCTGTATCTATATGAAAAATCTTTTACGGAGAGAATATTATTCATTTTAGACCCCCATAATAAGGAATAATTCCAACATAGAAACAAATAGACAAAACTAAAGAGATAACAAGAATTAGTAATAACATGTAAGCCAAAACCGAGTCATAAAGCCTCCATGGAACTTCTACTATGCTTGTTCTTTTTACTCCGTTTACACCAAATCCACGCGTCTCTAATGTCATTCCTCTCTCTTGAGCGTCAGTCAAAGAGCTTAAAACCACAGGTCCAAGTAAAGGTATTAGCGCACGCAATCTACCAACCGTGCTTCCAGACATCTTCAACCCTCTAGCGCTTTGAGCCTGGCTAATAACAGACATTCGCCTTTGCATTTGTG
>CAMQEO010000113.1 GCA_946999785.1 uncultured Atopobium sp.
TGTTTTCCCATGATAAATTTATTTGAAGCAATGCGCACCATGCATACCAAAAGAATTGGCAAAAGAATACCATTTATGACCTGCGCAAACATCATAATTCCAAACAGGTCAATATGAGGAATCAGAACAATTACCGCAGATATAACCAAGATAGCAGTAATAATTCCCCGATAAGCAGGTGCTTCTTGCCACGTGCAGTCTGCACCGCGTTCCCAGCCAAAAGCTTCGCAAATGCCACTCGCGGTAATTCCTGGTAGTACACAGGCTGCTAAAAATGATGCGCCAATAAGACCAATGCCAAAGAGCGCATAGGCGTATTCGCCTGCAAGTGGAGCCAAAGCCGCTGCTGCGTCTTCTGCACCGTTAACGGTAATGCCTGCAGGGAACAGCACTGCTCCCGTTGCAAGAATAATAAACCAGCTGATAACACTTGCTACAATAGCTCCAGTAACCGTATCAATTTGCTGATAGGGAATGTCTTCGTCGTGTGCGTTTTTATCAACAACATTTGACTGTGCTAAAAATATCATCCAAGGTGCAATGGTTGTTCCTACATTTGCAACCAATAACGACAAATACTGAGGATTAGGCGTAATCTGCGGCACGGCGGTGGTGAAAAGAGCATATGACCAGTCGGGCTGTACTAAAAATCCTGCAATAATATAGGTAACAAATACACAACTGATAGCTAAGAGCACTTTTTCGATAGAACGATAACTTCCGCTCATTGCCAATACCCAAATGAGCAACGCAGAAAGCGGAACCGAAAGATAGGTAGGCATACCAAACAGCGCTAAACCCGAGGCAATACCTGCAAACTCTGAAAGCGTAACCGTTGTATTTGAGATAAGAAGTGCAAGCATGGCAACTGCAGAACGCTTGACACCAAAACATTCGCGTATAAGCGACGCAAAGCCTTTTCCGGTAACACAACCCATCCGAGCCGCTGTTTCTTGCACCACAATCAGCAAGAAACACATAATAGGAACCGTCCAAAGCTGACCGAAACCAAACAGCGCACCAGCGTTTGAGTATGTTGCTACACCACCTGCGTCTGCGCCTGCAAGGGCTGCAACCATACCAGGTCCCATAGCAAGCAACACGCGCTTAAACTGCAATTTTTGAGGTCGACGCTTCAAAGTATTGGTTTGCTGTGTATTTATTGCGCTCTGCGCGTTTTCTGCATTATGCGTTTGTAAGGGCGTTGTTTGCTGTGTTATCACTGAAGAACTCCTAAAGCACCCATACACATAAGAGCTACTATGCATATTACAAATGCCAAGATCATAGAAACCAGTGACAGCACAAAGCCAGAGGTATCAAGATTTTTTGCATCGCGCACACGTAAAACTGCAAGAAACAGAGGAGACACTATAAAAGACATGCATGACGTAGCACTAATTGCTACAAATGACGAAAGAAAACCTTTTGATAACACAACGTCAAAATTGTGCATGGTGCACAGCATGGAAAAGATTACTTCGATTGCCGCAAAAATAGCAGCAAATACAAGCGCAAGACCAAGGCTTTTAACGCCAAAGCCCAAATCGGACGGTGAGTTTTCATCGTCTGTATCGTTTTCGAGGAAGAAATTAACGGTGTGCGAAATAGAGGCGTCACCAAACATCAAACATACGGGTAGAAGCGCGCATGTAAACAGCATGAGCACATTTTTATTAGGATCAGGTAAAGGAAGGTGGAGCAAGCCACTCATGTGGAGCGCAAATGTAACGCACGAACCAAACACCCATATAAAAAGCCATGCGTTATGACGAAGCAACCAAACAAGGGCACCTGTTTGTCGCTTAGAGTCACCATCGTTTGCACCAGCACCTGCAATTTGAAGGTCTTCTTCGTGTTCTTCTTCCATAACATCGAGTGCGTCATCAACGGTAACAATACCCAATAGACGCTTGTTGTCGTCAATAACAGGCATTGCCAACAGATTATACTTTGCAATGTTTTCGGCAACATCTTCCTGGTCGTCATCGGGATTTGCGGTAATCATATCGGTAGTTGCTATAGTTTTAAGCGGCGTTGTTGGCTCGTTAATAATAAGCTTATTGAGATTTACTACTCCGCTTAAACGACCCTCATCATCTTTTAGATACACATAGTGTACGGTTTCAAAGTCATCATCTAACGAGCGCATACGCGCAACAGCGTCTGCAACACTTTGTGTTTCTGGCAGACATAAAACCTCAGAGGTCATAATACGACCTGCAGTGTCTTCTCTATAGCCCAAAAGTTGTCTAATGGCTTTGCGCTCTTTTACACCCATGAGATGAAGGATTTTTTCAGCTTTGTCATAGTCAAGCTCGCTTACCAGTTCGGCTGCGTCATCAGGATCCATTTCAGATAGCATACGCGATGCATCGGTATCGGCCATCTCGCCCATAATCTCTGCGGCAATATGATCATCGTCAAACTCGGCAATTGCATCTGCGGCGCGCTCGTCATCTAGCTGCGCAAACACGCGTCCACGCAAGCGCGGATCAAGGCGCTCCAAAATGTCTGCAATATCGGCAGGGTGTAGTCCATCGAGCGTTTTATGCGATACGGAAAGTTTTACATTAGACAAATCGCGATCAAGCAGGTCCATATAGTTCCATGCGATAATTTTTTCGGGCATGGGCTTACCGAGCGATTTTGCAATTTTAAGCGTGAGCGTTTCAAGTGCAGGTGAAAGCGAGCGTAGCAAACCGCGTATTCCAACTTCGGCACCAAGCAAGCGAAGCTGTGATGAACTGGTGTCTGAAAGTTTTAAGTCGTTTACTCTTACAACACGCATGCCACGTGTATCAACAATTTGTTTGTTAAGCAAATCGCGCGCAATTAAAACTTCGTTAGGCTGAAGATAAGAAAATCTAATATCGGTATCAACTACTTTTAAGTGGATATCTTCGGTAGAAAACGATTCAACGTACTTACGCCATGAAATCATAAAAGGCGTTTTACCAGGGCCTTCAACGGCAAGCGCGGTAATACGAGGAAAAACTTCGCCCGTTGCAATGCCAAGGTCGTTCACGCGACCTATTTTTTCGCCTTTTGCATCAAATACGGGATTGCCCAATAG
>CAMQEO010000114.1 GCA_946999785.1 uncultured Atopobium sp.
GAGTGCTTTTACGAACAAATTAAGTAAATTTGCACTTGCTTGTTGAATTCACGCTGCCGAAAAACTGGGATTTTCTGCAAAAGGAGTTAAAGCCCAGCCTGAAGCATTAACTATGATCCCACTTCCAGCGATTGCACATGTAGTCGTAAATAATGTGCTATTGCATTTTGTAGTAATATATCGTGTTTCTAGTTCTAATATAACATACATGGATCCAGCTGATGGAGAGATGCATAAATGCACTATTGATAAGTTTAAAGAAATATGGACAGGCGTTCTTGTCATTATGGAACCTTCTGATAGCTTTCATAAAGGGAAAATAGCAAAGAGTAATTTCTCTAAATTTATCCGCTTATTAGCACCACATAAATACGTAATGTTACAAGCTTTATTTGGGGCTTTAATCTGTAGTATTCTAGGTTTATCCACATCTGTATATGTCGGAAAGATAACCGATTATGTTCTTGTTGATGAAAACCTGAACTTGCTTAATCTAATGAGTATAGCGATGATAATTATCCTAATCCTTCAGATCTTTATAGGAGCGATGAAAAGTATCTTAGCACTCAAGACTGGACAAAGGATTGATGCATCGTTAATTTTGGGTTATTATAAGCATATCCTTAGGCTTCCCCAACAATTTTTTGATACCATGCGAGTGGGAGAAATCATTTCTAGGGTGAATGATGCAGTTAAAATACGTTCATTTATAAATGATGTTTTTATTGATCTCATCGTAAATGTAATGGTTCTACTTATCACTATCTGTGTTATGTTTTTCTATTCTTGGAAGCTAGCACTGGTTGCTTTAGCCTCTGGGCCTCTGTTTGCCATCATTTTCTTTGCTTATAATAAGCTAAATAAGAAATATCTTAGAAAGATAATGGAAAAAAGTGCAGACTTAGAGTCGCACCTTGTAGAATCACTCAACGCCATTGTTACAGTAAAACGTTTTGGATTAGAGGGATTTGCAAATCTGAAAACGGAAAATCGGTTTGTACGCTTATTAAAAAATACATATTCTGCAGCTTATGGAGGAATATTAACTGTAGGAGGAATGGAATTCGTATCAACAGGAATTACGATAGCTGTTTTATGGATAGGTAGTTATTTTGTAATAAATAAGGATTTTACTCCTGGAACATTAATGGTATTTTATTCATTAATAGGATATATTCTGACACCTATGCGTTCTCTTATTTCTTCCAACCAGCAGCTACAAGATGCCAATATAGCTGCCGATCGTCTTTTCCAGATAATGGATTTGGAGAGTGAAGAAAGTGAAACTGATAAGATGGATATTGAAAGTGATATGATAGGAAATATTGTTTTTGACCATGTTGCCTTTAGGTATGGTACAAGAAAAGATATATTTGAAGATTTAACACTTGAAATACCAAAAGGAAAAACAATTGCTATTGTTGGTGAAAGTGGTTCTGGGAAAACAACCCTTATTTCTTTACTTCAGCATATTTACCCTGTAAATAATGGATCAATACGTATTGGAAACTATGATATTGCACAAATATCCAATAAAAGCCTAAGGCAATGTATCGGTACTGTCCCACAACAAATTGAGCTTTTCCAAGGAACGATTCTAGAAAATATAACTATTGGCGACTTTCACCCAGATATGAAGCTGGTGAATGATTTGATTTTACAACTTGGTCTTGATAGCTTTATTAATAGTTTACCGCATGGCTTAAAGACACAAATTGGCGAACATGGAGCATCACTTTCTGGTGGTGAAAGGCAGCGCTTAGCAATAGCTAGGGCACTATATAAAAAGCCAGATATATTGATTTTTGACGAAGCTACCTCATCTTTGGATTCTATATCAGAAAGGTATGTAAAGCAAGTTCTAACTAAATTAAAAGATGAAGGGAAAACAATAATTATAATAGCTCACCGTTTATCTACAATAAAAGCTTCTGAACAAATTATTGTTTTGGAGAGTGGAAAAGTTGTGGAACAAGGTTCGCATGAGCAATTATTATCTAATAAAGGGGCTTATCATAAATTGTGGAAAGAACAATTTGAGTATAGTAACTAAAAATATAACTTTGACGTATATTGTTTATTATGAAGTATTCAAAAAGAAAAAGAATAGTGGCAAGTACTGGTCTTACAAACCTTTATTATATAAAGAAGTTGTTAGGTTTCCTCTTTTACGCATTTTTTATATGTATATTTGCCCTTATTATAAATTATTTGATTTATCAATTTTGCACTCCTAAAACTTTATCTTATGCTCGGTGGATAGCAACACCCATAGGGGAATTGATAAAAATATTTATTGTATACATAGCATTAGGTTTCTCAGCAATATGTATTGGCAAGGCTAAATTGAACTTAGGAACGATAAAAAGAGAGAAAATAGCCCTTCTTACGCTATTGTGTATACTTGTAGCCTTAACCGAATTCTTACCTGAGACGAGTCTTATAACAGCTCTATCACAAATTATAGGGGAGGTTCCAGAAACTGATCCTATTAAAAAAATTAATGTTGGTACATTTTTTTATGTTTGTATATTAGCCCCCATTGTGGAAGAGTTGTTTTTCCGTGGAGTAGTAGAAAGGATTTTATTAAAGTTGAAAACTTCTCCATGGGTAGGCATTATCGCATCTGCTATGCTCTTTTCTATGACACATGAGTTCCCGTATCAAGCTATAGGCGCTTTTATAGGTGGAGTGATATATGGGTGGGTTTACTATAAAACAAAGAGTATTTATCTCACCTTTAGCATGCATGCGGTTAATAATATCATTGCTTTCATTGTATTTTTTTTGGATGATGGAGTAGGGGGTTCTGACGCATTTCCTCCCATTCTTTATGTCTTTGCAGGGCTTTCTTTGCTGCTTTTCATTTTCTTTATTGTTAAATTATCTTATAAACTAAAAGATTTTTAGAGAGCGAAATAATTTTGCACTCATAGTTAATAATTTTGTAACGTGACAAGAAAAAATCTTGAATCAATTATTATGGGTCTATAACGTTTCATGTGGGTAATCGAGTTTTAATCCACCTGTTACGAA
>CAMQEO010000115.1 GCA_946999785.1 uncultured Atopobium sp.
TCTACGGCCTCATTTTTTCTTCCATTGCTGGTTATGCTGCTGGTTGGGTTGTTGTTAAGATTATTCGCAATGCATGTCGCAATGTGGATCGAAGACGAGCCGATGAAATTTTTGGTCGGCTACAGGTAATCGGTGCTGCGGGAGTTGCGCTTATGCATGGTGCCCAGGACGGTCAAAAATTTATGTCTACCGCAATGTTGGCAATTGCGTTATCGGCAGGCATGCAAGCTAGTGACCTCAATGGTTTTCCTTTATGGATTGAAGTTCTGTGCGCTTTGACAATGGCTATAGGTACTGCTGTTGGAGGTAAACGCATTATTAAAAAAGTTGGCATGGAAATGGTGCAGATGGAAAAGTACCAAGGTTTTGCCTCTTCAGTCTCGGCTACCGTGTCTTTATTTGTTGCAACGCTTACAGGTCTGCCAGTTTCCACAACACATGCAAAAACTGCTGCAATTATGGGTGCTGGTGCTGCTAAAGATGTGCGCAGCGTTAATTGGGCTGTTGCAAAGGAAATGGTTTACACATGGGTATTTACATTTCCCGGTTGCGGTATTATTGGATTTGTTCTTGCTAAACTATTTTTATTGGTTTTCTAAGTGTTGGTGCAAGTTTATGCATAAAGTTTGGTGCAACATATGCCTGCTATTGTCTGTGTTGGTACCTGATTATTTAATTTGGTCTGCTACATATGTAAAGGAGCTACTATTATGGGTCGCATAAAAAAAGAGGATGTTTTTTATACGCTGTTTAAAGATTTCTCAAAAGACATTACTAAAGCTGCTGAGGATTATGCAAAATTGTTACATGACTATCCCACAACCGTTAATCTCATTCCTTTGATGAAGTTACATGAGGTACATTGCGACGAACATGTTAAGAAGATTATGGCAGAGCTGTATTCTTCGTTTATTACGCCTTTTGATCGTGATGATATTTCTGATTTGGCTCTTCGTATGGACGATATTGTGGACTCAATGGAAGGTGTTGCAATTCGTCTTGAACTTTTTAATACGTCCGGAACTCGAACAGAAGCAACTCAGCTTGCTGATTTAACTGTTTGTGCAGCAAAAGAGATTGAAAAGATGATTGCTTGTCTGCCCGACTATAAAAAGGATAAACAAGCTTTAACGCATTCTATTGAGGTTGGTCATATAGAAGACGAGGGCGATACTGTTTATGAAAGTGCTTTATATCGTCTGTTCCACGATGAAGATCTTCCTGATGCACGTCGTGGGCATGTTGTTTCTTGGCTTCGTCTTTTTGACCGTATGGAGAATACTCTTAATGCTTGCGATAGAGCGGCTGGCGTAGTGAGAAACGTTATTATGAAAAGTGCGTAATTGCATGTAGCACTCGATGCTTTTTAGGTTGTATAAAGAATCTTACTATTCGTTTAGAATTCACATGTAAAAAAGTTCCATAAAGCTCTTATGTTTTATGGAACTTTTCCTATAGAGCTATATGGTAGCGTGTAGACACTTGTGTGCGGTTGTAGATGCAGACACCTCTGCAGAGGCAAATAGGCAGGAGTGCTTGTGCGGCAGTATTTCAAGGTTACTTTTTTATTAATTATCTCGAACAATCTCGGTTCGTTGTTTATAGATGATACAATACCCATCAAGTTTTATAGCGCTTCAAGCGTGTAAATCGTTCCAAGCGTGTTGGGCTTTGTAGGTTGAAGTGTAAGAAAAGCTTTCCACGCACGCAATGTTTTCACGTACGGTTGCTCGTTTTGTACCAAGCTCTTTCTGAGCGTTTTGTTTCTGTTGGCTTTTGGAGACGAGGTAGACTATGAACTCACTTATTGCACTTACCGATGCTATAGATTCGTATATGTACTCGTACCTGTTGGTGTTCCTTTTGATCCTCTCTCGGGTGTATTTTTCGATTCGTACGCGTTTTGTACAGTTTAGATTGCTCGGCGATATGTTTTCTGTGCTGCAGGAAAAGCGCCACGATGATGGGCAAGAAGCCGTATCGTCCTTTCAAGCGCTTATGGTCTCCACAGCGTCTCGTGTAGGTACGGGAAACATTGCAGGCGTTGCTACAGCTATTGCAACGGGAGGACCTGGCGCTGTATTTTGGATGTGGATCATGTCGTGCATCGGTGCTGCGTCTGCGTTTATTGAGTCTACGTTAGCACAGGTGTGGAAAGTGCGCGGCGATGAGGGAGAGTTTCGTGGGGGTCCTGCGTACTACATTAGCCAAGGTCTTGGTCTTCGCTGGCTTGGTATCATTTTTGCAATTTCGCTTATTCTTTGTTTTGCCGTAGGTTTTAATGGGCTTCAAGCGTACAACTTGAGTTCGTCTTTTGAGTACTTCATTCCTCAATTTAGGCAGTCTCACGCCGATTTTGCGATTGCAACATTGCTTACGGTTACAACAGCGATGATTATTTTTGGTGGAGGCAGACGTATTGGTATGTTGTCTTCCATTATTGTGCCGCTTATGGCGTTTGTGTACCTGGGCTTTGCCGTTGTCTTGACGCTGCTTCGCTTTAGCGATTTGCCACGCGTCTTTTCGCTTATTTTTGCGTCTGCGTTCGATTGGCAATCGATTTTTGGCGGGTTCATGGGGTCAACCGTTGTCATTGGCATTAAGCGTGGTCTTTTTTCGAACGAAGCGGGTATGGGCTCTGCGCCAAATGCTGCGGCAGCGGCTTCGGTATCGCACCCTGCAAAGCAAGGTCTTGCGCAAACACTTTCGGTTTTTATCGATACAATTGCAATTTGTACCTGCAGTGCTATGATCATTCTTCTCTTTTATGTCAGCGGATCGCCGGAAAAGCTCAATGGCATGCCGCTTGTGCAGGCAGCCGTCCAATCAGCGGTAGGAGATGTAGGTATTTATGTGATAACCTTTGCGATTGTCGCGTTTGCCTTCTCGAGCATTATTGGTAATTATTTCTACGCGGAAAGCAACATCAAGTTTATCAAAAATAATAGGGTTATGCTCTTCCTATTCCGTATTCTTTGTTGTATTGCTGTGTTTATGGGTGCACAGTCGAGTTTTGATCTCGCATGGAACG
>CAMQEO010000116.1 GCA_946999785.1 uncultured Atopobium sp.
TGATTATACAAGATAAATTCCATGTTGACTAGCCTTTATTTATTCTATATTCGTTGTTTACCCGTCTATTTTCATTACATTACCATTAAGGAAGATAAACTCAACCTTTCCGTCTTTATGCACGCATAGATAGTCAACCATGCTAAGCCATACGTTTTCGTCGAACGCCGTTAACAAGTCCTGCTTTTTCAAGTCCTCGATAAAATATTCAACCTCATCACGCCTAGCTTGCTTGTCAACAATGATAGCTTTGACTTCTTTAAGCCTTGCTTCTACCGTATTAAACCTGTTCACTAAACTCGCATATTTTTTCTCATACTCATCCTGATCCTGCAATTTTCGTGCATTCTCATTGATGCGAGTGTTAACCTTTTAACGTTTAGCCACGCTAAGCCCTGATACACAAGGGCAAACTTGCACCCAGCTACTCAAGCCCTTGACATCAAGCAAACGCTCTCGACGTAGATTGAGAGAACTCCTAGTATAGCTACACTTTTTTAGTGCCAAGCCACTCATATAATTGTAATCTTGATATGATTATGATATTTTTTGATAAAAGGAGGTTGATACAATGATCAATATTCGCCCAGTTTCCGATTTAAGAAACAAATTCCCAGAAGTAGAAGAAACAGTTATAAATTCAAACGCGCCAGTATTCCTTACAAAAAATGGTTATGGAACTATGGTTCTCATGAGCATCAAACAATACTCCGCACTCACTGACGACATCGAAAGCAAACTCGACGAAGCAGACGCTTTTGCCACAAACAACTCTGTGCGTCTTTCTAAAGACGAGGTCTTTGATAGCGCAAGGAGAAAGCTTAATAAGCAAGAACACGTATAAATTAACCTTATATTACTAGCTCCCCTTATCCTTAATATGTAATCCTAATAAGAATACGATTCTATTAAAATTAAAATCCATAACAGTCTGTTCAATCCCATTCATCAGATAAAAGAAAATCACGAATATTTCGGTACTTAATACCATTTCGGCTCATGTCAAACTCATCGAGAGAAACAACATATTTCGGGAAGTTATCGCGAATAGCATCATACGCTCCAAACTCACGATTCACCGTTTCTTCTGAAGCAAGCAAATAAGCAACCTGAACATACAGCTTTTCACCGCGCTTACTGCATACGAAATCAATTTCTTTGTCACCCATTCTGCCAACAGTCACTTCATAACCTCGGCGTAGCAATTCCAAATAGACAATATTTTCCAAAATGAGATTAATATCTCGCATATTGCCACCAAAAATAGCCTCGTGTATACCATGATCAGCAATATAATACTTTTCATTAGAAGAAAGAACCTGTTTGCCCTGCAAATCCTCTCTTTTCACCTGATAGAACAAGTACGCATCACAACAGTACTTTATATAGTTCAGAATAGTTTCCGGAGCAACAGTGCGATGCTCGTTTTTTAAAAACTTTGCAAGAGACGTTGCAGAAAAAGTCGTTCCAACATTAGTAATCACGTAAGCAATGATTCGTTCAAGCAGATCAACATCACGAATTTTATTACGTTTTACAATATCCTTAAGCTGAACCGAATTAAACAAATCATGAAGATACTGCTTAGACGGCGCATCTACATAACGCAGATTTGCAAGGTAAGGCATACCTCCAACAAGCAGATATTCTTGAAAACACTGCTGATTGGATACACCCGGGTTGACTGAGCGATACAGCTCCATAAACTCCCCAAAAGAGAAAGGATATATCACAAACTCCGCATATCTACCACCCAAATAAGTCGCAAGCTCACCAGAGAGCAACTTTGCATTCGATCCAGTAATGTAAATGTCGCAATCCAGAGAAACACGTAAAGAATTAATGCACTTTTCCCAATCTTTAACCTCCTGAATCTCATCGAAAAAGAGATAAACCTTGCCGCCAATCTCTTTGGCACGTTTAACAATCTCATCGTTCAACGCCTGAGCGGTTAAAAGATGCGAATAACACATATCTTCAAAGTTGATTGAAATAAACTGCGTCGAACTAACACCAGATTCTTCAAGCTCCTGCTGAATCAGCTTCAACATAACCGACTTTCCACATCGGCGTATACCGGTCATAACCTTAATCAAATCAGTTCCCATAAATGGACGAATACGGCTCATATACAATTCGCGTTTAATCATAAAACTTCACCACCCCTACTTAACTAAACACAGCTTATCACACTTATAAGTGAGATTTAATGGCAAAGTCTATATTTTATAAGTTATAGCTGATAAATTTGCATAATATAGTACACATAATGGTCGTATATTTCAATTTCAACTTGAAATATACGCCTAGAATGCTTAATGTTCTCTTATATAGAAAAGACCACGCTCTTAGTGGACCCTACCAAGGATTTAGAGAATGCCACATTCAACCGGACTGGCTTTTAATCTACGCTGTCAGCGAAGATGAGCTTATTCTCGTTGCTTCCCGCACAGGAAGCAACGCTGACCTATTTAACCTGTAAATGATCATTCCACTTAACGCGGTTTTTTGGTATGCTCTAGATACCTTCTGTGAGCTAAAACTCGCTAGTTACGAGACTTACTGGTTACGAAAATACGTGTTAAGGAGATTAGTATGAAGAAATCTGTATATCAAGCTATACGATTATTCCTTTTTTCATTATTATTACCTCTTTTAGGACTAATCCTTAACTCACTTAGATTGTTTAACCCAGAAATTGCTTATGACTCACCTGTTTTATTAGTTTTCATAGCTCACGTATTTGGTTTAACAAGACTTGTACTTTACTCAATCGTTGTCAATCAAAAAACACTCGAAAACTTAGGAGTTTGTAAAACCATCGTTATCGCGCTCATCGCACCTGCTATTGATTTATTGATATTACAAGAGTCTCCTCGGCAATTGGGTAATAGCTGGACTTGCACATACATTACATTTTTTGTTACTCTTGAATGTATTCCAACTATAATTCCAATCATTGTTAAAGAGTTTTTACGAAGAAGAAAACAAAAGC
>CAMQEO010000117.1 GCA_946999785.1 uncultured Atopobium sp.
AATCTTGATGCAAAGGGTATTTTTGATCGTGCACTACAGGGCGAAAACGTTGGCACGGTTGTTTGTGAAGACACGTCTAAGTAGGTTTAGCACGCAGATATTATAGGAATTTTTTCGTGGTCGCATAGACAACAACATGAGGAGGATATATGAGCGCATATACCGATCAAGCACAAAAACACATGAATAAATGTATTGATGCACTTAAGAATAATTTTTCTAAGGTTCGTACCGGACGTGCAAATCCTCAGGTACTTGATGGTATTCGGGTAGATTACTATGGTCAGCCTACTCCGATTGTGCAGCTTGCTGGCATTAAGGTTCCCGAGCCTTCGATGTTAGTTGTTGAGCCTTGGGATAAATCTTCACTTAAAGCTATTGAAAAAGCAATTGAATCTTCTGATTTGGGCATAACACCTGGTAATGATGGAACTTCTATTCGTTTGCCATTCCCTAAGCCAACGGAAGAGCGTCGCCGTGAACTGGTAAAAGAATGCAAACAATATGCAGAAGACGCAAAAGTTGCTGTGCGCAATGCTCGTCGTGATGCCAATAACAAAGCAGAGCGTGACGAAGAGCTTAATGAAGATGATGTTAATCGCGAAAAGAAGGCTATCCAAAAGCTTACTGATGACTTTGTAGCAAAGATCGACGAAATGCTTAAAACTAAATCACAAGAGGTCATGGAGATTTAGTTGTCTATTTCACAAGAGTTAGAATCATATTTTTCTTGTCCACCTAATGATGTGAGCTTATCTGATATCTCGCTGGATCGTTTGCCTTCTCATGTTTCCATCATTATGGACGGAAACGGTCGTTGGGCGCAAGCGCGCGGCTTGGATAGGGCTTTAGGTCATAAAGCTGGAGTTTCCTCGCTTAAAGAAATCGTAACTGCTTCGGTTCGCTTGGGCATTCAGGTTCTGAGCGTTTATGCATTCTCTACCGAAAATTGGAAACGTCCCCAGCATGAAGTTGCTCTGCTTATGCACTTGTTTGCTACGACCTTGGTTAAGGAATTGCCTCTTTTTGCTCAAGAAAATGTTCGTTTGCGTTTCTTTGGTAATATTGACGCTCTTCCTGTAACTACGCGCAATGTATTTAAACAAGGGCTGGAACAGACCAAGCATAACACGGGCATGGTGTTTGCATTAGCAGTAAATTATGGTGGACGTTATGATCTTGTTCAGGCAGCTCAAAACATAGCTACTCAGGTACAAGATGGTAGGCTTCAGCCGTCAGATATTGACGAGAAGTTGCTGGCGTCATATCTTTTTACGAGCGGTCTTCCAGATCCTGATTTGGTTATACGCACATCTGGTGAGATGCGTCTCTCAAACTATTTGTTGTACCAAATTGCATATTCAGAGCTTTATATAACCAAAACGTTGTGGCCTGATTTTACGAGATGGGATTTCCTACGAGCAATTAAATCGTACCAAGAGCGAGCGCGCCGTTTTGGAGGTGTTCGTTCGTGAATAAATTGCACGTTTTTACTAAAAGAGGTTCTGCTCATAAAGCCAATTCAGCGATGCACACGCGTCTTACATCTGGGCTTGGCTTAGAGCGTGGTATAAAAAAGCTCGAAGAAAGACGCAGCCAAAAAGAATCCGTGAGGCAAAAAGGCGAACTCAAAACACAACGTGCCCGTGCATGGACCGAAAAACTTTTACTGCGTGTATTTTCAGGTGTTTTATACTCGGTAGCTGTGGTGAGTTGTATTTATGCTGATCCTGCAAGCACAGCATTTGCGATTGCAGCTATGGCATGGCTTTGCTGTTCAGAGTTTTTTCATATGATTAAGCTTGCACACTATAATCCTTATGATTTTGTGGGGTTATTCGTTGCGTTGCTCTTTCCAATATTAGCTCTTTTTAATTCGTACACGCTTCTTTTGGGCGCGGCAATACTTTATGCGTTGGTGTTGAGTGTGCTTTATATTGCATCTCCTCACATTACGATAGCTGATACTGCCCTGAGTTTTTTTGCGCCTATGTATACATCACTGCTTTATTCACATATTGTACTCCTAAGATGCAGCCAGCCAAATTTTAGCGCTGCCGTTTTAACGCTTGTTGTTATGTGTTCGGTATGGGCAAATGATATTTCTGCGTATTTTGTAGGCTGTAATTTTGGTAAGCACCCACTTGCACCTACCATTTCTCCGCATAAAAGTATCGAAGGATTTTATGGCGGTCTTGCTGCATCTGTTGCTGTGTGGTTTGGTATTTATTATTTTAGACTTGTTCATATTTCACTTGGATATGCTCTGATCTGCGGTCTTATTGTGGGTATTGTTTCTGTTATAGGTGATTTGTTTGAATCTCGTATTAAACGCTCGGTAAACCTTAAAGATTCTGGCACTATAATGCCTGGTCATGGTGGTCTGCTTGACCGTAGTGATTCCATGCTTTTTGGGTGCACCGCAGCATATTTTTTGCTTGTTTTAGGTGGTCTTATATGAGTTTATTTGATACAAATTCTTCTCATGCCTCTGTTTCATCTTTATCTGATGAACACGCGCAGCAGCGCTTGCGTGTAGCAATTTTGGGATCATCGGGCTCGATTGGTACTCAAACGCTTGATGTATGTCAGCAACACTGCGACAAGATTGATGTCGTTGCGCTTTCTGTTTACAATTCATGCGACGCGCTTGTTAAAGCTGCGCGTGAATGCGCTGCCCAACACGTTGTTGTGGTTGATGAAACGCATAAGCATGATGGTATTTTGGACAATCTTCCTGCTACGTGCTCTTGCAATTTTGGTTCTCAGGCGCTGCTTGATATTGTCCAAAGAGACGACATTGACCTTGTTGTATGTGCCATTGTTGGAGCTGCAGGCATGGAAGTAGGCTATCATGCGCTTAAATGTGGTAAGACACTTGCTTATGCTAATAAGGAATCGCTTGTTGTAGCTGGCGATCTCATTA
>CAMQEO010000118.1 GCA_946999785.1 uncultured Atopobium sp.
GTGAAATCAATCTAAAACAATAATGTTTTTGCATCAAAGTTTGTTATCAAAAGATATGCGTGGATAAAACCTATCCACGCATGTTTTTTAACTGCTCTTTTGACATCTTTTCTGACATCTATTAGGGAAGTTCATTAATCAGCTGAATAGTATCGTCTTTTTGGCCAGATCCAGGATTGTTGATGTCTTGGTAAGGAACACCCATAACACACACGATATATTCGGTATTATTTTTTGATACAAGCGTTGCCCAGCATAAACCTGCGTTGTCGGTAGTCCCCGATTTTCCTCCCAAGATCTTAAATCCATTTTGTTCCTCAGGCGTTAAACGCTTTAAGATATTATTTTTCATGGTAATTCCTTGAGGGTGCTGGTTGGTTTTAGATGAAGTGTATATGTTTGTTGTCAGTATTTCTTTAAATCTGCTGTCTTGTAAACATGCTCTAAAAACCTTTGCCACGTCTTCTGCGCAGCTCATTTGTTCGGGGTCGTCCAATCCTGTTGGGTTGGTGTAATGTGTGGCGGTGAGTTTTAATTTAAGAGCATTGTCGTTCATTTCCTTTACAAAAGCCTCTTCAGATCCCGTGGTGTTAATAGCTAAATTGGTGGCACATTCTCCGCCAGATCTCAAAAGCGTTCCATAGAGTAAGTCTTTATACGTTGTTTGTTCTTCGGGTACAAAACCTGCCATTGATGCATTTTCGTCTTCTAGATGTTGAAAAGAAGGTTTATCAATAGGGGCTATTTCGTCCATGGACTGTATGTGTTGTAGTGCAGTATAGACGGTCATGAGTTTTACAAGCGATGCTGGTGCACAGGCAACGTCTGCATCGTCGTTGATAATCTCTTTATTATGAGTTAGATCATATACATATCGATATTTTGACTGATAGGTGCCTTTAGCATGATGCGCAATTTGGAAAGGCTCAAGTATATAGTCTTTAACTATATTGGGTACATGTAGCGAGCCATTTTCTGCGTTTTGCGTATTTATAAGGATGTATAGAATAAACGATATACACGCAATAAAAAGAAGTAGGAACAACATGTATATCGTCTTGACTATTTTACGTAAAACTCGCCTATGTTTTCTTCTTTTTTTTTGCGCTCAAAAATCTTGGTCTTGCTGTGGTTCAGCCAATTTGTGTTTTGCCATATATAAGTCAACTGCCTATCAACGAAGAATGCATATGTACGGTTGTTTTTATTGTACACATGCTCACCGCACGCGGCATTATGTACAAGCTTTATAGATTATTAACATATCACAAGATACTATAAATGTGTCACATTTTTATGCCGTGTTTTTATTTATTATTACGCCTTGCGTTTTTATGTTATTGACGCTACGTTCACTCATATTCTCATGGTTTTCCGCGGCTTTTTATAGAGATATCGGCTACACTGATAGGTGTGTAGACGTTACGGTTTGGTGTAAGGAGGAAGTATGTCGCTTTCCAATCAGGAAATATCTCAACAGGCAAGTGAATATCTAGATACGGCTCTTGATTTTCTTATGCGGAAAATTGAGAAAAAAGCAATCTCTGCCGAAGGTATCACTGCGGCTCATATGAAAGAAGATGCCGAGTTTGTAGCGCATGAGCTTACGCGTGTGGGGGTTGATGCTCAAGTAATTCAATCTCATAACGCTGATGGTAGCGCTGGCGCGTGGGAAGTTGTTGGTTCAAAGATTGTAGACCCGTCTGCAAAAACCGTTCTTTTATACGCACACCACGATGTTCAACCTGCGCCAAATGAAGACGGTGCATGGAATACCGATCCTTTTAAGGGAACTATTAAAGGTGACCGTTTATATGGACGCGGCGCTTCTGATGATGGTTCGGGTATTGCTATCCATTTGGGTGCGCTTAGTATTTTGGGTGAAAAGCTTGGCGTAAACATTCGTTTCTTCATCGAAGGCGAAGAAGAAATGGGTTCTGACAGCTTTATTCCCTTTGTAAAAGAGCATCCAGAATTCTTTGATGCAGATATCATGATTGTTGCTGATTCGGGCAACTGGTCTTCAGAAATTCCAAGCCTTACAACTTCATTGCGCGGAAATACTAATATTGATGTGGAACTACGCGTCTTAGATAGTCCACGTCATTCAGGAGCATTTGGTGGCCCTATTCTTGATGCTAATACACTTGCGGCTTTGCTTATCTCTCGCATGTATGACAAAGACGGTAATCTTGTAGTTCCAGGCGTTGAATCACAAGAAGTAGTAGGCGGATTGCAGCAAGATATCGATGAAGCTCAATTTAGAATTGACGGAGGCGTGTTACCAGGCGTAAAACTTGCTGGTTCTGATTCCATTGCATCGCGCTTATGGGTAAAACCAGCTGTTACTGTTATTGGATTTGACGCGCATCCTGTTGAAGGTTCGTTTAATGTAATTTCTCCTTCTACTAAGTTTAGACTTTCATTGCGCACCGCTCCTTCACAAGATCCCGAACAGGCTCAAAAAGCACTTGGTGAGTTTATGGTTGCCAACGCTCCTTTTGGTTGTGAGGTTTCTTGGACTCCTGTTGATAAAGGCCGTGGTTGGGCTATGGATGCACACAGTGACGTGAGTATGATAGCCGAACAAGCCTTAACTGATGCTTTTGAAACACAGCCTATCAATCAAGGTCAAGGCGGATCGATTCCGTTTATTCCTGATTTATGCGAGATGTTTCCAAAATACCAAGTTTTGGTAACAGGCCCTGAAGACCCGCAGGCAAATGCTCATTCACCTAATGAGTCGCAGTCAATTTCTTCTTTAAGAAAGCTCATAGCTGCAGAAGCCATGATGCTACGAGACTTTGCTAACCTAGCTTAAAAGCTATATTTTACAGCAAAGATATTGTATTTTGCGCCCTTGTATTTTTTTTAAGTTATGCATGCTACACATGGACTTAGCTTGAAAAATGTGAGGGCGTA
>CAMQEO010000119.1 GCA_946999785.1 uncultured Atopobium sp.
TGAGGAACAAATGATGAGGTGTAACCTCACAGCTTACTGGCAGACCTTCTTCTTTTGCTGCACGAACAAGATCTAAACTTTTTGCAGTTGAAATGTGTGCAATGTGAAGTGGACAACCTGTTAGACGACAAAGCTCAATGTCACGATACACTTCAAGTTCTTCGGCAAGAGCGGGCCAGCCAAACATACCCAAACGGGTAGAAGCTCTACCTTCGTTTACCACACCGTGTGCAGAGAGAGATTTGTCTTCGCAATGAGCAATGACCAAACGATCGAACTGAGAAACATATCCCATGCCCGTACGCATCATACCAGCACTTTGAACGCCATGGCCGTCATCGGAAAAAGCACAAGCCCCTTCTAAGACCATATCACCAATCTCGGCAAGTGCTTCGCCTTCTTCACCACGTGTAAGTGCACCAATAGGACGAATATGTGCAAGATTAGTTGCGCGTGCGCGATCAATTTGATACCTAATTCCAGTACCAGTATCAGTTACAGGATTTGTATTAGGCATTGTTGCAACATCAGTAAAACCACCATGTGTAGCTGCACGCATGCCACTCTCAATGGTTTCTTTATATTCGTAACCGGGATCACGAAAATGCACATGCATATCAACCAATCCAGGAACAAGATATTTACCGTTGGCGTCTATAACTTTGTCGTTGGCACTTGCCTCAAGCTGAGGAGCTACATCAACAATGGCTGAACCCTCAACCTTAACATCATATTTACCATCAAGTGATACTTGAGGGTCTACAACATGAGCACCTTTAATCAGATAAGCCATTGTTTTCTCCTCCCAAAAGTAAGTACATTTCTGCCATACGAGTAAGAACGCCTGAATTTACCTGCGTTAAGATACGCGAACGTGCACAATCGGCTACGTCAGCATTAATTTCCATACCGCGGTTCATAGGACCTGGATGACAAATAATTGCATGTGGTTTCATGCGTTTAACGCGCTGCATATCAAGACCCCACAAGCGGTTATACTCACGGCGCGAAGGAATTGTTGCACCTTCCATACGCTCAAGTTGAACACGAAGCATATAAACAACGTCAACATCTTCGATAACGTCATCAAGTGATGAAGTTTGCTCACATGCAAACCAACGTGGATCATCAACCTGAAACGTGGGAGGCCCAACCAAAATAACATGTGCACCCATAGTTTCTAAAGCAGGAACCAAGGATCCAACAACACGAGAATGGCTTAAATCACCAACGATTGCAACTTTAAGCCCATCAAGGTGCTTAAAGTGCTTACGAATGGTATAGAGGTCAAGCATAGCTTGCGTTGGATGTTGGTGTTTGCCATCGCCTGCATTAATAACAATGGCATCGGTATTTTCGATAATTTTTTGAGGCGTACCTGCAAGACGAGCACGGCATACAAACATATCTACATTCATAGCGCTGATAGTTTGAATGGTGTCGGCAAGCGACTCACCTTTGACAACTGAAGAGGTAGAGCCACCCATACTTAAACTATCGGCAGAAAGCCTTTTTTCGGCAAGCTCAAAAGAACTCTTGGTACGCGTAGAAGGCTCCAAGAATAAATTAACAATGGTACGTCCACGCAATGCAGGTACTTTTTTAATTGAACGCTTGTTAACCTCTTCAAACGAAGCAGCAGTATCTAAGATTTGCGAAATATCATCTGCAGTTAAGCTGTTGGTATCTATTAAATGTTTAACCGATAACATTAGCACTCACCTTCCTCGTGCTGTGAATCTGATGTCCAAATTTCTACAGCGTCTTCTTTGTCGTATTCGCTCACTAAAACGCGCACATCTTCATCATGAGATGACGGAACGTTTTTACCAACAAAATCAGCACGAATAGGAAGCTCGCGGTGTCCTCGATCAACCATAACTGCCAGCTGGACAGAATCGGGGCGACCATAATCCATCAGAGCATTCAAAGCAGAACGAATGGTTCTTCCGGTAAACAAAACGTCATCTACCAAAATAATGCGTTGTTTGTCAATTTTAAAAGGAATATTGGTAGCATGAAGAACAGGAACAATTGAGCGATTTACGTCATCACGGTAAAAACTAATATCAAGTTCACCTGTACGTGGACGCGTTCCTTGAATTGCTTCGATTTGCGAAGCCAGACGTTTAGCCAGCGTAGCACCTCGGCGAATAATACCGATTAAAACAACGTCTGACCCCTCATTGCGCTCGATGATCTCATGTGCAATACGCACTAACGCTCGCTGCATTGCCGTGGCATCCATAATTGATGCTTTAAGCTTGGGTTGCATAGCTCTCCTTCCTGTACGCCTTGAGCGTACATATAATAAAAAAGCCTCACCTGCAAAGAGCGGATGAGACACGTAAGAAGGCTATGTTGAGTTGCTGTTCTGCAACACGTACCTTACCGGTATCTCGTACCGCGCTTAAAGGTCGTATTTAGTTTACGTGATAATGATAGAAATAATCTTGTAAATCTTATCGTCATAAAATCATCACGATGGAAAACATGACATCTCAGGGGAAAACATAGAGAACGCTCTACACCACGTGCAAGCTCTAAAGGCCTACGAATAAGAGTTATGCCCTTTTACGTGTGCCAAAACACGACGCACACAGGATAGAACTCCTCGACGCTTAACATAGAGCGCTATCAAATCCTTAGATGAAAGCATGCGCGTTCCTTGAGCACACGCGCGCAACTTTTGTATAAGGTGCCCCTCGGGAGTAAATTTCAAAAAACTACCTGCAAAATTATTCGCACGTATATCATCAAGCAATCCAAGAAGCTCTGCAGCAAACTTTGCCCTGTTGAGTGGAGGCTCTTGTACAAGATCAAACAGCATAAAATCAAGAATCCAACTTATAAGTTCTGATTGAGCACGCTCCATCCACGCCT
>CAMQEO010000120.1 GCA_946999785.1 uncultured Atopobium sp.
AACACCTCGTACATGCACGCCTGTGTTATTGGACACGATCGGTAATATGCGAAGCATGCTTAAGCGGCACTTGATTTACCTCGGCAAGAGAGGCTTTGTAATCCTGCTCGTAGTCAAACAAGCGTGTTGGATAGTCACCGTTAAAGTACGCCATGCACAAACCTTGATACGGAGCATCTACATGCAGATCGATCGCTTTAATAAGACCTTGCTCACTTAAATACGCAAGTGATGTTGCTCCAATAAAGGACCTAATGTATTCAAGGCTGTGACCTGCTGCAATAAGCTCACGCGTATCCGAAATATTAATTCCATAAAAACACGGATATTTAAGAGCAGGGCTCGCAATGCGTACGTGCACTTCACGCGCGCCAGCTTCAAAGAGCAGTGCAACAATTAAACGCGAGGTAGTGCCACGCACAATTGAATCATCCACCATCACGATGCTTTTGCCTTCAACAATCTTGCGCACCGCCGACAACTTCATGCGCACGCCTCGCCTGCGTTCGGCTTGAGTAGGTTGTATAAACGTTCTGCCAATATACTGATTTTTAACAAGCCCCATTTCGTTAGGCAAGCCCGACGCTTCAGCATAGCCCATAGCTGCAGAAAGCGAAGAATTGGGTACACCTATCACCAAATCGGCCTGCGGACACGGAGCTTCATGTGCAAGAATTTCGCCAGAGCGTTTGCGCGCCGTATGAACACATACATCGTGAATAACAGAATCGGGTCGCGCAAAGTAGATATACTCCATAGCACAAATTGCCTGTTGATGGTGGTTTGTATAATATTCACGCGTAACCTGACCGTCTTTAATAAGCACTACTTCACCAGGCTCAACATCAAATAAAAATGATGCACCAATTTGATTAAGCGCGCACGATTCGCTTGCCATACAATATGCACCGTCGCCCAGTTTTCCTACAACCAAAGGCCTAAAACCGCAGGGGTCACAGGCACCAATCAACTCATCGCCCGTTGCTAAAATATAGGTAAATCCACCTTTTACCTGCAAAAGTGCGTCTTTTATCTGCTCATGAAACGAGCTTTTTGAACTATGACGAATAAGATGCATTAAAATCTCTGAGTCACTGGTGGAATTAAAAATAGCTCCTTGGTCTTCAAGATGTTTTCGCAGTGTTGTGCTGTTTACAAGATTGCCGTTATGCGCAAGCGCTACATTTATATCCGAAAATCTGAATACAAATGGCTGAATATTATTAATTGACGCATCACCACAAGTTGAATAACGGACATGTCCTAATGCAATATCGCCCGGAAGTTCAGAGAAATCCTTACGCTGACAAAAAACTTCACTTACCAGCCCAAGACCACGTTTTTGATGAACACGCGGCTGCGCCGCTCCATCTTTATCGCGGTTAGTAAAGCTTACAATACCTGCGCCTTCTTGACCTCTATGTTGCAACGCAATAAGCCCAAAGAAACTTAAAAGGCTTGCATCACAGTGATGATACACACCAATGAGACCACACTCTTCATGCGGCGCATCTTGAGCAATATCTTGATAATCGCAGCTTACAAGTTCGCCTGCCTGCGCGTCATATTCATGCATAAAATTTGTTTCGGTCATATGATCTCCTGCTCCTACATGTGACGCGAAATAGTTGTTTCCCAGCAGCGCTTAAGCTCGTCCACAGAAACACTCAGCTGCTCATCCAATGTGGTAATACGCAACTCTGCTTCATCGGTTACATAGCCTACCTGCTTAAATTGAGCTCCATAGGCTTGCTCAAACGCAGAACGCTTATCTTGAGGAACGCTTAAAACAAAACGTGATTGCGTTTCGGCAAATATGCGCGGCGTATGCATATCAAGCGCAACCGTAGCTCCAACGCCATGCTCAAAGCAACACTCGCTTAAAGCAACTGCCAGTCCACCTTCGCTCACGTCGGTACATGCAGAAACAAAGCCATCTTTAATTGCGCGCAAAATGAGCTCTTGATTGCGCTTTTCCGTCTCAAGGTCAAAGGCAAAAAGCTTTCCGCTTACACATCCGCACTCAAGATTTTTCAGTTCAGAGCCGTTAAAATCGTCGCTCGTTGCGCCAAGCGTATAAATTACATCACCAGCTGTTTTAAAATGAGAGGAAGTAATATGCGATAAATCTTCGATCAAGCCCACCATACCAATCATGGGAGTTGGCATAATAGCATGACCATTTGTCTCGTTATTAAGCGATACATTTCCCGAAACAACAGGCGTTTTAAGGGCAGAACAAGCATCGCCAATGCCACGTGCACTTTCTTTAATTTCGTAGAATATCTCGGGATCTTTTGGATTTCCAAAGTTTAAACAATCTGTAATTGCCAAAGGCTCAGCGCCTGTTGCCACTAAATTGCGCGCAGCTTCGCAAACAGCAATTTGACCTCCCACAAAGGGATCAAGATAGATGTAGCGCGCGTTGCAATCGGTGGTAGCGGCAAGCGCTTTGTTAGTGCCACGAACACGAATAACTGCAGCTGATGAGCCTGGCCCCACAACCGTAGATGTACGTACCATGGTATCGTAGGTTTCGTATACACGCTTTTTAGAAGCAATGGTAGGAGTCGCCAACAGATTCTTAAGCGTCTGAGTTGCATCGGTAAAGCAGGGCGTATACTGCTCTTGAGGCGCCTGCGCAATACGCTGAGGCTCGCGTGACTCATTTTCATATACAGGTGCATCTTCACTTAATGCATCAACAGGAATATCAGCAACCAGCTTGCCCTTGTGATACAGCTTATATTGGTGCCCTTCGCAAACTTCACCAATTTTTACCGCATCCAAGCTGTACTTTTTACAAATCTGAATAATTTTATCTTCATGACCTTTTGCAACACATAAAAGCATGCGTTCCTGCGAT
>CAMQEO010000121.1 GCA_946999785.1 uncultured Atopobium sp.
CTTCAACACCTGCAAAGGTAGTTTGTCGACGTTTTTTTGCATCGGTAGGAGAAATACGCACAAGGCGGTGCACCCCTTGCTCGGCACGCAGCATACCATAGGCGTTTTTACCCGTTACGGTAAACGTTGCGCGATCAATACCGATAACCTCACCTACCGGTGCATCGTTAATATCAACGGTCCATGATTTGCGCTCGCAATAGTGAAGGTACATCTTAAAGAGCATGTCGCACCAATCCTGCGCCTCAAGACCGCCTTGACCTGGCGTTATTGTAACAATGGCCGCACCTGTATCAAATTCGTCATTAAACCAGGTATTAAGCTCTAAGTTATCAAGGACATTAGTGAGTTTGTTTGCAAGTCGTTTTGCTTCAATAAGCATTTCGTCGTCTTGCGAGGATGTATCTGCAAGTTCAAAAGCAGCCTGTGCATCAAGTAAGAGCTTATGAGCACTATCATACTGATTAAGCTTTTCTTTAAGCGCACCAAGTTGAGCCATAACTTCGGTAGCACGCGCAGCATCGTTCCAAAACGTGGTCTCGCCTGCTTGTACCGTAAGTTTATCTACGTGTGCACGAAGTTCATCTATGTGCAAATACATGCCAACTTGTTCACAACGTTGTTCAAGTTCGTGTAATTGCACCGCAGTGAAATTCTCAGCATATACGTCGCTCATTACCTGTTCCTGCCGTGACAATTCTTAAATTTAAGACCACTGCCACAAGGGCATTCTTCGTTTCTGCCAACATGCGCATAAGGATCCTGATCGCTTTTTCGATACGGAGCAGGTTTTCCGTCAGCATGAGGATTTTCTAAATCTCTAAAATGCTTAGGACCGTGGTCACCATCTACATCTTGAGGTCCAGAGTAACGTGCAGCTTCAAGATTGGTATTCTCGCGAGGAGCAGGAGAAGCCATAAGCTCAATGTGTAAAATAGTACGCAAAAAGTCCTCGTACATAGTATTAACTAACTCGGTAAACGCTGCAAATGCCTCTGTCTTATACTCAACAAGTGGATCTCTTTGACCAAAACCGCGCAGGCCAATACCTGTCTTTAAATAATCCATTTCCTGCAGATATGCCATCCATCGCGTATCGATAACGCGAAGCATAACCTGCGCTGAAAGCTCTTTCATAATGTCATCGGAAAGCCGCTCAGATTTTTCGCGATAGCAATCCTCAACAAAGTCATAGACAAAATCGACTAGTTCATCATAGGATCCAGAATCTGGCAAATTAGGGACTTCTTCATTACCAGTAAGATCAATCATCCACTTTTTAAGACCTTCCAAATCCCAATCATCGGGGTCAAGATCTTGAGAACAAAAATGCGTAGTAAAACGTTCAACAGTATCCTGCGTTACTTCATGAATGTGCGCAACTAAATCTTTTCCATCCAAAATTTTATTGCGTTCTTCATAAATTACTTGACGTTGTGTGTTCATAACATCATCGTAATCAAGAACATTCTTACGCATAGCAAAGTTAATCTCTTCAACCTTGCGCTGGGCACCTTCTACTGCTTTGGTAACCAATTTTGCTTTAATGGGCATGTCATCAGGCATTTGATATTTTTCCATAAGCCCAGCAATACGATCCATACGATCACCGCCAAAAAGACGCATAAGATCGTCATCAAGCGAAAGATAAAATTGCGTTACACCAGGGTCGCCTTGACGGCCAGAACGTCCGCGAAGCTGATTATCAATACGTCTGCTTTCATGACGCTCTGTTCCGATAACGCATAATCCGCCTGCGGCTAAAACTTCTTTCTTTTCTCGTTCACACACACTCTTAGCGCGAATTTTAAATTCGTTAAATATAGGCTCATCTACCTCATCGGGATTGAGTCCTTGCTCACGCATGAATTCACGCGCAAGCTCATCGGGATTTCCACCCAAAAGAATATCAGTACCACGACCTGCCATATTTGTTGCAATAGTAACGGCACCCTCACGACCAGCTTGAGCAACAATTTGCGCTTCACGCTCATGGAATTTTGCATTTAATACTTCGTGTTTAATGCCTCGTTTATCCAATATCCTAGAGAGTCTCTCAGAACTCTCAATAGAAACAGTACCAACCAAACACGGCTGTCCTGTTGCATGGCGTTTAATAACGTCTTGCGCAACCGCGTTAAATTTTGCATCCACAGTTCTATACACAAGGTCATCAAGATCACGACGTTGAACAGGGCGATTGGTTGGAATAGCCTGTACGGGAAGATGATAAATTTCTCTAAACTCAGCATCCTCAGTCATAGCAGTTCCTGTCATACCTGACAATTTGTCATATAAACGGAAATAGTTTTGAAGGGTAATGGTTGCAAGCGTTTGATTTTCTTCGCGAACATACACGCCCTCTTTTGCTTCAATAGCTTGATGAAGACCTTCTGAATAACGGCGCCCTTCCATAATACGACCAGTAAATTCATCAACAATTTTTACTTCACCATCTGCAACAACATATTGTTGGTCACGATGGAACATATACTGAGCTTTAAGTGCTTGCTGCAAGTGATTAACAAGCTGTCCACTCATATCGGCATAGATGTTATCTATGCCCAATCGATTTTCAATTTTTTTCAAACCTAAGTCTGTAGCTGCAATAGTATGCTTTGCTTCGTCCATGTCAAAATCAACTTCGGGCTTAAGATCACGAACCGCACGCGCAAAATCCTTATACGTTGTAGCCGACTTAGTACCTGCACCCGAAATAATAAGCGGCGTACGAGCTTCATC
>CAMQEO010000122.1 GCA_946999785.1 uncultured Atopobium sp.
AGCTTGCGCGCGCGCTTAATAAACATGCAGGCGCAAAGGGCTTACGTGTTTCTTGTTTGCTTGAGATCAATGTAGTGGGTGAGCTTTCTAAATCGGGCTTTTCCAGCACAGCCTTATACGAATGTCTTGATGAGCTTATGAGCATGGAGCACATTCATATTGAAGGCTTAATGAATATGGCTCCTCGCAATGATCCCGATACTGCTCGTCGATCATTTGCTGGGCTTTTTGCGCTGCGTGAAGCATTGAGAGCACAAACAGGCCTTGAGCTTTCTACGCTTTCATGTGGCATGAGCGATGATTTTGAAATTGCGCTTGAAGAAGGTTCAACACTTATTAGATTAGGTAGGATTGTGTTTGATAAAAACTACAAGGTTACTGCATAGGTCCTTGTACGTATGCAAAGGTATACTCCCTTAGTGGAGAAAGGTGGATATGCCATGAGTTTATTTGACGAATTAAAAGATAGAATCAGAACTATTCGCACCGGGCACGATATGGATAACATGGATGATTATTATGACGACGAGGCAGAAGCCACGCGCCGCGAAAATTCATCGGGTGTGTTGGGCAACACGCGTCGTCCTGAGGCAGAAAGCGTAAACGTTTTTACCCGTTCGGGAAGGCCTCTTTCGCAGGCTCCACGCACCGATTATTATAACGGTCAAAGAATGCGCACACCTCAGGAAACCTATGGTGGCAATACTTCTGCGTATGCAGGACAAGATAGGTATTATCCCGCTGATCAAACAACGCAGATCCCTCAGACACACGCTTATGCTCAAACGGCTCATTCGGTGCTTGGTAATACAACGGGCGGAAAAACGCCAGGTGACTTAGGTCTTCGCTCAATTCCACGCCCGCAAACCTCAGGTCAGCTTCCTCCCTATATTTTAAAGCCTGCATCTTATGACGATGTACAAATGGTTGTACGTCGTGTTCGCACTAATCAACCAGTTGTTTTGGTATTTAAGAATACCAATATCGAAACTGCTAAGCGAATTCTTGATTTTTGTTTAGGACTCACCTGCGGTATTTCTGGCCGTGTAGACGAAGTGTCAGATCGTGTGTTTGTGGTACTTCCTCAAGGTGTTGAGATTTCAAAAGATGAGATCCTTAAGTTGATTTCACAAAGCACAATGGCGCGATAATAGGATAGTGCAGGTATATTCATTGATAGATCAAAACATTCATGCTTGTAACTGCTCTGATAACAAAGTTCATACCAGTGCAGCAACAGTAAAAGCTGAACACGGGCAGTGTGTGGCTTCGTCTGACAATCAAAAAGTCGTACAACCTTGTCCTTGCTCCGTTGCACTTATTGGTGCGGGTGCTATGGGTTCTTCTATTGCTTCTGCACTGCTTGATAGTCAGGTTATACAACCTCATAATTTAGCAATTGCCGATATAAATGCGTCTGCGCTTAATGTATTGAAACAACGAGGTGCGCACGTTTATACAAACGCGGCTGATATGCTCAAGTCTTCTTATGATTGCGTTATTGTAGCAATAAAGCCTCAAGTATTAACGCAGGTTATAAGCCCGCTTGCGCCTGTTCTTGCTCATAAACTTGTGGTAAGTATTGCTGCTGGCGTATCGCTTGATGCGCTCTCAAAGCTTTTGCCTCAAGCGCGTTTGGTTCGTGTTATGCCTAATATTTGTGTTAAGTCTTTAAGCGGAGCGTGTGCGGTGTGTCCTGCCGCATCGGCTACGCACGAAGACGCAGCTTTGGTACACAACATGTTTTCTGCATGTGGTTGCGCCTATCTTATGAGCGAGCAACAACTCGACGTCGCAGGTGTTATCTCGGGATGTGGACCGGCATTTTTTGCACTTATGATAGACGCTGTTGTTCGTAGCGGTGTTGAGTGGGGTATTCCGGCTCATGTGTGTCGCGATTTAGCACTCTACACGATGCAGGGTACCGCGCGTCAATTGTTAGATGAACATATTCATCCTCGTCAATTTATGGAACGTGTTACATCGCCAGCGGGTACCACGGCTCAAGGATTGCGCTTCATGGAAGGTGGCCTTATGAATGCTGTTTCGTGTGGAGTTGATGCTGCAATGAAGAAAACATATCAGCTCAAGGAGCACTAATGCCAAATTTGTCTTTAAAAATTGTGTATATACTTTCACAACTTATAGAAGTATATTCGTGGCTTATTATTGTTTCGGCACTTTTATCGTGGGTTCCAAATATTTCAGGCGGTCAAAATTCGCTTGTTGCTGATATAAGCGAAGTTTTGCGCAAAATTACAGAGCCGTACTTAAGTATCTTTCGTAAATTTATGCCTCCTTTTGGTGGAATAGATTTTTCGCCTGTTGTTGCACTTTTAGTTTTACAAATTATTAAAGATTTAATTCTGTAAATTTATAGTTAGGTTATACTAAAGAGCATAGATATATAGCATAATACCTGATATGATGATTTTATCTTTGAACATCATCAGCTTAGTCGAAAGGGAACAAAGATGGCCATTACTCCAGCTGATATAGAACACATGACATTCTCGGAAGACAAAAAACACGGATACAATACTGACGAGGTTGATAACTTCTTAGATCAGCTTTCTGTTGAAGTAGACGCAATGCTTAAGA
>CAMQEO010000123.1 GCA_946999785.1 uncultured Atopobium sp.
TTGAACGTATACAACACCGTCTGACTCACGCGCAGCCGATGACCCCAACACATTGGTAATGGCTATAACTTTGCATCCCAGCGCTTTCATTCTTCTTGCTGCGCAAAGAGTATCTGCTGTTTCGCCCGACTGCGTAATGATAATGCAAAGGGTATGATTCGTAATAAGTGGTTCTTTGTAGATAAACTCTGAAGCAAATTCACAACAAACAGGAATTTTTGCCCATGATTCGATATATTGACGAGCAATTAAACTTACGTGATATGATGTACCGCAGGCAATCATATAAATTCTGTCTACGGATGCAAGTTCATCGTTAGTCATTGCAAGTTCATCGAGCTTAATTCCGTCAGGCGTAAGACGACCTTTAAGCAAACGCTCAAGTGCCTCGGGCTGCTCGGCAATCTCTTTTGCCATAAAGTCGGCATAACCACCAAGCGTTGCTGCCGAAGCGTCCCAATCGATATCAAGCGTAGTAGGATGAGCAATTTCTATACCGTTATCATCAAATACCGTAATATCACCTGTTGAGTTAAGGCGTGCAAACTGGTTGTCCTGGAGTTGAATAACATGTGAGGCAACCGATGCCATAGGTGTAATATCGCTTGCAGCATAAGCACCTTGAGGCGTAGAAGCAAGAACAAGTGGTGATCCTTTGCGAGCAACAACCACTTCGTCTGGTAAATCGGCACAAGTAACAGCTATTGCCCAAGTACCTTGCAAACGCTCACATGCATATCTAACGGCTGTAAGTAGATTACCTTGCGCAGGGCCATTATATGCGTCACTTACCAAGTGAGCAATAACTTCAGAATCTGTTTCGCTTCTAAGCGTATGCCCTATTTGTGCAAGATATGCTCTTAGTTGGCGGAAGTTTTCTATAATACCGTTATGAACGATAGCAATTCTTCCGTTATCATTTAAATGAGGATGCGAGTTTTTGTCGGTAGGAGCGCCATGCGTTGCCCAACGTGTATGCGCAATACCCGTAAATCCGTTGAGATTAGCAAGCTCGCTGCGCTCAATGAGCGTTTGAACACGGCCTGCACATTTTACACTGTGAAGCTCTTTATCGTCTGATACAACCGCAATACCTGCGGAATCATAACCACGGTATTCAAGTGCCTCAAGGCCTTGTAACAAAAAATGTTTTGCTTGTTTTTTTCCAGTAAATCCAACAATTCCGCACATACATCCTCCGAAATAGTCATTAACGCGGGCTTTATACACCGCGTGTGGTGCGTTAAGAGTGCACCGTATGCTGGTCTTTGTGACTTGTGATTACTTATCCTAGCATGAACTACAGTATAAAGCATTTTGCTGCATATCGGTCTACGGTATAAGGCATTACATAGAATTTTGTATGTTGGTTCTTAGTTAGTTGGTTGTATGTTAGGTACGCAGAAGGTTGCTTGCTATGTATCTGCTTTGCAATTATTGCTTGTTTGAAAGATGTGTTTAACACTAGATTTTAAGCGTTTCTCTCCTTTATACTGTTTAAAAGAATTTATATTGTTATACACACGTTAAATGACAATATGCATATCTCAACTCAACACACATCTTATGATTTATTAATGCGTTGCGTTTAGAAAGAAGAAATTTCATGGAAGACAGCACAAACAAAAATAAACGTATAGAGCAAAGCATCACATTAAACAGTGGACATACTATGCCTTTAATAGGATTAGGTACGTATAAGGCACATAACACGATTGATCTTATGCTTAAAGCGCTCGATCTTGGTTATCGTGCACTTGATACAGCATGGATGTACCAAAACGAAACAGAAGTAGGCCAAGCAATTGCTCACACCGATGTAAAGCGTAAAGATCTTTTTGTTGCAACCAAAATATGGCCCAACTATTACGGTGAAGAGCTTGCAAAACGCTCCATTGATCGATCTCTTAAAGACCTGCAGGTAGATTACCTTGATATGATGTATCTGCATTGGTGGAGTAAAAATGCCTTAGAAACGTGGCACGTGTTGGAAGATTATCACGATCAAGGCATTATCAAAAGCATCAGTGTAAGCAATTTTAATGAAGTAATGCTTGATGATCTTATGCAGCATGCGCGCATTATGCCAAGTTGTGACCAAATTGAAATTCATCCGTTATGGCCCGAAGAAGCTTTAGTAAGTTACCTGCATAAAAACAATATTCAGCCAGTTGCATACTGCCCCATTGCGCGCGCAAATCCCCAAGTTATGCAAAGCGATATCGTTCAAAGTTGTGCTCAAAAGTACCACAAAACTCCGGTACAGGTGGTGCTATGCTGGCAACTTGATCGTGGCATTGCGGTGATTCCTAAAACTGTACACGAAGCGCGCCTGCCCGAAAATTTAAATGTCTTTGATTTTAAGCTCACAAAAGACGAGATTAAAGGCATTACCTCACTTGGATGTGCAGATGGAAAAATATCCCACCCTATGAACGATGAAGTTTGGCTTGCAAAGTGTGTGAACACACCCTTATAGCATTGCAAAGGAAAGGCAGCTTATGCGCTCAGGAAATAAATGAGTGATCGAGTAGGAGGCGGTGATTAACCGCCGACCTCTCACACCACCGTGCGTACCGTTCGGT
>CAMQEO010000124.1 GCA_946999785.1 uncultured Atopobium sp.
GACTGCCCTACGCTCACATCCCCCTTGCCACCCACCGCAAGCCGTCAGTCGGTAAGCCGTCTTGCTTTTGGAGCGGTTCGGGGGTCGCTAGGGGGCGGAAAGCCCCCTAGGAACGCGCCAATGTCCGCATGGTAGTGTAGTGTGCCCCATGCGTACAATAAGCGCGCGCAAACGGCGTTACAGAGCTTCGAGGTCTTGCTTCCGTTTGCGGTAGCATCCTCATACGCATGGGGTAGCCGTGTCAACGTAACCGTGGAATAAATAGCGCACTGCTCTTGTGCGCGGTTTATGCCGCGAAAGTGCGTTGTACACGAGCGTCAAACGAAACGGCTCGGAGAGCCAGAAACGTGATAAATCGGTGAAAAGATAAGAGAAGAGTATAATGTGTATTTTTATATGTTTACCTGCGAAAATAAAAAATCAAGTCTTATATTATAGTTAACACGAATGAATACTACAGTATTCATTCAACTAATACCACAATATTCATCTTTCACGTATTGTTTTCTCAAATCGTTATACTGTAGTATATAATCATTTATATAAATGGTATAATATTATTAACTACTTGTTATTAAGAAAGGAACGTATTATGGCGCAGCAAGTTATCGAAAATCATCGCATTGTAACTGAAGAGGGTGTTGTGCTGGAAGAAGATACAACGATACGGTATAAAACAACCGAACCTGATTACGTTAAACTCTATATTGAAGCTTGGTGTGCGTTTAAAGGCGCAGGTAAGAATGTCAATACTAATTTTTTATATCACTTGCTGCCATATATGACATACGCACAAGAGAAGCAATTAATTTTCTTGAACGCATACATAAAACAAATTATTGCTGAGCAGCTTAATTGGTCAGAAGCTACGCTGCAAAATCGCTTCAATGTTGAATTAAACAAGCTCATCCGCAAAAAAATATTAAAAAGAGTAGCCACCAGCACATACATGGTTAACCCTGAACTCATCGGGCGCGGCGAATGGAAGGATATTAAAAACTTGCAGGCAACGTTCAACTTAAAAGATGGCAGCGTGAAGTGCAATTATGTAATCGATGATGAAGATATGCTTTATCGCTCATAAGCTGCGCTACCAGCAAAAAACAGAAGATTAATCATCCAAAATATTTACTTCATGCTGCTCTGTATCGGGCTGCTCAGACGCAGGCGCACTCACAACATGCGTTGCTTTATTCTCGCTATCGGCTTTTGCCTGTGCCCAATCCATCATCAGATCAAATGGCAAATCCCCTCGTTCCTTTGCAGCTTCTAGCTCTTCAAGTGTCATCTTTTTATCCATTATCGTTCCCAACCTTTCGATTTTGGCTTAACTGCCTGCTCAATAGTTACTTCTTTTGTTTTCGCCCACTCGCGCTTGAAGTCCTGCGAGGACTTTTCAGGCATATGCCGTAAAGTGCGATCTAATCGCTCTTGAACACGCAACAGCTTCGCCGCAGCCGTGTCCTTTAATACTGCAATTTTTTCACGCAACGCTTCAATAATACCACGTAAACCGCTTATTTCGTTTTGTAAGGCGTTTTTCTCATTGTGCAGCGTTTCAATCTGTGTTTGATACTCCGATAGCTTTTTGACCCTAGTTTCCTGTGCTTCCTGGTAAAAAGCTGTTTGCTTATCATAAGCTTCTTTTTCCCTGGCAGCCTTCAGCTCAGCAACGTTCGCAGCGCCTTTAATAGTTTCTCCATTCTGAACTGGGAAAACATCACGTCCAAAGCAGCTATCAAGCTGCTGCTGGAACTCGGTATGAAACCGTTCAAGATCAGATTTCGTAACACATTCTTTCGCAGACACCTTTTCACGCTGCTTATCCGGGTGCTTTTCATTCCACTTTTTATCAGGCACTATGGGAATGAATGCAAAGTGCATATGTGGCTGTTCTTCATCTTTATGAACGAACGCTGACACCACATTTTTTTCGCCATATTTTCCTGATAGAAACCGATAAGTTTCCTTGAAAAATGCGTGTTCTTGCTCTGGAGTATAGTCACCTTTTGGCAGCGTTACTACCCAATCACAAAGAATTTTTACATCGTCCCTTTTTTGCAGCTTAACTTCTGAAAGACGCTGCTTGATAAACGCTTGCTGTCCCCCTTTACGGTCGGGAGCAAGGTTATAGTTTTCCAAGGTGCGAGTAAGGTCAATGTTCTTGTTTCCGAATTTGATATAGTCGCCTTTAGCGTCTTTTCCTCGCTCGTAATGTTTGAGCAAATGTCCTACCGCTGCTGCGGCATATTTAGCGAAATGCGCCATCTAAAACACCCCCTTGGTTCTTGAACAGATTATAGCAATTCAATCCATTTTGCAAATGGTGTAGCGTGTTATACCATTTTTTGCAAAAATGACACGCGCTGCCGCGGGCTTAGGGGCGTTGCCCCGCCGTCTAAAAGACGGCTCCCCACTGGGCGCTGCCCAGACCCGCTCTTCGCCAGAGGGGCAGAGGGGCAAACGATATGTTTGCCCCTGGCGCTGGAGCTTGCTGTGAGCTATGTGCCGTCAAGGGTACTGCTACGCACGTTCCGCCGCTTAAATTCTC
>CAMQEO010000125.1 GCA_946999785.1 uncultured Atopobium sp.
CGTGCTACTAACTCCTGTAACCTCAAGTGTTCTACTTACTTTTATAATCAACCCAAGCCACCATACGCATCGTTTTTGTTATCTTACATTTGTGCATATATCGCTGATACCTACAACATGTCATCAAATTTGCTCGTTTTGTAGGCATATAGATGTTTTTTCATGAGTGTTCCTTGTAGGTCATATGATCCTTCATAAACTCTTCATAAACCTGAGCATGTATTGCTATACAAATACGTACAAATGACACGTGAATGTGTATAAAATGAGTGGTATATGACCAGTGAAGGATAGTCATCTTAAGACATATCCTCATAATTAACTCAGAATATAAAATTGTCGCGCATTTATACCCACTAATCTGCAAATATATAAGTCGAATGGTTTTTATGTAAATGAAAACATTTTGGATAAACTCGTTGCTTATCCGCCGAGTTTATATGGACTACGTTATGGAGGGGTTATGACTAAGCATGACACGCCGGTGTGTGATCCAAAACAATCCGATGAGATGCAAAAAACCGCATCATCAAACGATTGTGAAACGTTAATCGACAGCGTGGAGTCCCTAGAGGCTCAGCTGAAGAAAATGCGTAAAGCTCAAAAAGTTTTTGCAACATTTACGCAAGAACAAGTTGACAAGATTTTCTTTGAAGCTGCTATGGCAGCAAATGACGCTCGTATTCCTTTGGCACAAGCTGCTGTAAAAGAAACGGGCATGGGTCTTGTTGAAGATAAGGTTATAAAGAATCACTTTGCTGCCGAATATATTTATAACGCGTATCGTCACACCAAGACTTGCGGTACCATTTTTGAAGATAAAGCGTACGGCTTAAAAAAGATTGCCGAGCCTATTGGTATTGTAGCTGCTGTTATTCCAACAACAAACCCTACTTCTACGGCTATTTTTAAGTCATTGTTATGCTTAAAAACTCGTAATGCTATTTTGATTTCTCCTCACCCACGCGCAAAAGCATCAACCATTCAAGCTGCCCGTATTGTGCGTGACGCTGCAGAAAAAGCAGGACTTCCACGCGACATCATTTGTTGGGTTGATAAACCTTCTATTGAACTTACCAACACCCTTATGCACGAAGCCGATACCATTTTGGCAACAGGTGGCCCGGGCATGGTTGCTGCTGCATATAGTTCAGGAAAACCGGCTCTTGGTGTAGGACCTGGTAACAACCCTGCAATTATTGATGAAACTGCTGACATTTTAATGTCTGTTAACTCAATTATTCACTCTAAAGTCTTTGACTACGGCATGATTTGTGCTTCCGAGAATAACGTTATCGTCTGCGATAAGGTTTATGATCAAGCAAAAGCTGAATTTACCCGTCGTGGTTGCTTCTTCCTTGAAGGCGACGACATTAAAAAGGTAGGAAATACCGTTATTGTTAACGGAAACATCAATCCTAAGATTGTTGGTAAACCTGCACCTGTTATTGCCGAGATGGCAGGGGTTAAAGTTCCTGCTTCCACTAAGATTCTTATGGCCGAAGTTACCTCGGTTGAGCCCGACGAACCTTGGTCACACGAGAAGCTTTCACCAGTTTTGGGTATGTATCGCGCAAAAGACTTTGACACTGCTATTAAAATGGGCGAGCGTTTGATTGCCGAAGGTGGTTATGGTCATACCGCATCTTTGTTCATTAACACTAATGAAAAAGAGAAAATGGCAAAATACGAGCAAGCTATGAAGACCTGCCGTATTCTTATCAATACTCCTGCTGCACAAGGTGGTATTGGCGACATCTACAACTTTATGCTTACGCCATCATTAACACTTGGTTGCGGATCTTGGGGTGGAAACTCTGTATGTGGAAACGTAGGAGTGATGAACTTGCTTAACATTAAATCTGTGGCTGAGCGCCGCGAAAACATGCTTTGGCTCAAAACTCCTGATAAGGTGTACTTCAAGAAGGGCTGCATGCCAGAAGCTCTTAAAGAGCTTAAGTATGTACTCCACAAAAAGCGTGCATTCCTTATCACCGACCAATTCCTTTACAAGAGTGGCTTTACAAAAACTATTGAAGATACGCTGGACAGTCTTGGTATTGTTCATTCGTGCTTCTGGAATGTAGCACCAGATCCTTCACTTCAATCTGCACGTGAAGGTTTGGCTCAACTTCGTGCTTTTGAACCTGATGTTATCCTTTCAATTGGTGGCGGTTCTGCTATGGACTGCGGTAAGATCATCTGGTTTATGTACGAGAATCCTGACGAAAAGTTTGAGCACATGTCAGCTGACTTTATGGATATTCGTAAACGTGTTTACGAATTCCCTGCAATGGGTCGTAAAGCATACTTTGTTGCCATTCCAACGTCTTCTGGTACTGGTTCTGAAGTTTCCCCGTATGCAATTATCACCGATAAAGATACTGGTGTTAAATGGCCTATTGCCGATTACCAACTTATGCCTAACATGGCAATTGTTGATACAGATAACATGATGACTCAGCCTAAGGGCTTAACCTCTGCTTCTGGTGCCGATGCAATG